>JBIQKN010000038.1:0-26139 GCA_044506565.1 Sphingomonadales bacterium | reverse complement strand
GCCGACTGGGCCTTCGTCCGCAAGGTCAAGGACGCGGTGTCGATCCCGGTGATCGTCAACGGCGACATCTGCGGCATCGCCGACGCCGCCAGGGCGCTCGAGCAGTCAGGCGCGGACGGCGTGATGATCGGCCGCGGCGCGTACGGCAAGCCGTGGCTGCTCGCGCAGGTCATGCACTGGTGGCAGACCGGCGAGGTCCTGTCCGATCCCGACATCGACGAGCAGTACTCCGTGCTTACCGAGCACTATCGCGCGATGCTCGAGCATTACGGCGAAGACGTCGGGGTCAAGATCGCGCGCAAGCACCTGGGCTGGTACACGAAGGGCATGCCGGGTTCGGCCGAGTTCCGGAACTTCGTCAACTTCATCGACGATCCGGCGCAGGTACTCGGCGAACTCGAGCGTTTCTACGAGCCGTTCCTGCGGCGACGGGCAGCGTGAACGAGATCGATTCCGCGGGTCAGCCTGACCTGCGAGACCAGGTCGCCGGCCTGACTTTCGCACTGGTCCTGCTCGGCCCCGACATGACGATCGCCCAGGTCAACCCCGCGGCCGAGAACCTCATCGGTCGCAGCGCGCGCAGGCTGGTGGGTTGCAAGTTCCTCGACGTGGTCCGCTTCGCCGAAGAGCGCGTGCTCGACCGTCTGCTGGGCGAGGACGCACAGCTCGTGGCTCGGGGGCTGTCGGTCGAGGTCGACGGGCGAACCTCGCAGATCAACCTCACGATCTCCTCGCTCGCGGCGCATCCGGGCTGGCGCGTCGTCACCTTGTCCGATGCAGTCCAGGGCGAACGGTTCAGCGACGACGACCGCGGTGGCGCGCTGCGCGGGCCCGCCGTGCTGGCGCACGAGATCAAGAACCCGCTCTCGGCGATCCGCGGCGCCGCGCAGCTGGTCGCCCGCAAGCTCGATGAAGGCGACCGCGCACTGACCGACCTGATTACCGACGAGGTCGACCGGATCGCCCAATTGATCGACCGGATGCAGCGGCTCGGCCGCGAGCAGCCGGAGCCTGTCGCTCCGCTCAACCTGCATGAGGCGATCCATCGCGCGTGCGACACCGTGCGCGCCGCGGGCGGCCTCCCGGTCCGGGTACGCGAGGAATTCGACCCCTCGCTGCCGCCCGTGCTGGCCAACGAGGGGGCGCTGGTGCAGGTGCTGATCAACCTGATCGGCAATGCGCGCGACGCGTGCGAGGGGGTCAAGGACCCAGAGATCGTGCTGCGCACACGCTTCGTCAGTGGCCTCGTGATGAACGTGATCCGGCTCGGTCGGCCGGTGAAGCTGCCGATCGAGGTCCAGGTGAGCGACAACGGCCCGGGGGTAGACCCGGCGCTGCGCGAACACATCTTCGAGCCGTTCGTCTCGAGCAAGAAGAACGGGCAAGGGCTCGGGCTGGCGCTGGTCAACAAGCTGGTTCGCGACATGGACGGTCGCATCGGCCACGAACGCGACGAATCCGGCGGATGGACACACTTCCGCGTGCATCTGCCGATGGCGAAATAGGGAAGGGCGCGGAATGACCAGGCGAGCCTTGCTGGTCGAGGACGATGCTTCGATCGCGACCGTGATCACGGCCGGACTCGAGGCCGAGGCATTCACGGTCGACCGCTGCGACAGTGTCGCCGACCGCGACCGGCTGCTTGCGCAGGGCGCCTATGACGTAATGCTCACCGACGTGGTGCTGACCGACGGCGACGGGATCGCCACGCTCGACGAGATCCATCGCGACTATCCCGAAATGCCGGTGATCATCCTCTCGGCGCAGAACACCCTCGATACCGCGGTGCGCGCGACCGAGACCGGCGCGTTCGAGTATTTCCCGAAGCCGTTCGACCTCGACGAACTCGTCCGCGCTGCGTGCCAGGCCGCCGATGCGCGCGAGAGCGGCGAAGCCGGCGGGGAGGAGGCGGGGGAGGGCCTGCCGCTGATCGGGCGCAGCCAGGCGATGCAGGAAGTCTACCGGATGATCGCCCGGGTCCTGCGCAACGATCTCACGGTGCTCGTCCTCGGCGAATCCGGCACCGGCAAGGAGCTCGTCGCAGAAGCGATCCACCAGTTGGGCTCGCGCAAGGCCGGGCCGTTCGTCGCGGTCAACACCGCGGCGATTCCACGCGAGCTGATCGAAAGCGAGCTGTTCGGCCACGAGAAGGGGGCCTTCACCGGGGCGGTCAGCCGCGCGATCGGCAAGTTCGAGCAGGCGCACGGTGGCACGCTGTTCCTCGACGAGATCGGCGACATGCCACCCGAGGCCCAGACACGCCTGCTTCGCGCGCTGCAATCGGGGCGCATCCGCCGGGTCGGCGGCCGCGAGGAGATCGCGATCGACGTGCGGATCGTCGCCGCAACCAACCGCGACCTCGCGCCGATGATCGCGGACGGGACATTCCGCGAGGACCTCTACTACCGTCTAAACGTGGTGCCGATCCACCTGCCGCCGTTGCGCGAGCGCAAGGGCGACATCGAGGCGCTGGCCCGCCACTTCCTGCGGCGCGCCGCGGAGGAGGGCCTGCCTGCACGCGGACTGTCGCGGCAAGCCGTGGCGCTGCTCGAGGCGCAGCCTTGGCGAGGCAATGTCCGTGAGTTGCGCAATTTCATTTTCCGCGCGGCCCTGCTCACGCGCGACGAAGAGATCGACGCGACCACCGTTCGGCAGCTTCTCACCGATCGCCCGGCACCCGAGTCATCGGCCGGCGCGGACTTCGCGAGCGCGCTGGCGGCATGGCTGGGCCGTGCGCCGGTGGCTCCGGGGACTCTCTATCACAATGCCCTGGCTGCGTTCGAGCGGCCGCTGTTCGAGCACGCGCTGCGCGAAACCGGGGGCAACCAGCTGCGCGCGGCGCAACTGCTCGGCATCAACCGCAACACGCTGCGCAAGCGGCTCGACGATCTCGATATCAACCCGGAAGGATTCTCCCGCCGCGGATAGTTGTCGGGTTGCCGCAAAAAGGCCTTGCAAAGCGGCAACAGGGGCGTTGTATGTCTGCAACGATGGCCTCTTCTCCCGGCCCGAAGCATGCCCCCGAGGCCGCCCGCCGATCGCCGCGATGGTGGCGCCGACTGCAGGTCGCCTCGCGTCGAGCCAATCTATACCGCTGGCTGGAGGTTGCCGCCGCCATCGCCCTCCTGGTCATGCTGGCGACCGCGTACCTCGCGCTCGCCGGTGCCAGCGACCCCGGCGAGCTGGTGCCTTCGGGCCAGGCGGCTCTGCTGTTGATCGGCACGCTGATCCCCGCGATGGCGCTGCTCGTGCTGGCGGGGCGGCGACTGGCGATCCGCCGAGCGGGAGGCACCAGCGCGCGCCTGCACGTCAACCTGGTGTTCTTCTTCTCGCTGGTCGCTTCCATCCCGACGCTGCTGGTCGCGGTTTTCGCCAGCTTCCTGTTCCAGTGGGGGGTCGAGTTCTGGTTCTCGGGCGAGCGCCGCGGGCTGCTCGAGAACGCCAACGAACTGGCTCGCGGTTACTACGACGAGAACCAACGCCAGGTCGGGAACGAGGCGGTGGCGATGGCCGCCGACGTACGCTTCTTCCTGCAGAACTGGTCGATGACGGATGTCCGTTTCATCGAACAGTATGGCCTGCAGGCCCTGGCCCGTGGGCTCAGCGAGACCGCGATCCTGCAGCAGGCTCCGGACGGCGGCCTTCGCGTCGCGGCAATCGTCGATCCGAGCGAAGATTCAACGCGCGAGCGGATATCCGCCGATAGCTTGCGTCGGTTGCAGGCAGGCGAACAGGTTGTGGTCATTGCCAGTCCAACCCGCATCGAGGCAGCGACGCCGCTCGATCGTGCGTCGAGAACCTACCTCTATATCGCGCGCGACGCGGATCCGGCTGCCTACCGGCAACAGGAACGCGCGCAGACGGTGATCGAGAGTTACGAAGTTCTCGGGCGGGAAGGGCGATTGCTGCAGTTGCAGTTCAATCTGGCCCTGTTCGGCGTCTCCCTCGCGCTGGTCGGGCTCGCCGTCTGGTTCGCGCTGCGATTTGCCGATCGGCAGGTGAAACCGCTGGCCGAGCTGGTGACGGCGGCTCGCGAGGTCGGCGCCGGCAACTATGCGCTGCGGGTCACCGGGCGGACCGGTCCGGACGAGATCGGACTGCTGAACCGCGCCTTCAATCGGATGACCTCGCAGATCGAGCGCCAGACGGATGCGTTGGTCGGGGCGAACCGCCAGCTCGCCGAGCGCCGCGCGTTCATCGAAGCGGTGCTGCAATCGATTACCGCGGGGATCGTCTCGGTCGATCAACGCGAGCAAGTGGTGCTGATGAATACATCTGCCCAGCAGCTGCTGCTCGACCGCACCGGGCCGGCCCCGATCGGGCTCGAGCTCGGCGAGATCGCTCCGCAGATCGCAACCTTGCTGCGCGGCGAGTCGAGCGGCGGCATCGTTCAGTACAACAAGGGCGGCGAACTGCTCACGCTGGCGGTCAAGGTCGCTCCCTCGGCAGAAGGGCACGTGATTACCTTCGAGGACATCACCCGGCAACTGCTCGACCAGCGGCAGGCCGCCTGGTCCGACGTCGCCCGCCGCATCGCGCACGAGATCAAGAACCCGCTGACGCCGATCCAGCTCGCTGCCGAGCGGCTCAAGCGCCGCTACGGCAAGCAGATCGCGCAGGACGGCGAGCTGTTCGACGAGCTCACCGCCACGATCATCCGCCAGGTCGGCGACCTGCGGAAAATGGTCGACGAGTTCTCGTCGTTCGCCCGCCTGCCGAAGCCCGTGTTCCGCTCGGAGGACGCGATCGACCTGATCCGCCAGGCGCTGTTCCTGCAGGAAGTCGGGCATCCGGAGATCGACTACCGCTTTTCCGCCCCCGCCGAGGTGCCGCGTATCGAATGCGACCGGCACCAGTTCGGACAGGCGATGACCAACGTGCTCAAGAACGCCGCCGAGGCGGTCGACGCGCGCCTGCGCGATGCCGAGCCGGACTATCGCGGGCGGATCGCCGTCGAGGTCGAGTTCGACGACCAGCAGCTGACGGTCTGCGTCACCGATAACGGCATCGGGCTGCCGCAGGAGGGCGTCAGCATCATGGAGCCCTACGTGACGACCCGGGAGAAGGGCACCGGTCTCGGCCTCGCGATCGTCAAGAAGATCGTCGAGGAGCACGGCGGCGAACTCAGCTTTGCCCTCGCGGAAGGCGGCGGCACGCGAGCGATCATGCGTTTCGCTCGCGACCCGGCGAGCGTCGCTGCCGGCAGCGAGGCTGCGGAATGATAGGGGGAAAAGAACCTTCGATGGAGACCGATTGATGGCGCTCGACATCCTTGTCGTCGACGACGAACAGGACATCCGCGAGCTGGTCGCGGGCGTACTCACCGATGAGGGCTACACCTGCCGCACGGCCGGCGACAGCGCGAGCGCGCTCAAGCTGGTCGACGAGCGCCGGCCCAGCCTCGTCCTGCTCGACGTCTGGCTCCACGGCAGCCCGATGGACGGCCTCGAGGTGCTCGACGCGATCAAGCTGCGCGAACCGCAGCTGCCGGTGATCATCTTCTCGGGCCACGGCAACATCGACACCGCGGTGTCGGCGATCTCGCGCGGGGCGGTCGACTTCATCGAGAAGCCGTTCGAAGCCGAGCGCCTACTGCTGCTGGTCGCCCGCGCGACCGAGACCGAGCGGCTCCGGCGCGAAAACGAACGGCTGCGCGAAGGGGCGCTGCTGGCCGAGGAATTCACCGGCAACTCGAGCGTCATCAACCAGGTCCGCGCCACGCTGCGGCGCGTCGCCAACACCGGCAGCCGCGTGCTGATCACCGGGCCCGCGGGTTCGGGCAAGGAAGTGGCCGCCCGCCTGCTGCATGCCTGGAGCCCGCGGGCCGACAAGGCCTTCGTCACCGTCAACTCGGCGCGGATCACGCCCGAGCGCTTCGAGCAGGAGCTGTTCGGCGAAGAGGCCGACGGCAAGCTCGTGCGCGCCGGCCTGCTCGAGATCGCCGACGGTGGCACGCTCTATCTCGACGAAGTCGCCGACATGCCGCTCAACACGCAGGCGAGGATCCTGCGCGTGCTCACCGAGCAGAAGTTCGTCCGCGCCGGCGGCAACCGGCAGATCGGCGTCGACGTGCGCGTGGTGTCCTCGACGGCACGCGACCTCGAGAAGGAGATCGCCGAGAAACGCTTCCGCGAGGACCTATTCTACCGTCTCAATGTCGTTCCCGTTGCCGTGCCGTCGCTCGGCGAGCGCCGCGACGACATTCCGCCACTCGCCGATCACTTCTTCACCCGGTACGCGCGTGAACAGGGCCTCGCTGCCCCGGAGATCTCGCCCGAGGCCATGGCAGCGCTCCAGGCCTACGATTGGCCGGGCAACGTGCGCCAGCTGCGCAACGTCGTCGAGCGGACCGTGATCCTCGCTCCGCGCGAACGGATGGCGAGGATCGAGCCCGACATGCTTCCGTCGGAAGTGGTCGGCGGTTCGGCCGAGAACGGCACCGGCCTGTCGACGCTGATGGGGGTACCGCTGCGCGAGGCGCGCGAGAGCTTCGAGCGTGAGTATCTGCGCATCCAGATCCGCCGCTTCTCCGGGAATATCTCGAAGACGGCAGGCTTCATCGGGATGGAGCGCTCGGCCCTGCACCGCAAGCTCAAGCTGCTCGGGATGAGCGACCGCGACGCCGGGTTCGAGAAGGAATGAGCCGCGGGAACCGCCGGACCCCGGCGGAATTTGGGGATTTGGGATTTGCGCAATTGAACAGCCGCACATAGAACCGGGCACAGAAGAATTCGGCCTTCCGTTTGTTGCGACACGCGGGGGCCAGAATGCGGACCGCACTCGCGGCCGCCAACAAGAGGAGTCAGGTGAATGACCAAGGGAACCCTGTCGCCGCGCCCCCGGACGACCCCGGAGCCGGTGACGACACCCGCAGCAGCCGTGGCCCCGAAGGGCGCAAATCTGCAAGATCTCTTCCTCAACCATTTGCGGCGCGAAAAGACGCCGGTGACGATGTTCCTCGTGAAGGGCGTCAAGCTTCAGGGAATCGTCACCTGGTTCGACAATTTCTCGATCCTGCTCCGGAGGGACGGGCAGTCGCAGCTGGTCTACAAGCACGCTATCTCGACGATCATGCCGGGGCAGCCGATTGATGCCGCGCTGTTCGGGCCCGGCGGCGAAGGCGGCAAGAAGCAGCGGCTGCTTCAGGACGTGTTCCTGTCGCGTGTGCGCGACGCCGCCGTCCAGGTGACGATGTTCCTCGTCAACGGAGTCATGTTGCAGGGGCGGATCGCTGCCTACGACCTGTTCTGCATGCTGCTTGAGCGCGAGGGCTTCGTCCAGCTGGCCTACAAGCATGCAGTCTCGACGATCCAGCCGGCGGCACCGGTCGATCTGACGACCGGGCTCGACGAAGAGGAAGGGCCCGAAGACTGAGGTGACCGTCTGAGTTTCGACGACACGATCGAAGGCGGGGTGACCCGCGGGGCGAGGGCGGTAGTCGTCTGTCCCGACATCCGCCGCCAGCGCCAGGCGGCGGACCCGGAGTCGCGCCTCGAAGAGGCGAAGGGGCTTGCCGAAGCGATCGGGATCGTGGTCGCCGAGGCGTTCATCCTGCCGGTGCGCGAGGTCCGGCCCGGTACCCTGTTCGGCGAAGGCCAGATCGAACGCATCGAGGTCGCCTGCAACCAGGAGGAGGCGGAGCTGGTGATTGTCGACGGGGCGCTGTCGGCGATCCAGCAGCGCAATCTAGAGGAACGCCTCAAGCGCAAGGTCATCGACCGAACCGGCCTGATCCTCGAGATTTTCGGCGAGCGGGCGGCGACCGCCGAAGGCCGCCTGCAGGTCGAGCTCGCGCACCTCGACTACCAGCAGAGCCGCCTGGTCCGTAGCTGGACTCACCTTGAACGCCAGCGCGGCGGCTTCGGCTTCCTCGGCGGTCCGGGCGAGACCCAGATCGAGGCCGACCGGCGGATGATCCGCGCGCGGATGGGCAAGCTGCGCCGGGAACTCGAGCAGGTTCGCCGGACCCGCGCCCTGCATCGGGAGCGGCGGGGAAGGGCGCCCTGGCCGGTTATCGCGTTGGTCGGCTACACCAACGCCGGCAAGTCGACGCTGTTCAACCGCCTGACAGGCGCCGGCGTCATGGCCGAGGACCTGTTGTTCGCCACGCTCGATCCGACGATGCGGGCGATCTCGCTGCCCGGAGTCGAGAAGGCGATCCTGTCCGACACGGTCGGATTCATCTCGGATCTCCCGACCCAGCTGGTGGCCGCCTTCCGGGCGACGCTCGAAGAGGTCACCGCTGCCGACGTGATCCTGCACGTGCGCGACATCGCCAATCCCGACAGCGCCGCGCAGAAGCGCCAGGTGCTCGCGGTGCTCGAAGAGCTCGGCGTGATCGACGGGGAAGTGGGGGAGCCCGCGATCCCGATCATCGAGCTGTGGAACAAGTGGGACCAGCTCGACGAGGAGCGGCGTATCGAGATCGAGGCGCTCGCGGCGATCGATCCGGAAGTGCTGCCGGTCTCCGCGATCACCGGATTCGGCGTCGATCGCGTCCTCGAGCGTCTCGGCGAGGTGCTGACCAAGGGCGCCCGCCGGCACACGATCACGCTGCCGGCCAGCGCAGGGCAGAAGATCGCCTGGCTCCATTCGCACGGCGAGGTGCTCGCAGAGGAAGAGGCCGGGGAAGGAGACGAAGGCCCCCTGCGGCGCATCGAGGTCCGGCTTACCGACAAGGAATTCGGGCGGTTCGAGGCGCTCGACGGCTAGCTGGGCGATGGGGGGAGCGATCGTAACCGGCTACGAGCCGCAGTTCGACTTCCCCGAGCGTGAGGGACCGCCCACCTGCCCGTGGCTGTTCGCTTCCGTCCCGCGGAGCGGGAGTACTTACGTCAGCCACCTCCTGTGGGCGAGCGGTTGCCTCGGCGCCCCGCTCGAGTACCTGAACTTCGAGCCGGCAGGCCCCTACGGTTTCGCCAGCCATTCGCCTGCGCGCCAGGCGGAGTTGTGGCGGTGCGCCTTGCGGCGGAGGACCTCGCCGAACGGCGTGTTCGGGCTCAAGGCGTTTCCGTTGCAGTTTGGCGATCTGAACGCGGCCAATCCGGGGCTCGTAGACGAAGTCATGCGGACGCTGTTTCCGCGCGGCCGTCGGCCGAGAGTAGTGCATTTGCGCCGTCGAGACCGGACCGCGCACGCAATCTCTTATGCCCGCGCACTGCTTTCGGGAATCTGGCGCAAGGAGCAGGAACCCGAGGTTCGGCCCGAGCCGGAGTATTCGGAAGAGGCGATGAGGCTCGCGCTGCGCCTGATCGATGAGCAGGAAACGATCTGGCAAAGCATGTTCAACGATTTGCGGATCGAACCTCTCGTTCTATGGTATGAAGATGTCCTCGCGGCGCCGGCCGCCGCCCCTGAGGAGGTAGCGCGCTATCTCGGGGTCCTGCTCGATCCGGCTGCGAGCGTCGCGGTGCCGCCGATCGAGCGGCAGTCGCAGGCGGGAGCCAGGGCCTGGGCCGAACGCCACGCGCTCAGCTCTCGGCCCTCTTGACCTCCTGCCACAGCGCTTCCTGCCTATCGAGCGTAAGGCTGGCGAACGTGTCGCCGGCGAGGTCTTCCATGGCCCGGAAGCGACGCTCGAACTTGTCGTTGGCGGCGCGCAGCGCCTCTTCCGCGCCGATCCCGTAAGCGCGCACCAGATTGACCGCGGCGAAAAGCAGATCTCCGGCTTCTTCCAGGCGTTTGTCGGGCGGAGCTTCGTGGAGTTCACGTATTTCCTCGGCCAACTTGTCAGCGGGGCCTTCGGTATCCGGCCAGTCGAATCCCACGCGCGCGGCGCGCTTTTGCAGTTTCTCCGCGCGCATCAGGGCCGGAAGCGCGCGAGCCACGCCGTCGAGCGCGCTTGCGGCGCCCTTGCGAGCCCGTTCTTGCGCCTTGAGCGCTTCCCAGCGCGCGTCGCGGCTTTCGCCGGGCGGCGGCGCGTCGGCGAAGATGTGTGGATGGCGCGCCTCGAGTTTGTTGGAAATCGATCGGGCGACATCGTCGAAGTCGAACTGGCCGGCCTCTTCGGCGATGCGCGACTGGAAGATCACCTGGAACAGCAGGTCGCCGAGTTCGTCGCGGATGTCGTCGATGTCGCCCCGGGCGACAGCATCGGCGACTTCGTAGGCTTCCTCGATCGTGTGCGGGACAATCGTCTCGAACCGCTGCGCGCGGTCCCATTCGCATCCGTTCACGGGATCGCGCAGGGTAGCCATGATGTGGAGCAGGCGGTCTAGCTGGTCGGACATATTGGAATGATAATAGATATTATGTTAAATGAACTGGAGCTCGGCAGGCTGGCCCCTCATCCGCCGAAGGCCATGAAGATGCCGGTCGCAAGGAGGAAGATGCCGATCCACGCGAGGCCCATGACCACGGACTGACGCGCACCGACGCGATGCGCCCTGTACGATCCGAGCGCGAGCACCAGCCAACCGACGAGCGCGATCAGCGAAACCCACGCGTACGTGCTCACGCGTTCAACTCCATCCCGTCGTAGCCGACAAGAACCCTCGGCGGAACTTCCGCCGAAAGCACCGCATAGTCCATCGTGTAGTCGAGATGGGTCAGCACCGTCGTACCCGCCCGGGAGCGCTCGGCCAATTCCAGCGCGACCGCCAGGCTCGCGTGGGTCGGATGCGGCTCGCGGCGCAGGCAGTCGGTGACGAGAATGTCGACGCCGTCGAACAGCGCCACCATCTCGTTCGTGATCTCGCTGAAGTCCGTTGCATACGCGATTGATTTTCCGTCCGCTTCGAAGCGGAAGCCGGTGCTCGTCGTCGGCCCGTGCGGCATCTCGACCGAAGCGATCGCGAAGCCCGCGTGAATTTTGACCAGCTCGAGCGTTTCGAGGTGAACGATCGTCGGATAGCCGTAACGTCCGGAAAAGACGTAGCTGAACCGCTGGCGCAGGCTGCGCGCCGTATCGGCGGAGGCAAAGCCCGGCAGCGGCGCGTTGCGCGTGAACCGCATCGGCCGGAGGTCGTCGATTCCGTGGCAGTGGTCGGCGTGGTCGTGGGTCCAGAAGACCGCGTCGACCTTGTCGATCCCGTTGTCGAGCAGCTGCTGGCGCAAGTCCGTCGAGGTATCGACCAGGAGTCGCCCACCCTCGTTGCTTTCGACCAGGATAGAGACCCTCGTGCGCCGGTTCTTCGGCTCGTTCGGATCGCACTCCCCCCAGTCGTTCCCGAGCCGCGGCACGCCGGTCGAAGTGCCGCAGCCGAGCACCACGAGCTTCACGTGCGGACCTTGTCGAACAGCTTGTAGAAGTTGCGGGTGGTGTAGGCCGAGAGGCTCTCGACCGGTTCACCGCGCAGACCGGCGACGAATTCGGCGGTGTGGCGAACGAAGGCAGGCTCGCAGGTCTTCCCGCGCTGAGGAACCGGCGCGAGGAATGGACTGTCGGTCTCGACCAGCAAGCGATCCTCGGGAATTTCCGGAACGAATTCCTGAAGATCGCGTGCGTTCTTAAAGGTGACTATGCCGGAAATGGAGATCGTCAGGCCGAGATCGAGCACCTTGCGGCCGAACTCGGCCGAGGCGGTGAAGCAATGGATCAGCGCCGGGAAGGCGCCCTTCTCCATTTCGTCCGCCAGGATCGCCACCGTATCGTCCTCCGCATCGCGGGTATGAACGATCAGCGGGAGCCCGGTTTCCCGCGACACCGCGATGTGGGTGCGGAACAGGTCGCGCTGCACCGCGCGGTCGGACTTGTCGTAGTAGTAGTCGAGCCCGCTTTCGCCGATCGCCACCACGCGCGGATGCGCCGCCGCCTCGAGCAGCGCGCCCGCGCCGAGGTCGGCGTGCTGTTCGGCCTCGTGCGGGTGGATGCCGATGCTCGCCCAGACATCGGGCTCGCGTTCGGCCGTGCCGACGACGTCGTCCCACTCGCTGCGGCGGGTCGAGATGTTGAGAAAGGCGGTAATCCCCGCCTCGCGGGCCCGCGCGAGCACCGCCCCCTGCTCCTCGACGAGGCCGGCGTAGTTCAGGTGGCAGTGGCTGTCGACAAGCATCACTCGCCCCCCTCGACGAGCTCGAGGCGCGGAAAGACCGGTGTCGGGTTCTCGACCCGGACATCCGCGATCTCGGTCTCGAGTGCACCGAAGTCGCGCGCCGCGGCCGGTATGCACAGCGCGTCGAGGATCTTGGTCGAAGCCGTTGGCGTTACAGGCGAAATGGCGACGGCGAGATCGCGGATGGCGCCGCACAAGGTGGCCAGCACACGCTCCATCCGCGCCGGATCGGTCTTGCGCAGCGCCCACGGCGCCTGCTCGTCGATGTAGGCGTTGCAGGCGAACACCGCCTGCATCCAGGCTTCGGTGCCGGCTGCGAACGCCAGCTTGTCGAATGCTTCGGGCAGCTCGACCGAGCAGGCCTGTTTCACCTTGGCGCGCAATGCGGCGTCCACGTCCTGGGGCGGCGAGTTGGGTGCGAGGCGGCCGCCGCAATTCTTGGCGATGAAGCTCATCACGCGCTGAGCGAGATTGCCGAAGCTGTTGGCCAGCTCGGCATTGGCGCGGTTGACGATCGCCTCGTGCGACCAGCTGCCGTCCTGCCCGAAGCTGAACTCACGCAGCAGGAAATAGCGCAGCACGTCGACGCCGTAGCGGTCGGCCAACTCGCCCGGGTCGGAAGTGTTGCCGAGCGTCTTCGATTCCTTGACCCCGCGGTTGAGCAGGAAGCCGTGACCGAACACCGCCTTGGGCAGCGCGATCCCGGCGCTCATCAGGAACGCGGGCCAGTAGACCGCGTGGAAGCGGACGATGTCCTTGCCGATCAGGTGTAGGTCGGCCGGCCAGAACTTTTCCATGTCGGGCGTCTGATCGGGATAGCCGAGGCCCGTCAGGTAGTTGGTCAGCGCGTCGACCCAGACGTACATGACGTGGTCTTCGTGGCCCGGGACCTTAACCCCCCAGTCGAAGCTGCCGCGGCTGACCGAAAGGTCACGCAAGCCGCCCTCGACGAAGCTGCGCACCTCGTTGAGGCGCGTCTGCGGCCGGACGAACTCGGGATTGTCGCGGTACAGCGCGAGCAACGGCTCCTGGTACTTCGACAGGCGGAAGAACCAGCTCTCCTCGACCGTCCACTCGACGGGGGTGCCCTGAGGGGAAAGCTTCCCGCCCCCTTCCCCTTCGACCAGCTCGCTCTCATCGTAGTAGGCCTCGTCGCGCACCGAGTACCAGCCCTCGTAACGGTCGAGGTACAGGTCGCCGTTGGCCTCCATAGCCTTCCATATAGCCTGGCTGGCGCGGTGGTGGACGTCTTCGGTGGTGCGAATGAAGCGGTCATAGGAGATGTTCAGTTTGTCGAACAACTCACGGAAATAACCCGACATCTCGTCGGCCAGCTGGCGCGGTGTCACTCCGAGGTCGCGCGCCTTCTGCGCCATCTTGAGGCCGTGCTCGTCGGTCCCGGTCTGGAACCGGACCTCGTGCCCGCGCAGGCGTTTGAAGCGCGCCAGCACGTCGGCGGCGATCGTCTCGTAGGCGTGGCCGATGTGTGGCCGGCCGTTCGGGTAATGGATCGCGGTGGTGAGGTAGAACGGTTCAGGCATGCTCCGGTGCACTAGGCACCGCGAGCGAGGCGAGCAAGGTGCCGATTTCCATGACCAGTAGCCCGGAGTCGAAATTGTAGGTCGGCGCCTGCGCGGCGAGCCGGTTGAGCGCGGCGTAGCTTTCGGTCAGTGTGGGAATGTTCGACGCCGGCGTGTCATGCATCCGCGCTGCGACCACGGCTCGGGCGAGATCGATCGCTGCCAGCTGCCGCCGTCGGTCGGGACGCTGCCCCATCGCTTCGGCGAGCTTGCCGCGGAGGGCGAACTCGGGGTCGCCACGGCCGGCAATGTCGCGCATCAGGCCGTGCAGGGCCGCAAGGTCCAGTTCGACGAACTCCAGTGCGACGCCCGGCGATCCGCCCGCAGCGGCAATTGCAGCCTCGCGCATGGCCGCATCGGCTTCGGACGCCTCGCGGCGCAGGATCGCGTCGATCTCCTGGTCTCCGAGCGGCGCGAACTGCAGCAGCCGGCAGCGCGAGCGGATCGTCGGCAGCAGGCGCCCGGGTCGGTGGACGACGAGCAGGAAATAGCTTCCCGCCGGGGGCTCCTCGAGGCTCTTGAGCAGGGCATTGGCGGCGCTCTTCTCGAGGTCGTCGGCCGGATCGATCACGATCGCCCTGCGCGCGCCGAGCGTCGGGCGGGTGGTCAGCCGCTGCTGCATCGCGCGGACCTGGTCGACCGAAATATTGCGCTTGCGCTGGTACGGCTTGCCCTCGTCGCGCTTCTTCTCGTCGTCGGCGGTTGCCGGGAGCGGTTCGAGCACGATGACATCTGGATGATCGCCCTTCGATGGCGCGACGCCGGGCTCGGCCACCAGCTCGCGGGCGGCGGCGAGTGCGAACGCCGCCTTGCCGATCCCGCGCTTGCCGGCAAGAATCCAGCCGTGATGCATTCGCGGGCTGTCGATCGCCGCGCGCCAGGCGCGCCACGCGTCGTCGTGGCCGGCGAGGTTCACGGTAGATCCTGTAGCAACGGCGCGACGGCCTGCATAACGAGTGCGTGCGTCTCGGCGGCGGTCCCCTGGCTGGCGACGCGGGCGAAGCGTTCGGGCTCGGCATCGGCGATTCGCGCGAACGCGGCTGCGACTTGCGCGTGATAAGCGGCTTCGCGCCCGCCGATCGCGTCGCTTTCGCCGCCGTCGCGACGCGCGAGCCGGGCGGCCGCTTCCTCGGGCGCGACTTCGATCAGCACCGCCACGTCGGGCAGGAGCCCGCCCGAGCCGATGCGGTGCAGTGCGAGCACGTCGGCATCCGACAAGCCCCCTCCCCCGCCCTGGTAGGCTCGCGACGAGTCGACGAAGCGGTCGCTGACGACCCATCGCCCGGCCTCGAGTGCAGGGCGGATCGCCCGCGCCACGTGATCTGCGCGCGCGGCGGCGAACAGCAGGGCTTCGGTTTCCGCGCCCCAGCCTTTCCCGGGCGGGTCGAGCAGCAGCTCGCGGATGGCCTCCGCCCCGGGCGTTCCGCCGGGTTCGCGCGTCAGCAGCACCTCGAGCCCGCGCGCGCGCAGCGCCTCGGCCAGCAGGCGCGCCTGGGTCGACTTGCCGGCCCCTTCGCCGCCTTCGAAGGCAATGAAGCGTCCGCGCGTCACGTCAGCAGGCCGACGATGCCGTTGCGCAGCCGCTGGAACACGTTGGCCCGCGCGACGGGCTCGGCTGCGACCAGCGGCACGTCGTGCGGAATCTGCCCTGGGACCTCGACGCGCAGGAAGGCGACCTGCTGCCCTTCGGCGATCGGGGCCTCGATCGGACCTCGGTAGCGGATCGACAGCTCGATATCCCTGGTTCGTTCCTGCGGAATGCTCGCCCGAACCTCGCGCTCGGTGCGCAGCGCGACCTCGCCGCTGGCCCCGTTCTGCACCCGGGCGTGGCCGAGGGGAAGGTCGGCAGGCAGGATGACGCGGCTTTCGAACGCTTCGAAGCCCCAGCGCAGCAGGTCCCGCGCGGTGGCATTGCGGATCCCCGCGCTCGGCGCACCCGCCACCACCATCACCAGGCGGCGACCGTTGCGCTCGGCCGAGCCGAGGAAGTTGTAGCCCGACTGGCGCGTGAAGCCCGTCTTCATCCCGTCGGCGCCCTCGACCACGCCGGTCACCGGATCGTGATTGTCCTGCGCGATGTTATTGTAGCGCATGCCGCGATGGCCGAAAAAGCGCCGGTAGAGCCCGGGATAGCGGGTTGTCAGCGCCTCGGCGAGGATCGCGAGGTCTCGCGCGCTGGTGAAGGTCCGGCCCTCGTCCGGCCAGCCATTGGGCGTGCCGAAGTGCGTATCGTTCATGCCGAGCTCGGCGGCGTTCTCGTTCATCAGGTCGAGCCAGGCTTGCTCCGAGCCGACCGCCGCCAGCGCCAATGCGACCGAAGCGTCGTTGCCGGAGACGGTGGTGATGCCGAGCAGGAGCTGGCCGATGGTCACCCGGTCGCCGGCTTCGAGGAACATTGTGGAGCCTTCGCCCGACCACCGTTCGGCCACTTCCTCGCTGATCGTTATCAGCGTGTCAGTCGAGATTTCGCCCTGCTCGACAAGGCGGAACGCGGTGTAGGCGGTCATCACCTTGGTCACCGAGGCGGGGACGAAGCGCCGGTCCGCGTCGCGCGTGAACAGGGTTTGCCCGCTCGACAGGTCGACCAGGAGCGCGATCGGAATCTCGTCGGGTACCGGCGCGCTCGTAGCCGAGCGCAGGACTATCGGGCTCGCGGGGGCAGCCCACGGCGTCGCCGGAAGTACTGCCAGGGTGAGCGCCAGAGCCGACCCTGCGAAGAAAACCTGCTTCAAGACCGCTCCCAGCGCCCGAGCGGCGGGCCCTGAGCGATCAGGAAGCCGCGATCAACCGCTCGTGTAGATTCGGGCATCGCTATAGCCCGCGGCCCGCACCTTGGCGAGGGAGGCTTCGGCTTCGCCGCGTGTCGCGAACGGCCCGGTACGGACGCGATAGTACGCGCCGGCACGGCTGACTTCGCCGCCGAGTGCCTGCGCTGCGCGCTCGGCGCGCTCGGCGGTCGAGAACGCCGCGGCCTGGACGACGAAACCGCGCTCGACCGCGCTCGTCCGCGACACCGCGACCGGAGCGCTGGACGGGTCGACCTGCGGCAGCAGCCGCGGTTCAGCCTGCTCTTGTGGCTGTGGCACGGGCTCGACCGGGGCCGAATGCGCCGCCACGACAGCGGTCTGCACGGGCGCCGCGGCCGCTTCGGGCAGCTTGCGGCGGAGAACTTCCACCAGCGGCATCGGCGTGTCCATGCGCAGCGGAGCCTGCTGCCCGGCGCGCAGCAGGGCGCGGTGTTCCTCGGGCGGATTGACGCGCCGCACGCGCACCGGTGCACCGGGCGCGATCTCGAGCTGCGCCAGCGCTCCCGGCGACAGTGCGACGAGCTCATGGCCGGTCATCGGCCCACGCCGTTCGAGGCGCACCAGCGCCGTGCGTCCGGTTTCGAGCGAGGTAACTTCGACGTAGCTCGGCAGCGGCAGCGTGTGGTGGGATCCTGAAACCGCAGTGCTGCTCGCGCTGTCGGCAGCGATGTAGCCGACCTCGTCGTAATTGAGCACGTCCTCCGGCACGTATTCCTTCCCGGCGACCGCGTACGGATCGCCGACCACGACCGGGTAGTCCGCCTGCGGCCCGTTCGCCGGCGGGGAAGCAAACCTTTCGGAGAACGACGGCGCGTCGCCGGACGCGCAGGCGCCCAGCGAGGTCGTGAAAATCAGCGCGGCGGCGAGTCCGGCGATCCGGGCCGAAGGGCCGTCAACGGGCAATCTCATCTGCAAGCAACCCCACACTCATCGCGTAGTAGTTCGAGCAGTTGTATTCGAGGATGACCCTATAATTCTGCGTTAAGAGGTAGCTCGGCGCCGCAGGCCCATCGGGCTCGAACAGCGCGGCCATCGTGTCGTCGGTGATGAAGCCCTGCGGGACCACACCGCGCTCGCGCCATTCGCGGACCGTCAGCCACTTACTGTGGCGCACGTGGACCCTCGGGCACACCGGAGAAACCATCTCGGTCTGGATCGAGGCACGATCGACGCTGTTCGGGGTGTAGGCGCGCACGCCCCAGGGCTGGCCCTGGCGCCAGCCGGCGTCGCGGAAATAGTTGGCGATCGAGTGCAGCGTGTCGGCCTCGCTGGTCCAGATGTCGCGATCGCCGTCCCCGTCGCCGTCTACCGCGAGCCGCAGGTACACGCTTGGCAGGAATTGCGGGTTGCCGAACGCGCCGGCCCAGCTGCCGACCAGCGTCGAGCGCGGCACGCCGGTGTCGGCGATCTTGAGCAGGTCGATCAGCTCGCGTTCGAACAGCGCCCGCCGGCGCCCTTCCCACGCCAGCGTCGCCAGCGACCGCGCGAGGTCGAAATTCCCGCGGACCGCGCCGTAGCTGGTCTCGTGGCCCCAGATCGCGATGAGGATCGGCGCCGGAACGCCGTATTGCGCCTCGACCTGGGCGGCGAGCGGCCGCAGTTGCGCGTAGACACGACGGCCGCCGTTGATTCTCGCAGTCGTGTTGTGGTCGGCGAGGTAGGGAGCAAGCGGCGGAAAGCCCGCGCTCGTGCCGCCCGAGAGGTTGTCGCGGTCGAGCGCGAGCACGCGGTCGTTCGGGGTCAGTCCGCCGAGCATGCGCGCGATCGCCGCCTCGCTCACGCCTTCCGCGCGTGCTTTGCTCGCGACCTGCTGCAGGTAGGCGTCGAACGTTTCACCCTGGGCGCAGGCCGGAAGGGCGAGGATCAGGGCCAGCAGGGCTGCGAGACCCGATAGCGTGCGGCGCATCATGACTCCTTCTGTCACGCGCGGCGGTGAGAGGGAATCCCAGCCGCGCATCGCCCTGGCGAACAGGCGGCTCGCTTCGTCGCGCTACTTCTGCGGCCGGGTAACCACCGCGACGTGGTCGAGGTTCGGGTGCATGTCGGGGTTGCGTTCCTGCATCTCCTTGAACGAGCCGAACCCGCAATTCTCGTCCGTGCCGCAATTCGTGATGGTATGGATGTAACGGATCTTCCCGCCCTCGACGCGGAAAACGTGCGCGTCGGGCCTGCGGTTCGGACCCATGCGCAGGAACACCGCGACGGCACCGACCACCGGGTCGATCACGTAGCGGCGCTCGGCCATTTCGATGTCGTCGGGCACGCCGACGTTGCAGCTGTCGTCGGGCTGGCCCTTGCCGGTGTAGATGCTGCCCTCGAGCCGATTGCACGGCGTGCCCCACGGCACCTGGACGCTCTTGTCCTTGAACAGGTCGAGGTAGGCGTCGGCAGCCGCCTGCAGCTCCTCACGGGTGTTGCGCTGTGCCTCCGGAATGTCGGTCCAGTCCTCGCGCTGCGCGTAGTAGAGCGTCTTCTCGGCGTTGAAGAGCCAGTCGCCCTCGTCGGTGACGATCGCGTCGATCGCGGCGATCGTGCCCGGAGGCGAGCCGGGCGAGCCGATCGCGCGGATGATCGTGGCAAGCACATAGGGGTGCTCGGGATTGGTGATCACGCTCTGGATGTACACCTGGCAGGTGGCGGTGTCGTAGAACGAGCGATCCCAGTCGACCTTCTGCGGTGAGGCGATGACGCCGCCGAAAGTCATCGACGAAAGCTCGAAGTTCTCGTTGTAGTTCACCCATTCGCCCATCGGCCGCAGGTGCATGATCGCGCGGCCCTCGGCCTGCGCGGCGCGATACTGATCGGCGATCTCGGCGAGGCGCTCGCGCGTGCAGGTCGCCTGCGCCAGGGCCGGGCTGGCGACAGTGACGGCGGCGAGCGCGCCGATGGCACCGATGACGAAACGCTTCATGTCGTTGGGCTCCCTCTCTCAACCCGCCACGGATGCTGCGACCCGGGCCTCGCCGCTTGGCTAGCGCAAGGGCGCATTGGTGTCACGGGGTGACAGGGCGCCAAATCGGGGTTAGCCGGTCGCCTCCGGACAGGTGGCCGAGTGGTTTAAGGCAGCGGTCTTGAAAACCGCCGTGGGTGCAAGCCCACCGTGGGTTCGAATCCCACCCTGTCCGCCAGGTCCGGTCGGGACTGTGGACCGGACGCCACATCGGATTTCCCACCCCGCACAGTTTGCTGCGCATCAATGTTTGCCGGACGGCGGAGGCGCAGGCGCTTCTCCATCGCGGGACTCGGGCTGCCGGTGCAGCCGCCGCGACGTGAGGAGATAGGGAAATGCGCAAGCCGATCCTGCTGCTTGCGGGCCTCGCTGCCGCCTTCGGCGCGATGCCCGCGATGGCCGGCGATGCCGACGGAAAGGTCCAGGTCAAGCTGCTCGCAACCGCGGTGCTACCCGACGGCGAGATCGACTCGGTGGAGACCGACCTGGTCGGGCTGCCTGCCGCGCTGCAGACCGAAGCCAACGACAACGTCGTGCCGACCGTGGCGGTCGAGTATTTCTTCACGCCGGCGGTGTCGGTCGAGACGATCTGCTGCGTGACGCAGCACGATGTCGACGGTATCGCGGGCCTGCCGGGCGCGGAACTGGTTTCCGACGCCAAGCTGATCCCGGCGACGGTGACGCTCAAGTACCACTTCAATCCCGCAGGCGTGTCGCCGTACCTCGGCGCGGGGCCGGCGCTGTTCCTGTTCTTCGGCGAGGATCCGGGCTCGGCCGCCGTCACCCTCGGCGCCGACGACTTCGAGCTGAGCAACGAGCTCGGCGTTGCGCTCCAGGCCGGGGTCGACATCCCGCTCAACGGCCGCGGGCTCGCGGTCAGCCTTGATGCCAAGCGCTACTTCATCGGCACCACGGCGCGCTGGTACGCCGGCGGGGTCAAGGTGATCGAGACAGAGCACGACCTCGATCCCTGGGTGATCAGCGCCGGGCTCGGCCTGCGCTTCTGAGAAGTCCCGGGCGGGCACGAGCCCGCCCGGGGCCCTCAGGCCAACCCCGCGGTCAGGGGAAGCTGGGCACGAACGAGACGTCGCTCGAATGGACCTGTCCGAGGCCGACGATCGTGACGAGCTCGATCGAGCCGTGGTCGTTGATCTGGTAGACGTTGCTCAGGATGCCGCCGACCCTGGTGAAGGTCGTGCCGGCGGCGTAGCCCACCAGGACGATCGAATCCCCGGCCGCGGCGCCGTTGCCCGAGAAATCGAGCACCACGTCTCCGTTGGCTTCGCCCTTGCGGAACACGAAGGTGTCGTTGCCGGCCCCGCCGATCAACACGTCGAGGTGCGCCCCGCCATCGAGCGTGTCGTTGCCGCCGCCGCCGTAGAGGATGTCGGAACCCGCACCGCCGTTGAGCGTGTCGCCGTCGTTGCCGAAGTCGAGGATGCCCGTTCCGCCGATCAGCAGGTCGCTCCCGCCGCCGCCGGACAGCGTGTCGCTGCCGGCATTGCCGATGAACATGTCGGTTTCAGCACCGCCGACCATGACGTTGCCCCGGGAGTCGCCGGCTACAATCTCGCCATGGACGTCGCCGACGGCCACGACCATGTCGAACTCGGCGGACGCGCCCTGGTCGTCGGTGACCGCGATGCGGATCGTGTGGCTCGCGTTCTGCTCGTAGTCGACCATCAGACCGTCGGCGACGGTGACGATGCCGCTGTTCGTGTCGATCGCGAAGCGTCCGCCGGCATCGTCGACCAGCGCGTAGGTGAACACCGAGCTGTCCGGGTCGATGCCCGAGACTGTCCCCACGACGGTGCCGTTGGCGGGGAACTCGGCAACCGTCAGCGTCCCGCCGACACCCGTGGGCGCGTCGTTCTCGCCGGCCACTGTCACCGAGACTTCCTGCTCGGCGGTGCCGCCGTTGCCGTCATCGACGAGGATCGTGAAGCTGTCCGTTCCCGAGAAATCGAGGTCGGGCGTGTAGGTGAACGTGCCGGCCAGCTGGTCGAACGTTACCGTGCCGTGCCCGGCCTCGAAGCCGGCCTTCTCGGAATAGGTCAGCGTGTCGCCGTCGACATCGGCGGCGCCGATCGCGGTCGCGGCAGAGGCGGTATCCTCGGTCGTATTGACCGAATTGGTCGCCGGGGCCGTCGGGGCGTCATTCACCGGATCGACGGTGACCGATACGACCTGCTCGATCGCTTCGCCGTTGCCGTCATCGATGACGATCGTGAAGCTGTCCGATCCGTGGAAGTCGGCATCCGGCGTGTAGGTGAAGGTGCCGGCGAGCTGGTCGAAGGTGACCGTGCCGTGCGCCGCTTCGAAGCCCGGCTTCTCGGAGTAGGTCAGTACGTCCATGTCCGGATCGCTCGCACCGATCGCGGTCGGCGCGGAGGGCGTGTCCTCGGCGGTGCCGACCGAGTTCGTCGCCGGAGCCGTCGGAGGGTCATTGACGCTGATCACGGTGATGGCGACGAAGTCGACGTCCTGCTGCGCGCCGCCCGCACCGCCGTTGCCGAGATCGTCGGCGGTCATCGTCAGCGTGTCGACGCCGTCGCCGTTGGGAACGTACGTCACGCCGCCGGCTGCGGCCAGCGTGGCGTTGATCGCGTCCTGCGTCCCGGTGAGCACGATCGTGCTCGTGCCGTTGCCGCTGACGTCGGCCGGGCCGAGGCCGTCCGGCTCGCTGGTCGAGACCGAGATAGTCCCGAGCACGACCGACAGCGTGACCTCGATGACATCGGCTGCCGGATCGGCATCGACATCGATGACCGAAAGCCCGGCAATCGCTACCGAAGGATCGGTCTCGAGGAGCATGACCGGTCCGCCGACCGTGTTGACCGGCGCATCGTTGGTTGCGGCGATCGCCACCGTCACGCCGATCTCGTCGCTGTAGAGCAGGCCGTCGAACACCGACAACGCCAGCGTGCGCGTCGGCGCGGCGCCATACGCGTCGGGATTGTCGCCGCTGATCGAATAGGAAACGAGCGCGAGCGCGGCTTCGTACTCGTCGAACGTGCCGACGCCGGTGAGCGTCATCACGCCGGTGCTGGAATCGTAGTCGTAGGAGATGCCCGAGGCGAGCGTGCCGCTGGTCGTACCGTCGATGGTCAGTTGCTCGCTGCTTCCCGGAGCGGCGCCGAAGTCGTCGATCCGCACGCGGGCGCCGGCGAGCTGGTCGGCTAGCAACGCGGTGTCGAGGTCGTCGATCGACGCATCCGCCAGCACCGCCACGGCGACCGAGAAGCCCGACCCCGCGCCGACGGTCTCGGTCGCCTCGGCATCGGCCCCGGTCGCGACCAGCGTCGGAGCGTACTCGACTGCGAGTCCCTGCGGCGCGAGGTCGCCGACGTCGACGTCGGCGATGTCGATCGGCGCGCCCGGCGTCAGGTCGTGGGTGTAGAGACTGTGCGCGCCGGTACCCGGCTCGATGCTGGTGACGAAATAGACGCCGTTGTCGACGTCGATGTACTGGAAGTTCTGATCGGTGCCGTCGCCCTCGGTATAGAGCACGGTATGCGCGCCGCCGTTCGGGCCGATGCCGTAGATCCCGCCGACTTCGCCGTTGACGCCGCCGTTGATCTGCTCGGTCGTGAAGTAGACGTTGCCGGTGGCAAGATCGACGTCGAGGCTCGAGATCAGGCCGAGTTCGTCGGGGAAGAAGGTTGTGTCGGGGGCGCCGAGGAACGGATGGTTCTGCTCGTGCGTGTCCCATTCGAGCCTGGTGATCGTGTTGCCGCTGTCATCGGTGTCCGACGGCGCGATGTTGTCGATCCGGAAGATCGCGTTGCGGGTGACGAGCGTGCCGGGGATGAAGTTGCCGCTGCCCGGCGGGCTTTCGATGAAATCGGCGAAAGCTTCGGTCGAGGTGACGAAGATCTGCCCGGTGAGCGGATTGAACGCCATCTCGTTGGCGTAGTTCGGCAACCCGGAGATGTCGTCGAAGCCAAGGTCTGCCAGCGTCACCGGGGCCTGGTCCGCCGTGTCGTAGTCGACTTTCTGCACGAGGTTGCGCTCGGTGAAATAGACGATGCCGTTGTCGGGATCGAGAGCGATGCCGGTGATGCCCTCGCCGTCGGGAAACGCAGGCTGACTGTAGAGCACGGTCAGCGTCGGCGTGCCGGGAAGCAGGAGGTCCGACAGGGTCCCCTGAAGGATACTGTCGGTCGTGCCATCGGAATCGACGATGAAGTAACGGTTGTGCACCGCGTCGATCACGATGTCGGTCGGTCGCACGAGCTGCGGATGGCCCAGCAGCTCGGCGACGATGTCGAAGCCGCTGAGCCCGCCGCCGACAGTCGAGTCGCCGCTGACGCGGACCACGCCGTGGTCGGTTCCGGCCTCGTCGACCGATGCGATCCAGACCTGATAGTCGGGTGTCGTCTGCAATGTCATGATGGTCCCCCCGGAGCGCGGGCCCGCGCCCCTCGCGCGAGTCCCTCACGGACGACGTCATGCCATGAAATGCCCGGCGCCAACAATCCTACAAAAGCGACGTGTTCAAGGCTTCGGCCAAGTCAGTGGCGGGTAGGCAAGAAAAAGTTGGCATGGCCTGCAAGGCTACCCGCGGTGTCGAGGCGAACAGTAAACGAACTGACGCAGAACTTTTTCTCGGGAGCTCCTTTGGCCAAAGGTTCGAAGGCCGTTGAAACGAAGCTAGGCCGGCGCGCCGGACTCCTCCTCGTCCGGTATCACCTCGGCCTTCTGCAGGCGGCGTTTCTGCACGGCCTTGTTGCGCGTCCTGGCCGGCGCCGGGCTGCCGGTGGGCTCGCGATGCTCGTGGCTGAGGCTCGGGTTGGTGCTGTCGTCGAACAGCAGCGCGTCGTCCTCGATCTCGTATTCCATGGCCGCAACTCCTCGCCTCGGTAACGCGACGGAGGCAGGACTGTTCCGGCCGAAAAGATCAATGCGGCAAACGGTTTACCGCGCTCACATGTGCAGTTGGCGACCGTACGCGGCAAGCACGCTCTCGTGCATCATCTCGGACAGCGTCGGGTGCGGGAAGACCGTCTGCATCAGCTCGGCCTCGGTCGTCTCGAGCACCTTGCCGACCGTGTAGCCCTGGATCAGTTCGGTGACTTCGGCGCCGATCATGTGCGCGCCGAGCAGTTCGCCGGTCCTGGCGTCGAACACGGTTTTGATGAAGCCCTCGGGCTCGCCGAGCGCGATCGCCTTGCCGTTGCCGATGAACGGAAACGTGCCGACCCTGACCTCGTGGCCGGCCTCCTTGGCCTTGGCCTCGGTCAGGCCGACGCTGGCGACCTGCGGACGGCAGTAGGTGCAGCCCGGGATCGCGTTGCGGTCGAGCGGGTGCGGGTGGACCTCCTTGTTGCCAAGCTCCTGCGCGATCGCCTCGGCCGCGGTGACGCCCTCGTGGCTGGCCTTGTGCGCGAGCCACGGACCGGGAACGCAGTCGCCGATCGCCCACAGGCCCTTCGTTTTCGTGCGGCCGTAGGGGTCGATCTGGATAAACCCTCGGTCCATCTCGACCAGCTTCTCGAGGCCGATGTTCTCGGTGTTCGGAACGATGCCGATGGCGACGATGACGTGGCTGTACTCGCCGGTCTCGACCTTGCCGTCCTTGCCTTTGATCTTCGCGGTCACACCCTTGCCGGTGACTTTGAGCTCCTCGAGCGCGGCACCGGTCCTGATCGTCATGCCCTGCTTGGTGAGCGACTTCTCGAGGAACGCGGAGACGTCCGCGTCCTCTACGGGAACGATCCGGTCGAGCATTTCGACCACGGTCACTTCGGCCCCCATGTCGTTGTAGAAGCTCGCGAACTCGATCCCGATCGCGCCCGAGCCGATGACCAGCAGCTTTGTCGGCATCTCGGGCGGGGTCATCGCGTGGCGATAGGTCCACACCCGCTTACCGTCGGCCGGGGCGAACGGCAGGTCGCGCGCCCGCGCGCCGGTGGCGACGATGATGTGCTTCGCGGTGAGGGTCTCGGTGCCCTTCTCGCCCTTCACCTCGAGCGTGTTGGCGCTCTTGAAGGTGCCCGTGCCCATGTGCACGGCGATCTTGTTCTTCTTCATCAGGTGCGTGACGCCCTGGTTGAGCTGCTTGGCGACGCCGCGCGAGCGCTTCACCACAGCCTCGAGATCGGCCTCTATCCCCTTGGCAACGAGGCCATAATCTTTGGCGTGCTGCATATAGTGGTAGATCTCGGCCGAGCGCAGCAGTGCCTTGGTCGGGATGCAGCCCCAGTTGAGGCAGATCCCGCCGAGCAGCTCGCGCTCGACGATCGCCGTCTTGAGCCCGAACTGCGCCGCGCGGATCGCCGCGACATAGCCGCCGGGGCCCGATCCGAGGACGATGACGTCGTATTGTTCAGCCATGGGGGACTCCGTGGGATAGCGAGCAAGGGGCAGAGCGCGCGCCCGAGAGCGCCGCGAGCCTCGCCGTTACCGGTGCCGGCAAGGGCCCACAAGGCACACCGTGTGCCCTTTCAGAACCTGAGAATGGGCGTTCATTTCCAGGTATTTGCCGGCTTAAGGGCACAGGGCACACATTCGTGGGAAACAGGGGCACCGTCATGATTCCACCGGCCGTGGCCGCCCCTGATCGTCGATCGCGACAAACGTGAACTTCGCCTCGGTGACCTTGATCGCTTCCTCGCGATGGCGCTCGCGGCGCCAGGCTTCGACCGCAATCGTCATGCTGGTTCGGCCGACCCGCTCGATCTCGGCGTAGACGGAGACTTCGTCGCCGACTTTGACCGGTTGGTGAAACACCATTCCGTCCATCGCGACCGTGACTGCGCGGCCTTTCGCACGGCGCGCCGCTGTGAGGCCGGCGCCGTTGTCCATCA
>JBIQKN010000037.1:22903-26657 GCA_044506565.1 Sphingomonadales bacterium | reverse complement strand
AAGGCGAACACGGTCATCAGGAAGACCATCGCCGCCACCACCAGCAGCATGACCATGGCCCACCAGCCGTGCGTCCCCGAACCGGTGGCGTACGTCCTCAGGCGGATGCCGCCGCCGACGTCGACTTCGGGCTCGGCGACGGTCCGGTCGGTATCCCACAGCCAGCGCATGATCGAAGGGACCGCGAGCACCCCGCTGATCACCGCCGGCGTGTAGGCCTGGATCGTCAGCAGCAGGAAGAACCCGGCGGTAAACAGTGCGCCGAGCAGCGGCCAGGCCGAGGGTCCGGGCATGATCTGCAGGTATTGCGGCTCGGCCCTGATCGGGCTGGTGATGATCGTCTCGCGCAAGCCGGTCGCGGTGCCCGGCAGCAGGTAGCGGCCCTCGTCGACGCCGCGCGCGAGATCGGGCTGGTCCCACAGCGGCTCGCGGCTACGCACGACCGGGATGCTGCGCGTCGAGTAGAGCCCGGTCGGCAGCCATTCGAGCGTGCCGCCGCCATAGACGTTGCCCGCCGTGCCCTCGACGGCGAAGCGGAAGTTGCGCGCGAGGTCGAATACGAACAGCGCCACACCCGCGCCGATCATGAAGGCCCCGGCCGTGGAAACGAGGTTGGTCGGCTCGAGCCCCATGCCGGGCAGGTAGGTATAGACCCTCCTCGGCATGCCCATCATTCCGGTCAGGTGCATCGGCAGGAAGGTCACCTGCATCCCGGCGAACATCAGCCAGAACACCCACTTGCCGAGCCGTTCGGACAGCGCCCGCCGGCTCATCATCGGCGTCCAGTAATAGAGCCCGGCGAATACCGGGAACACCGCGCCGCCGATCAGCACGTAGTGCAGGTGCGCGACGATGAAGTGGGTGTCGTGCACCTGCCAGTCGAACGGCACCATCGCCACCATGACCCCGGTCAGTCCGCCGATCACGAACGTGACCAGTCCGCCGATCACGAACAACGTCGGGGTGTTGCAGCGCGGCTTGCCGACCGCGAGCGTCGCGATCCAGGCGAACACCTGTACCCCCGCCGGCAGGCTCACCGCCATGCTCGCCGCGGCGAAGAAGCCGATCGACAGCGTCGGCATCCCGGTGGTGAACATGTGATGCGCCCAGACGCCGAAGCTGATGAACGCGGTCGCCAGCAGCGCGAGCACCACCAGCTGGTATCCGACCAGCGGTGTGCGCGCGAGCGCCGAGACCATCATCGAGGTCAGTCCGGCCGCAGGCAGGAAGATGATGTAGACCTCCGGATGCCCGAAGAACCAGAACAGGTGTTGCCACAGCATCGGGTCGCCGCCGCGGGTGGCGTCGAAGAACGGCCAGTTGAGCGCCCGCTCGAGCTCGAGCAGCAGCGTCGCCAGGATCACCGCCGGGAAGGCGATCAGGATCATCCCGGCGAACACCAGCATCGCCCAGGCGAACAGCGGCATGCGCGCGAGCGTCATTCCGGGCGCCCGGGTCTTGAGCACGCCGACGAGGATCTCGATCGCCCCGGCGATCGCCGAGATCTCGATGAAGCCGATTCCGAGCAGCCAGAAGTCGGCGTTGATCCCGGGCGAATAGGTCGTCCCGGTCAGCGGTGGGTACATGAACCAGCCGCCGTTCGGGGCGAGGCCGAAGAACAGCGACAGGAAGAAGCAGGTCCCGCCGACGAAATAGGCCCAGAACGCGTAGGCCGAGAGGCGCGGGAACGGCAGGTCGCGCGCGGCCAGCATCTGCGGCAGCAGCAGCACGCCGAGCGCTTCCATCATCGGCACCGCGAACAGGAACATCATCAGCGTGCCGTGCATCGTGAAGAACTGGTTGTAGGTCTCCTGCGGCAGCACGCCCTGCAGCGGCAGCGCCAGCTGCACGCGCATGACCAGCGCCAGCACGCCCGCTAGCAGGAAGAACAGGAACGCTGCGCCGACGTAAAACGTGCCGATGTAGTTGTTGTTGACCGCCGTCAGCAGGCCCCATCCCTTCGGCGCGCGCCACGCCTCCTCGAGCCTCGCCAGCTCGTCGTCGGGTCGCGCCCCCTTTATCGGAAACCGCTCGAGCAGCGCGGGATCGAACCCCGTCTCCGACTTCACCGCTGCTGCTCCAGGTAGGCGGTGATCGCCCGCAGCTCTGCGGCCGAAAGCATGGTGTAGGGCGGCATCCGGTTGTTCGGCTTGATCGCCTGGCTGTTGCCGATCCAGCCCATCAGCGTGCCGCGATTGTTCGGCAGGATGCCCGCGCCGAGCGTCTTGCGGCTGCCTATATGCGTCAGGTCCGGCCCGGCGAGGCCGTTGGCATCGGTCCCGGCGATGCGGTGGCAGGCCGCGCATCCGGCCGCAGCGAACAGCTCGGCGCCGCGCGGGTCGCCGGCGGGCGGCGGACCGGCCTCGCGCGCCCGGCGAGCCGCCATCAGCCGCTCGAACGCCTCGCGCTCGTGCGCGATCACCACGAAGCCCATCAGCGCGTGCGGCCCGCCGCAATATTCGGCGCATTGCCCGCCGAACTGGCCCGGCTCGTCGGCCTGGATGCGCATCAGGTTACGGCGCCCGGGAATCATGTCGAGCTTGCCGGAGAGCCGCGGGACCCAGAAGCTGTGGATCACATCGGCCGATTCCAGTTCGAGCACGACCGGCTCGCCGACCGGGATATGCAACTCGTTGGCATCGTGGATCACCGGCTGCCCGTCGCCGTCGAGATAGGCCACGCGCCACCACCACATCTCACCGGTGATCCTCACCCGCATCTCGTCGCCGCGGATGCGCTCTGACAGGCTCGCGGTCAGCGTGAGGCCGTAGACCAGCAGCGCGGTCAGCACGACCAGCGGGAACACGATCCCGCCGAGCCAGACGATCCTGGTTCCGCCGACCCGTTGCCGCGCGCGCTCGCCGCCGAACAGCGCCAGCCACAACGCCGCGAACACCACCAGCAGCACCGCGGCGGCCATGGCCAGCAGCACCCACGAGAGCACCGTCACCGGCCAGGCGTAAGGGCCGGCGGGATCGAGGATCGGCGGGGGCCAGCCTTCGAGCACCTCAGTCTCCCCCGGCCAGCAGGAACGCGGCGACGTCCATCGCCTCGGTCTCGCTCAGCGGCATCGCCGGCATCGCGGTTTCCGGGACCAGCGAGGGCGCATCGCGGACGAACGCGGCCAGCACGTCGGGCCGGGCCGGCAGCCGCCCCGCGATCAGCCCGCGCCGGTCGACCCCGGCGAGCTGCGGCGCGGTGCGACCACGTGGCCAGTCGATGCCCTGGATCGTGTGGCACGCCGCGCAGCCGACCCGCTCGATCGCCCGCTTGCCGCGCTCGACGCTCGCGGCAGATGCCGAGGTCCCGCTCGCCGGCGGTGGCTGGCAGGCGGCCGCCGCGAGCGCAAGCGGGACGATGAGATCGAGGCGTGGCAAGCATTCTCCCCCGTCTTGTCGCCGGGGGCGACACCAGCGGAACCGACCGCCCCGTGTGCCGGTTCCCTCCGGCAGATGGCGCGAACCCTCATCCTCGGAAACGCCTTCGGCCTGCTGGCCGTCGCGGGCTGCGCGCCGGGTTCGATGGAATCGGCCGACCGCTTCGCCGCGACCGGCGAACTGATTGCGATGAGCGGGGCCGATGCCGGCGCGGAGAATGCCTGCATGGCCTGCCACGGCCTCGCCGGCGAAGGCGACGGCGCGCTCGCGCCGCGGCTCGCCGGGCTCGACGCCGGTTATCTCGAACGTCAGTTGATCGCCTACGCCGAAGGCCGGCGGCATCACCCGCAGATGGGCTACATCGCCGGCAAGCTCGA
>JBIQKN010000037.1:19650-22803 GCA_044506565.1 Sphingomonadales bacterium | reverse complement strand
CAGTCGGCGCGCCGGACGGATCCCGGCGAGGTGATGCTGCGCATCAGCCAATTGCTGGATCCGGCGGAAAGCGCGGCTGTCGCGGCCTATGCCGGTGCGCTCCCTGCGGGTCCTCCGCGTCCGGAACTTCGGGCAGCATCCCCCGCAGCACGTCGTGGCGATCCCAGAAGTGGTGCTTCAGGGCCGCCCCTGCATGTCCCGGAATCAGCACGAGCAGCAGAATGACCAGCCAGTGGTGCACCCGCTCGGCCGCCCACAGCAGCGCGAAGCGGGTCTCCGCCGCGAGCGCGTCGAGCGGCACCTGCGGCCACGGGATCACGCCGGCGAGCTTTAGCGGCCCCGGCGGCGCGAGCGCCGACCACATCACCCAGCCGCTCACCGGCACCGCCACGAAGCACAGGTAGAACAGCGCGTGCGTCACGTGCGCGAGCGTGGTCTGCCAGCCGAGCCGGTCGGCGTCGTTGACCGGTCCGGGAATGACGATGCGCCACCACGCGCGAAAGAAGGTCAGCACCAGGATCGGCAACCCGACCGCCGCGTGCACCTCGTAGGCCCGTAGCTTGTCGCCGCCCGGCATCAGCACGTCGGTATAGAGCCCCCAGCCGAGCTGGAAGATCACCAGCGCGGCCATGCTCCAGTGGAACGCAATCCCGACCGGCGAGTAGCGCCCCTCCTCGGCGTGTCGGGCGGACCACGCGCGCAAGCCCTCGAGCATCAGGCGGCGGCCCGCGTCTCGTCGCGCAGCCAGCGCCCGGCGACGAGCAGCGCCGCGGCGAGATAGACCGCCGCCGCCGGCGCCCACATGATCAGCCCACCGAGCTGCTGGTCCTCGAGCGGCGTCAGGCCCCACGCCGCCGTCGTCAGCAGGTGCGGCGCATAGAGCGGCTCGCCGGCGAAAGTGATCAGCGCCCCGAGCAGCCCCATCTGCACCATTGTCGCCAGCAGCGCTGCCACCGCCGTCGCGACCGAGGCCCGGCGCAGCGCCGCCCAAAATCCGGTCGCCGTCGCCAGCAGCGAACCCTGCATCGCCCAGTAGACCACGTCGTTCGACAGCGCGGCCGCGTAGAGCGGCGGGTAGTGCCAGGCCCACAGCATCGCCGCCTGCAGCCCGACCCACCCCGCCACGCGCCCGCCGTCTCGCCGCCGCGCCCCAGGCAACGCCAGCGCCAGCAGCGGCGCGGCCGCCGCGACCAGCAGCGCGTGATGGGCGGTCCGCGCGGCGAACAGCGCCGAAGTCAGCGCACACAACGGCGAGACGAACAGCACCGCCAGCAGCGCGATTCCAGCGCCGAACGCGAGGGTCCGCTGCCGGTCCCCGTGCCACCCGGCCAGCCGCCAAGCCGCCACCGCGCCGAGCAGCGCCGCCAGCAGCCATGGATCGAAATTCCACCGCGCGAGCCATTCGGCCGGCGCCGGGGCCGCGCCGCAGTAGGGAACCCACAGGTCGCCCCGGCCCCCCGCCACGATCAGGCGTCCGGAGCCGCCGCGGCCGCCGCCGGCCGCACCCGCGGCGCGACCCGCCAGACCGTGTTCGAGAGGTCGTCGGCGATCAGCAGCGCCCCGCCAACCGGGTCGACCGCCACGCCCACCGGCCGCCCGCGCGCATTGCCGTCCCCGTCGAGGAACCCGGTCACGAAGTCGACCGGCTTGCCGCGCGGCCGCCCGTCCGCGAACGGGATCCACACGACCTTGTAGCCGGCGAGCGCATTGCGGTTCCAGCTGCCGTGCATGCCGACGAACGCGCCGTTGCTGTAGCGTCCGATACCCTGCGCGCCGACGAAGGCGAGGCCGAGCGGCGCGACGTGCGAGCCGAGCGCATAGTCGGGCGTCACTGCGGTGCGGACGAGCTCGGGCTTCTGTGGGCGCGTCCGCGGGTCAATGTTCTGGCCCCAGTAACTGTACGGCCAGCCGTAGAAGGCGCCATCGCGAACCGCGGTCAGGTAGTCCGGCACCAGTTCCGCGCCGAGTTCGTCGCGCTCGTTGACCACCGCCCACAGCACATTGCTCTCGGGATAGAAGGCCAGCGCGGTCGGGTTCCGGATCCCGGTCGCGTACGAACGGTGCGCCCCGGTCTGGCGGTCGACTTCCCACACCACCGCGCGGTCGAGCTCCGAGGCCATACCGCGCTCGCCCGCGTTCGAGTTCGAACCGATTCCGACATAGAGCATGGCGCCGTCGGGACTGGCCGCGAGCGCCTTCGTCCAGTGATGGTTGAGCTCGGACGGGAGCTTGGTCACCTCGCGCCCCGGCGCGGTGATCTGGGTCTGGCCCGCGACGTAGGGAAACTCGAGCAGCGCGTCCTGATTGGCCACGTAGAGCGCATCGCCGATCAGCGCGAGCCCGTAGGGCGCATCGAGGCCACCGATGAATACGCTGCGCAGCTCGGCGACGCCGTCGCGGTCGGCGTCGCGCAGAAGGGTGATCCGGTTACCGCCCTCGACATTGGTCTTGCCCCGCGCCTTGATCAGGCCGGCGATCACGTCCTTGGGCCGAACCTTCGGCGCATTGCCGCCTGTGCCTTCGGCGACGAGAACGTCGCCGTTGGGCAGGACGAGGATCTGCCGCGGAATCTTGAGGTCGCTCGCAAGCGCCGTGATCGTGAAGCCGTCGGGCACGCTTGGCCGTTCGCCGTTCCAGGCGACCGGCGTGGCGATGTTCATCGGGGGCAGCAGGCTCTGGCTGATTGCCGGCAGTTCCGGCTCGGGGCCTGTCTGGTCGAGGTCACGGCTGCCGTCTCCGCACCCGGCGAGCGCGACGGCCAGCATCGCGGCGGCGAAAACGTTGCGCGCGGTCATCGGCCGATCTCCCGGCCACCGACTCCGGAATAGGCGATCCAGCCGGCAGCGAGCGCGAGCACGGTGCTGACGATCGAGAGCAGCAACCCGGTCGTGCCGACCGCGCTCCACCCGTCTCGGCTATGGTGGAACGCGTTGATCAGCCCGGCGCACCACATCACGGCGAGGAGCGCGACGTAGAGGGCAAGCCGTCCGCGCCACCTGCGCGACCGCTGGCCGACGAGCAGCACGAGGCCCCAGGCCAGCGCGATGCCGCCGAAAAGCAGCGCGGCGGCGATCATCCAGGCCGAGAAGTTGCTCCACTGGATGACGGCAGTGTTGAGGTAGGTGATGTCGGACGCGAGCGCACCGGCGAACA
>JBIQKN010000037.1:4409-19550 GCA_044506565.1 Sphingomonadales bacterium | reverse complement strand
GCAAGGCAGCGGCACCCACGAGGCAGGCGGCCATCATCACGTATGCGGGCATCAGCTCGTTGCCGGTCCGGCCGATCAGCCAGCTGTTGAAGGCCGGCGCTGTGCCGCCGAACAGCGAAGTGGCGACGTTGTAGGAGATGGCGAACCCGGCGAAGCGCACGTGGGTCGGGAACATCGCCGGGAAAGTCGCCGAAATCGTCGCCAGTTGCGGCACGTAGAGCAGGCCCAGCAGCGCGAAACCGATCACGGCTCCGGTGAAGCTCGTGGCCATCAACAGGTAGAGCGGAACCACGCCCACGAACAGGCCGACGAGCGAAACCCACCATAGCGGCTTTCGCCCGACCTTGTCGGACAGCGCCCCGGCGAAGGGCACGAACAGCATCATGAACAGCATGCCGATGATCGGCACGATCAGCGCGTCGTCGGTGCCGAGACCGAGCCGGCGCTGAAGGTAAGTCGGCATGTAGCTGAGCAGCGTGTAGTTGACGACGTTGAGCGCGATGACCAGCCCGCCCATCGTGACGAGGGGCCGCCAGTACCGGGTGACGAGGTGCCTGATCTCGGTCGATGCGGCAGGCTCGGTTTCATGATGCGCCTCGATCTCGCGGAAGATCGGCGTGTCCTCCATTCGCGAGCGGAGATACATGCCGACGAGTCCCATCGGACCGGCGACGAAGAACGGAATCCGCCAGGCCCAATCATACATCGCCTGCTCCCCGAACCAGATCGAGAAGCCGAGCATCAGCAGCGCGCCGAAGGAAAAGCCGGCGAGCGTGCCGAACTCGAGGAAGCTGCCGTAGAAGCCGCGCCGGTCGTCGGGGGAATATTCGGCCATGAACGTCGCCGCGCCGCCGTACTCGCCGCCGGTCGAGAAACCCTGGATCATCCTCAGCACCACCAGCAGGGCAGGGGCCCACAGGCCGATGGTCTCGTACGACGGGATCAGGCCTACCCCGACGGTCGCCGCCGACATCAGCAGGATCGTCATCGCGAGGATCGTCTTGCGCCCGTAGCGATCTCCCAGCGGCCCCCAGAACAGCCCGCCGAGCGGCCTGACCAGGAACGAGATCGCGAACGTGGCGAGCGCGAACAGCGTGGCCTCGGCCGCTTCGCCTGGGAACAGCGCCGAGGAGATGTAGACGACACCGTAGGCGTAGATCCCGTAGTCGAACCATTCGGTCGCGTTGCCGAGCGCCGAAGCGGCGATCGCTCGGCGCAGGACCGGCGCCGGTGTCGCTTCCGGATGCCCCATCGGCACTTCCGCCCCAATAGGCGTGGCGTGATGTTCGGTCATGTGGCCTCCTCAGGGTCGTGCGCGAGCGGGTCCAGCGAAGCGGACATCGGCGTGGTGCGCGGAAGTATCTGGTAGCTGCCCTGATCGGGCGCCGGCACAGGCAGCGTGGCGGCCTGCCGCCAGAAGCCGAATAGCAACGCCCCGCCCGCACAGGCGGCGATGAACAGGAACAGGCCGGGTGTGCCCGCCGCCGTCATTGCACCTGCCGCGGCGAGGGGGCCCGCGGCGGCGCCGGCCGAATAGACGAGCACGAGGCTGCCGCTGGCCGAGACCCGCTGCTCGGCGGGCAGCCTGTCGTTGGCGTGCGCCACGCACAGCGGGTAGAGCCCGAAGCTCAAGCCGCCGAAGAGCGCCGCGAATCCCAGCAGCGCCCAGCCCGGCGCGTCGATCAGGGCGATCGCCAGTCCGGCGGCCAGCGCGCCGGCGAAAGCGAGGACGATAACCCGGCGGCGGTCGAAACGGTCGGACAGCAGCCCGAGCGGCCACTGCAGCGCGACGCCGCCGAAGATCACCGTGCTCATGAACACGGCGACGGCCGCGAGCTCCATCCCGATCCGCCGGGCGTAGACCGCTCCGAGAGCGTAGAACGCGCCGAGCATCAGGCCAGTTACCGTGGCGCCCACGACGCCGAGCGGCGAGACCCCGTAGAGAGACCGGATCGGCAGGGTCTCGACGTGATCGAGCGGAGGGGCGGCGATGCGCGTGAGGGCCACCGGAATGGCTGACAGCGAGATCAGGATCGAGGCGGCGAGAAACGGCAGCGACGGCCTGGTATCGCCGATGTTCAAGAGGTACTGCCCGAGCGCCTGGCCGGTGTAGAGCGCGATCATGTAGCCGGCGAGCACGGTGCCGCGCGCGGCGCTCTCCGCACGCTCGTTGAGCCAGCTTTCGAGGCAGATGTAGACGCCCGCGATGCAGAAGCCGTCGACCAGCCGCAGCGTGGCCCAGAACAGCGGGTCCTGGTAGATCGCGTAGCTCAACGTGCTCGCCGAGAACAGCGAGACGAAGGCGGCGAACGCGCGGATGTGGCCGACGCGCCAGACGAGCCGGCCCGCCCGGATCGAGCCGATCACGAGGCCGGCGAAATAGGCCGTGCCGACCGCCCCCACCGCCAGGGCGGGGCTGCCTGCGCGCTCGAGGCGGATGGCGATCAGCGTCGCCATGAAGCCGCTGCCTGCCATCAGCATGAAGATGGCGAGCAGCAGGCTGCGGACCGGGGCGATTGCGCTCAGCACATTGGAATAATGGCGAGCCGTGACATCGTTCCGGCTCAGGCGGCCGCGCGGCCCTTGCCCGCGGGCACCGAGTCCTCGACCAGCGCGGCATGCAGCGCGCGCACGCCGCGCTCGAAGTCGCCACGCTCGACGATGAACTGGACGTCGACATTGCGGATCTGGTGCTGGACCGCGAGGGTCAGCACCCCGGCGTCGTCGAGCGCGCGCAGTGCTCGGGGCACGACACCGGGCTCCGATATATCGCTCCCGATCGCGGCGATCATCGCCACCGGCTGGGCGGAGACGGTGGCCGCCGGATAGGCCTTGTCGAGGTCCGCGACCACGCGGGCGATCGTTTCCGCACTTCCGGTCAGGTAGTGCGTGATCGTGTTGGCGTTGGACGACTTGCTGACGATCCATGCGCCGTGCCGGGCGAGTGTTTCGAGAATGGCGCTGTCGAACCCCTTCTCGCCGACCATGTCCTGCTCGAAGAATTGCAGCGCGTGCAGCTCGCGGACGCCGGAGACGATCTCGACCCGCGGACGATCGGAGACGTAGTCGGCGCAGATCAGAGTGCCCTCGTCTTCGCGGTCGAAAGTGTTGCGCACGCACAGCGGAATGGCCGCCTGGCGGAGCCCGCGCCCGGCCCGCGGATGGATCGCTTCCATGCCGAGGTTGGCGAGCTGGTCGGCGACATCGTAGTTGGTCCGGCCGATCTTTTGCGCGCGATCCTCCCCGACGAGCCTGGGGTCCGCACTCGAGAGGTGGAATTCCTTGTGAATGATCGCCCGGCTGGCCTGGGTGAGCACGGCGATGCGCGAGAAGGTCATTTCCGAGTATCCGCGCGCGTAGCGCCGGACCATGCCCCCCTCGCACCCGGCGTAGCCGGTCACGATCGGCATCTGCCGCGAGAGGTCGATCGGCGCCAGCGCATCGAGAATGCGCTGGTCGAGGCTGACCTTGTCCTCTTCGCTCCACACCGTCAGGTCGACGAACACCGCGTTCACGCCGCGGTCGCGCAGCAGTAGCGCGGTCGAATGGGCGCTGTGCGCCTCGCCAAGGCCGGCGAGCATCTCGCGCACCGTGACCAGCTGGTCCTTGAGGCTGAAGCGCTTGTGCGCCCGCAGCCGGTCGAGATCGTCGAGGCACGCATTGAGCGCCTCGATGCGACGGTGCACGAAACGATCGGCATGTACGAGGCTCTCGCTGCGGGCGAACATGCTCGCATTGCGCTCACACATGGCATCCCGCACTCGCTCGAGCGCATCGCGCCATTCGGGCTCGCCGCGCACGAAATGGGTGTAGACGCCCGGCTCGCCCGACTTCTTGTGCTCGAGCAGCAGGTTGGTCATCCCGGCGTAGGCCGAGACGACGAAGATCCGCTGGTAGAGGTCGTCGCCGCTTCGCCCGGCTATCAGCACGTTGTCGAACAGGGTCGAGGTGGCGGCCATCGAAGTGCCGCCGATCTTCTCTACGCTGTGCTCCCCCATCAGGCTGCCGCCCTGTCGATCAGTCCCCGGTGCGGAGAGATGGGCCGGACCTCGCGCGCGGCGATGAATTCGGGACGCGGCTTGTCGGCGCTGAACGGCTTTTCGAGCCGGTTCGAGACGGCGTTGTAGACGAGGAACGCATTGGAGCGGGGGAACGGCGTTATGTTGCCGTTGGAGCCGTGCATGGTGTTGCAATCGAACACGATGACCGTGCCGGGTTGGCCGGTCGGCGCGACGATGCCGTGCTTGTGCGCCAGCACCGCGAGGCTGAGCTCGTCGGGAACGCCGTATTCCTGCTTCTTGAGCGACTGCCGGTAGTGATCGTCGGGCGTCTCGCCTACGCAGGTGATGAACGTCCTGTGCGAGCCCGGGATCATCATCAGCGGGCCGTTGTGAGGCGTGTTTTCGGCCAGCAGCACCGACATCGACAGCGCCCGCATGCGCGGCATGCCGTCCTCGCTGTGCCAGGTCTCGAAATCGGAGTGCCAGTAGAACTCCTTGCCCCTGAAACCGGGCTTGTAGTTGAGCCGCGACTGGTGGACGTAGACTTGGTCGTCGAGCAGGAACGCGGCGACGCCCGCGAGCCTTTCGTCGGCCGCGAGCCGGGCCATCAGGCGGTTCTGCTCGTGAATCGCGAAGACCGAGCGGATTTCGTCGCTGCCGGGCTCGGTGATCACGGTCTCGGGATCGAGCGCCGTCGGGTCTGCCAGCAGGCAACGGGTCTCGTCCTGCAATGCCTCGAGCTCGGTCGCGCTGAAGACGTTCTCGATCACCAGGTAGCCGTGGCGATCGAAGTGCTCGACCTGTTCCTTCGCCAGCGGCGCGTCGTCGCGCCACTCGCGCCAGGCCACCGGATCGAGGCGCGGCAGTGCATCGGGCTCTGCCGCCTGTCGTGACGGGTAAAGGTCCTGGGTCATCCTCGAGCTCGTCTAGCTGACCGGTTCGGGCGACTTGCGAGGCGCCGGATAGGCACCGTCCTCGTCGTGAACCTCGTTCCCCGTCACCGGCGGATTGAACACGCAGGCCGTCAGGATGTCGGTCTCCGGGCGAACGATGTGGCGGTCGTTTTCGTTGAGCGCGTAGAGCACGCCCGGCTTGAGCTCGTGCGTCTCGCCCGTGCCCAGATCCTCGATCGTTCCCGTGCCCTTGAGCACCAGCACGGATTCGAGGTGGTGCTTGTAGTGCATCTTCAGCTCGCTGCCGGCACGCAGGGTGGTCAGGTGGAACGAGAACCCCATGCCGTCTTCATCGAGCAGGAGGCGGGCGCTCTCCCAACCATCGGATTTGACGTTGCGGTCGCTTCTGCGGACGTCCTTGAGTTTGCGGATGATCATGTCGTTGTCTCCATTCTGGGGTCAGGCGGCGACGCCGAGCGGCGTCGCGAGTTCGGCGCGGATCGTCTGCTCGAGGATGTCGAGCCCCGTGCCGAGCAGCTCGTCGTCGATCACCAGCGGGGCGAGCACCTTGACGATCTCGTCGTGCGCGCCGCTGGTTTCGATGATCAGGCCCTGCGCGAAACAGGACCGCGTGACGGCGCTCGCGGTCTCGCCCGAGCCAACGTCGATGCCGCGCATCATGCCGCGGCCGCGGGTGGTGAGGCCATGTTCCTCTGCGATGCGGCCGAGCCGCGCCTCGAGAATTTTTCCGCGGCGAACGACGTCCGCCTGGAAATCCTCGGTCGACCAGAAATGCCGGATCGCGGCCTCGGCCGTCACGAAGGCGTGGTTGTTGCCACGGAAGGTGCCGTTGTGCTCGCCCGGCGACCACACATCGAGCTCGGGCCGGAACAGCGTCAGCGCGAACGGCAGGCCCATCCCCGAGAGCGACTTCGCCAGGGTGACGATGTCGGGCGTGAAGCCCATACCCTCGAAGCTGAAGAAGCTGCCCGTCCGCCCGCAGCCGGCCTGGATGTCATCGACGATCAGCAGGGCACCGTGCTCGCGGGCGATCCTCGCGACGGCCCGCAGCCACTCGGGCGAGGCCGCGTTGAGGCCGCCTTCGCCCTGGACGGTTTCGACCAGGATCGCCGCGGGCGCATCGAGGCCGCTCGAGGGATCGGACAGGCGCTGTTCGAGCAGCGCGGCGGTGTCGACCTCGGGACCGAAGTAGCCGTCGTAGGGCTCGTGAGCGACGTGGCTCAGCGGAACGCCGGCGCCGCCGCGCTTGCTCGCGTTGCCGGTGCAGGCCAGAGCGCCGAGCGTCATGCCGTGGAAGCCGTTGGTGAAAGCGATCACCAGCTCGCGACCGGTGACCTTGCGCGCCAGCTTGATCGCGGCCTCCACCGCATTCGTGCCGGTCGGACCGGTGAACATGGCGCGGTAGTCGAGCTGGCGGGGAGCCAGGATCGTCTGCTCGAACGCTTCGAGAAAGCCCGTCTTGGCCTCGGTATGGAGGTCGAGGCCATGCGCGATTCCATCGGCGATGATGTAGTCGAGCAGCGCCTGCTTCAGGACGGGATGGTTGTGACCGTAATTGAGCGACGAGCAACCCGAGAGGAAGTCCAGATACTTCCCCCCGTTGCTGTCGTGCAACCAGACGTCTTCGGCGCGGGTGAACTGTCGCGGAATCGAGCGGGAGTAGCTGCGCACCTGCGATTCGCGGCGTTCGTAGATCTCGGTTTTCGGCGCGGTCCGGCTCGGACGAGGGGCCAGGTTCATCAACTTGCTCCGTACTGGTTCGATTGGGAGGGAAGCGGCGCGATGCGCACTTCCCATTCGGTGTCGTGAACGCCGGCGAAGTGCGCCTCGCGCTCGAACCGGCGGGACCGAGTCAGGGTTGCGCCATGGCGGCGCGCGAAAGCCCTGAAGAGAGCCCAGGAGGCCTCGTTGTCCTCGGTTATGGTGGTCGTCAGGGTGGTGACCCCCGCGGCAGCCGGCCTTGCGACGAGCGCGTCCAGCATTGTCTGCGCGAGCCCCTCGCCTCGGACGGAAGGGTCGACCGCCACCTGCCAGACGAAGATCTTCTCCGGGGACCGCGGGGGGCGATAGGCCGAAACCCAGCCCACCAGCGTGTCGCCTCGCTCGGCCACGACGCAGGTGTCCCGGAAGTCGGTGCACTGGAGAAGGTTGCAGTAGCTCGAATTGACATCGAGCGGCGGCGAGGCGGCGATCAGCCTCGATACTCGAGGGCCATCCTCGGCATGGGGCATCCGCAAGCTGAAGCGGGTGCCCCCGGCCGGGTCCTCGCCGGGAACGGCGGCTCCATCCGATGGCTGGGCCATCGGTGCGAATTCTATTTCATTATGTGAAATATCTAGCCCTCTGCGCGTCGCTTGCTATCGTTGTGCGGCCGGGAATCTACGAAGCTTTGCGCACTTTGCAACCCCCCCGCCCGCTCCCCGGAGCATCGTGATGCTTCCATTAACGAAGCATCTCCTTCGATTCAGGAAGGATATTTGGCTTTGTTCTGTGCGCCGCAGGGGCTAGCGATGAAGGCGTGGACCCGGACCTGACGATACCGGCGCTGAAGGCCCTGCGGCGGATCCTGCGCGCGTCGGAACTGAGCAACCGCCAACTCGCGGCGACGACAGGCCTGACCCCGTCGCAGCTACTCGTCTTGCAGGAGATCGAGGAGCGCGGGCCGGTCACGCCGACCGACCTCTCTGCTGCGCTGCAGTTCGGTCAGGCGACGATCACCAACATCGTCGATCGTCTCGAGGCCGCCAACTTGGTAAGGCGACAGCGTGGAGACCAGGACAAGCGCCGGATATTCCTGACCTGCACGGACGAGGGCGAACGGATGACCACGCGCGCACCGGACCTGCTTCAGGCAACCTTTACCCAGGCTTTCGGCCGGCTTCCCGAATGGGAACAGGCGATGATCCTCGCAGGCCTGGGCCGCCTTGCCGAGATTCTCGGAGTGGCCAGGAGCGACGCCGCGCCACTGCTCGACGCGGGACCGATCGATCGGCCATCCCAGATTTGATGCTGCCGCGCGCGGTTTGGTTCACTGCGTAGCGGCCCCGAGGAGCGGCAAGCCCTTCTGCGGAAAAGCCCCACGCAAAGTCCGGAAAGGGACATCGGTATCCGCCGTTCCCCGAGGGCGTCCGCAGGGGGCGGACTGCGGTCGGACACGCCCGTCGGGTATACACAATCGTTGCACGGAAATCCGTGGCTCAGGGCGAGAGCTATTCCGGTCCGAGCCCCCGTCAGACGCCTTCGGGATACTTCGGCAGGCCGTCGTCGAGCCTGAGCCAGCGCTGCATGCCGGACACCCAGATGTGCTCGGCGGGGCTGAAGCGGTCGGGATCGTCGAGTGTCCCCATCGACAGGCCGATCGCGCCCGTGCTGGCGCGCTCGGAGAACAGCGTCGCCCCGCAGCGGGTGCAGAATCCGCGCCGCAGATCCGCCGACGACGCGTACCAGCCGACGGGCCCCGATATCCGCACCCGGTCCGCAGGCACGAGGACCCGCGCGTAGAACGGGCCGCCAGTGACTTTCTGGCAGGCGCGACAATGGCAGACCCTGACGTTGATCGGCTCGGCCTCGGTTTCGTAGCGGCAGGCGCCGCAGTGGCATCCGCCCGCGATCGTCGCACTCATACGACCCCCCGCGTGTTGCCGCGGTGCACTGAGTCGAGCGCGTCCCTGACGACGCGCAGGCCACGTTCGATCGCCTCGAATTCGAGCGGAGTGCCGAGGCAGACCCTGATGCCCGAAACGGCGGCGCGATCGACGAACGGCGCCTCCGGCGGGGTCAGCTCGACGTTGCCCCTCAGCGCCGCGTCATAGACCTGGCCGGCCCGCTCCGCGTCCATCGGCAGCCACAGGTGGGGCGACCGCGGCGAAGCGGGTTCCGCCGCCGCATCACCCAGAATCCGGCGAGCGAGCTCGTGGCGGCGGGCGGCTTCCGAGCGCACCCCTTCGAGGATGCGGTCGGCCATGCCGTCCGCGAGCCATTCGGCGAAGACCAGGCCGCCGGCCGCCGGCGGACAATAGGCGATCGCCTGCGCCGCGAGCAGGAGGCGCTCGAAGATCGCCTCGTTGCGGGGCGCAAGCACGAAGCCGACCCGCAAACCGGGCGAGAGCGCCTTGGAAATGCTGGTGACGTGGACGACGCGCTCGGGCGCAAGCTCAGCCAGCGGCGGCGGATCGTCGTCGCTGCCGAACACGCGGTAGACGTCGTCCTCGACGATGATGAGGTCGCGCCTCCTCGCCACCTCGACGATTTCGGCGCGCCTCGCAGCATCGAGCGTGGTGGCGGTCGGATTGTGCAGCGTCGGGATCAGCAACACGACGCGGGCCCCGGTCTCCACGGCGACCCGGTCGAGCATGGCCGGGTCCATGCCGCGGCCGTCGGCCGGCACGCCCTGCAACCGCCACCCGCCATGCTCGGCCATGGTCAGGTTCCCCGGATAGGTGGCGACGTCGCACAGCACCGTCTCGCCCGCGCGCGCGAGGCTCGACAAGGCGACCATCAACGCCTGCTGGCCGCCGTTGGTCTGGATCACCCGCTCGGCCTCGGCGCCGGCCACGCCGCCCTTCTCGCGCAGCCAGCGCGCCGCCGCTTCGCGGATCACCGACAGGCCGGCGGTGAAAGTGTAGTCGAACACCGCCCCGATATCGTCGCGCCGCGCCAGCGCCTCGAGCGTGTCGCGCGCCACGGCAAGCGCCGGGCCGATCGGCGGGACGTTCATCCCCAGATTGATCCGCTGGCCCGAGGGGCGGTGCGCGAGCCGCTCGGCACGCCGCTCGACCACGAACGTGCCCCGACCGACGTGGCTCTCGACGAGCCCGCGGCGTTCGGCCTCGGCATAGGCGCGGCTAACCGTCCCGACCGCCACGCCGAGCTGGTGCGCCAGCTCGCGATGCGGCGGCAAGCGCGTCCCCGAGCGCAGCGCACCCTGCGCGACGTCCACGGCCAGCGCGTCGACCAGTCGCTGCCACAAGGGCTCCGCGCCGTCGGCGACGGCCGGGCGCCAGTCACATTGCACCATGACAATATCCCATTTGACTCATTCCCGAATGATACACATGGTTACGCACCTATGACAATATGACTCGCGGTACAGTCCCATGTTGCTGGCTTTGCTGACATTCTGCCTGGTGGCGAGCATCACCCCGGGCCCGAACAACATGATGCTTCTCTCCTCCGGCGCGACCTACGGGTTCCGGCGAACGGTGCCCCACATCTTCGGCATCAGCGCGGGCTGCGGGATCATGGTGCTGATCGTCGGTCTGGGCCTCAGTGGCGTCGCCGAGTACTTGCCCAGGTTCTATACGATCCTTCACGTTGCCGCGACCGCCTACATGCTGTGGCTCGCCTGGCGAATCGCCACCTCGGCGGGCCCCGGGCAGGCCAGCGCCGGCGGGCGGCCGATCGGCCTGCTCGCCGCCGCGGCGTTCCAGTGGGTCAACCCCAAGGCCTGGGCGATGGTGCTCGGCGCGGTATCGAGCTTCGCCCGCCCCGAGCGGATGATCGGCGACGTGCTGCTGATCGCGGGCGTGCTCGTCGCGGTCGGGCTGCCGTGCGTCACCCTGTGGGCGGGGTGCGGAACGCTGCTCCAGCGCCTGCTCGATCGGCCGAAGGCGCTGCGCGCGTTCAACTGGTCGATGGCAGTGCTGCTGGTGCTGTCGCTGGTGCCCGGCTGGCAGGACCTGTTCGCCGGGGCCGGTCAGATCTGAAGGCCCGTTCGCACTCGTAGAATTCCGTAGCGCGGCGGGCGTGCCGCGGTCCTAGGGTCGTTGGGGCAACCGGCGAAAGCTCCCGTTCGCCCCATCGAGGGAACCGGAACATGCGTTCGATCCTGCTTCACATCGCCGACGACGACAGCCTGAAGGCCCGCACCCAGGTCGCGCTCGACCTCGCCCGCGCGTTCGGCGGTCATCTCACCTGTCTCCAGGCCGTGCCGTTCGAATACGGCGTGCCGGGAGACTTCTATGGCGCGCTGGTGGCGGAGCTGCTCCCCGAGCTGCGCAAGGCCGCCGCCCGCCTCCGCGGCGAGTGCGAGGAACGGCTGCGCGCCGAGGACGTGGCGTGGAGCTGGGACCAGCTTGACGGCCGCGCGCTTGAGCACGTCCTGCGCGCCGGGGCGCTGAGCGACGTGGTCGTCGTCGGCAGCCGCGAACCGCTGACCCGCTCCCCCTCGCTGCTTGCGCGCGACCTCGCCACGCGGCTGCGCACCCCGATGCTGCTGGTGCCCGAACACGCCACCGGCTTCGACTGCAGCGGGACCGCGATCGTGGCGTGGAATGGCTCGCAGGAAGCCTCGCACGCGCTCAAGGCGGCCCGGCCCTTGCTCGCTCGTGCCGCGGAAGTCGTCCTCGCCTCGGTTACCGGCGAGCCGGACGCCCAGGTCGAGCTGCCGGCCGTCGAGGGCGCCGAGTACCTCTCGCGCCACGGGATCCACTGCGAGCTGACCGAGTTCGCTCTAGGGGATGCGACGGTCGCGGAGGTCCTCGCCGAAGTGGCGAGGCATCGCAAGGCGGCCTACCTCGTGATGGGGGCCTACGGACGCCCGCGGCTCGCCGAGGCCGTTCTCGGGGGCGTCACGCGGGCGATGCTTTCGAAGCCGCCGCTCCCCGTGCTGACCTGTCACTGAGGCGCGCCATGACCGAAACCATCAAGCATGCGATCATCGTCTGCCATCCGCTCGAGAAGAGCTTCACGATGGCTCTCGCCCAGAAATACGCCGAGACCGTCCAGGCTCGCGGGCACGAGGTCGTGATCCGCGATCTCTACCGCCTCAAGTTCGACCCGGTGCTCAAGGCGAAGGAGCGCGAAGGCAAGCCCGCGCCCGACGTCGAGCGCGAGTGGATCGCGCTCGGCAAGCCCGACGTCTACGTGCTCGTCTACCCGATCTGGTTCGGCACCCCGCCGGCGATGCTCAAGGGTTACATCGACCGCGTGTTCGGCGCCGGGCGCAGCCGCGGCCAGGGCGGCGAAGGCGGCACGCGCGAGCTGCTCGCCGGCAAGCGCCTCGTCTCGCTGACCTGCTCGGGCAGCCTGCAGGCCTGGCTCGCGGAGAAGGGCGTGCTCGGATCGCTGAGGACGGTGTTCTGCCGCTACCTTGCCGAGGTGTTCGGCTTCGTCGAAGCCCACGTCTATCACTTCGACGGCGTCACCGCGGACCTGCCCGAGCGCGATCGGCGCGTGCACCTGCTCGAAGCCGAGAAGGCCGCCCGCGAGGTGCTCAGCCGGATGATGCCCGGCGCGCCGCCGCGAGACCCGTACCGTCAGTGACCGCCGGCGCGCCGTTCCGGGAAAGTACCGAAATACACCGCTCCCGGCTTCCACGAGCCTCGCCTCGAGGGACCATCAGCCCGATAGAACTCGAACCGGTTCGCGAGGCGACGGACCGCCTGCGCGCGGGCAATCGAAGGAGCGATCGAGCTGACCCCTGAACCGCGTGCTCACTGCGGCGCTTCGCGCGGCGGGGAAGCTCCGACCGAGTACTTGACCCGCCACTCCTTCTCCGAGCCCATGTCCGCGGCAAAGGCGATCCGCAGGGCCTCGGCGAAGTTGCCGACCCCGAGCTTCTCCATCGCATTGGCGCGATAGACCTCGACCGTCCGCGAGCTGATCCCGAGGTCGTAGGCGATCGTCTTGTTCGGATAACCGCAGGCGAGTCCCTCGAGCACCTCCTGCTCGCGTTCGGTGAGCTTGGCGATCTGCCTCTTGGCCCAATCCGTGCGCTGGCGCTGGCCTTCGTGGTCCGCCAGCAGGGCAAACCCCTCCTCGAGCGCCTGCAACAGCCGCTCGCGGTTGAACGGCTTTTCGAGGAAGTCCACCGCGCCCGCGCGCATCGCGCGAACGGCGATGCCGACGTCGCCGTGACCGGTCAGGACGATGATCGGGAAGTTGAATCCGCGCGCGGCCATTTCCGCCTGGACCCGCAGCCCGTCCATCCCGGGCATGCGCACGTCGAGCAGCACGCAGGCCGCTAGCGCGCGGTCGGCCCCCTTGAGGAAAGTCTCGCCGTCCTCCCACTTCTCGACCCGAAAGCCCGCCGTGCGCAGCAGGAAATCGAGCGAGCGCCGGATGGAATCCTCGTCGTCGACCACATGGACCAACCTGTCGTTCGCCATCGGCGCCATCCTTCGGACGTCTCAAGGGACATCGATTTGTCTGACGGAATGGCCAGAACTGCAAGCAGTTGCTAAGACGAAGCGGCCAGTTCGTGGCAAGCAGGGGCCCGCGGATGCCGACACGATTGTTGCGAGCCGGCGCCACTCTCGACCCGGGATACCTGCAGTCGATTCTCGACACGATCCCCGACGCCATGGTCGTGATCGACGAAACCGGGCACATCATCTCGTTCAGCAAGGCCGCGGAACGGCTGTTCGGCTACGCCGAGAGCGAGGTGATCGGCGAGAACGTCAGCGCGCTGATGCCCTCGCCCGACCGCGAGCGCCACGACTCCTACCTCGCGCGCTATCTCGAAACCGGGGAGCGGCGGATCATCGGCATCGGGCGGCTCGTTACCGGCCGCCGGCGCGACGGTTCGACCTTCCCGATGGAGCTGGCCGTGGGCGAGGCCAAGGTGGGCGAGCACCGCGTGTTCACGGGATTCATCCGCGACCTGACCGAGCGGCAGGAGTACGAGAAGCGGCTGCACAGCCTGCAGGACGAGCTGGCTCACGTCGGCCGTGTGACGGCGATGGGCTCGCTCGCGACCTCGATCGCGCACGAACTGAACCAGCCGCTGACCGCGATCGCCAACTACGTCGAAACCGCCAGCAGCCTGCTCGCCGAGCCGACGCCCGAGGCGATCGCGCTCGTCCGTGAAGCGCTCGACGAGTGCGCCGCCGAATCGATCCGCGCCGGCCAGATCGTACGCCGGCTGCGCGACTACATCTCACGCGGCGAGACCGACCGCCAGGTCGTCCCGCTCGCGCGGCTGATCAACGAGGCCAGCGCGCTGGCCTTCGTCCGCTCGGGTAGCCAGTCGTTCGAATTCAACGTGCGCGTCGACCCCGATGACCTGGTGCTGGTCGACCGCGTGCAGATCCAGCAGGTCCTGCTCAACCTGATCCGCAACGCGATCGAGGCGATGGAGGGGACGCGTTTCGGACGCCTGACGATCACCGCCCTGCACCGTGAGCCGGGGTTCATCGAGCTGATCGTGTCGGACAGCGGTCCCGGGCTCGCCCCCGAGGCGGCCGACCGGCTGTTCGAGCCGTTCGTCAGCACCAAGAGAACCGGCATGGGTGTCGGCCTGTCGATCTGCCGCGCGATCGTCGAAGCGCACGAGGGCCGCATCTGGGCCGATGCCTCGCCGATGGGTGGGGCGTCGTTCCACTTCACGCTGCCCGACGCCCGGTCCCCCGACGAGCAGAATGGCTGAACGCTAGACCACCGAGCCGTCCCGCTCGCACGATACCACGCGGAACGGGTACCGCTGCCCGTCGCGTTCGAGGACGCTCACGCAGTCGCCGATCCTCAGGGGCTGCGGGTCGAGGTGGTACAGGTCCTCGTCGTCGTCCTTGCCGAGCGCGAAGGAGAACGCCCAGCCCTTCCCCTTGCGGAACACGTAGCCGACTTCGTCGCGCTCGTTGGGCCAGAAGCGCCTCACCGTCGCCATCGCCGGATTTTGGGCCAGGGCATTCGCGTCGATTCGGAAATCCGGTCCGAGCGGCAGGCGCAGCAGGTAGGCCCGGCTGGCGGACCCCTCCGGATACTCCGGGGTCCGCCCCAGTTCGAGGCGGACCAGCGACCACGCCAACTTCGTTTCGAACGACATTGGCGACGAATACGCAATGCGCGGCGGCGCGTTCACTGGGAAATCTACGGAGTGCCCTTCACGCGATCCCGGCCATTAGGCGTCGGGGCGGAGTGCGGCGCCGGGACCGGCCCGGTGCCGCTACCCGTTACCGTACCGCCAGGGAGGGACGCGACGCAGCAGCCGTCCCTGCCGAGGACGTCAGGGCCTTGAGCAGCGTCGTGCCGCCGGGCGAGCTGGTCTCCGCCTTGCGCACGAGCACGTAGTGCGTCTTCATCAGCGTCAGGCCCGCGGTCTTGCGCCGCTCGCTTGGCGAGAGCGCGATCGGGAAGCCGATCCGCCGTTCGAAGGCGCGCTGGATCTCGTTCATCTCGCGGTTCCAGGTCATGTCGTTGTACTGCCAGTCGGCCGCCGGAGTACGGCCGGCCCAGCGCAGCCCGCTTTCGTGCGGACGGTGCCGGCGGGCCCAGTCCTCGATGGCTGC
>JBIQKN010000037.1:0-4309 GCA_044506565.1 Sphingomonadales bacterium | reverse complement strand
CAGGCGCAGCAGCGCCTCGTGACCGGTGAACGGCGCCGAGCCGGTCTCGCGGCGCGCCGATACCATGGTGGTGAACAGCGACGAATGACGGATCAGCGCCTCGTCGAGCGCTCTCTCGGCTTCGTTGATATCGCGGACAATGCGCATCTGGGCGACGGGAACGGGCATGGACATATTCGAATCTCCTCGTTCGGCAGCGCGCCCCACGCGCCTGCCAGCACAGTCAGGTGATCGAGTTGTCCTAAGCCCGCTACGCCGCCATCAGCTCCGAGAGCTGAGAGAAGATGGCGAGACCGCCGAGCACGAGAATGACGAGAAACACCGCAATCGCGATGATCGCCCCCAGCCGGATCAGCGTGCCGTAACGGCCCTCGAACAACTCTGGGACGACAGGATAATCCGATTCCGGCTCGCGCGGCTGGTCGGGTCTGGTCCGCTCTCGCCGGTTCAGCAGCGAGAGCGGACCCGCCTGCGTCCTGGCAGCGTTATCCGCCTCGGCGGCGGCTGCGGCGATACCGGAATCTTCATATGTCAATTGTCCGCATATCTCGACGAGACGGCGGTAGAGCTGGGCCACTTCGCTGCGGCTGGAAGCGCCGAGCTTTTCCTTGGCAAACTGGATGCGCTGGTCGACCGTGTGCGGCGAAATCCCGAGCTCGCGGCCGATTTCCTTGGAAGTCTTGTGCTCTATCAGGAGGTCGAGCACCTCGCGCTGCTTGGGCGTCAGCCCGGCCAGCATGAATTCGATCTCGGAGTGCTCGCGCCCCATTTCGCCCCTGCGTCTGCTGTATCCTTGCCCCCGCGGCGCCGCCCTGTTCTAGGCCGTCGCGAATTCCATCCGATTGGGACCATATCACGTTAAGATTTGCAAAGGGAAACCGCAGCGCGGGACCAGATATCGACAAACGTTCGCGCGGTCCCGGCAAGCGCCATTAGGGTCCGCTCGCCCTGTCAGCGGGGCCGTTCGTCCCGAATTGATCCCGCAATGCGAAACCCCGGCCGCACGGCGAGGTTGAGCGGCCGTAGCGAAAGGCGGCTCGGTGCCTCCAGAGCCCTTCGCGGTCGCACCCGCGCACCGAGCCGCCGCCGCTTCCGGATCCGGCGCACCGCCCCTAGTATCGCGCGATGTCCCACCGCCTGTTCATCGGCATCCGCCCGCCCGAACCGGTTCGCGACGCGCTCGTCGATGCGATGGAAGCCCTCGACGGCGCCCGCTGGGTCGACGAGGACAACCTGCACCTGACACTGCGCTTCGTCGGCGAGGTCGAGAGGCCGCTGGCCAACGAGCTTGCCGAGGCGCTCGGGTCGATCGGCTCGCCGCGCTTCGACCTTGTTGTCAGCGGCGTCGGCGCCTTCGACCGCACTCGAAGGGGACAGTCGCGGCCGCATGCGATCTGGGCGCGCATCCCGCCGACGCCGGAGCTCGAGCGGCTGCGCCAGAAGGTCGAACGCGCCTGCGAGAGCGTCGGCCTCGGCCGCGAGACGCGCAAGTTCACCCCGCACATCACCCTCGCCCGCACCGGCGGCGCGACCGAACCGGTGGCGCAATGGCTCGCGGCCCGCGGCGGCCTCGCCGCCGGGCCGTGGACGGTCGAGGACTTCATCCTGTTCGAAAGCCACCTCGGCCACACCGGGGCGCACTACGAGGAAGTGGCGCGCTATCCGCTCGGAGAGCGGAATGGGCCCTCATCCAAGCTCCGCTAACCGCCTTCGGCGGTAAGCTTCGCTATCCTTCTCCCACCAGTGGGAGAAGAAGGGCCAGGCTCCTTCTCCCGCTGGCGGGAGAAGGATACGCAGACTTGGCCCCGCAGGGTCCTGGTCGGAGTTGGATGAGGGCTCCTCCCACTCCCCACCCCCAACGCTTGCCTCCCCGCTCCATGCCGCCTAGGCGGTTGCCCATGAAACCGACCGGCGCCGCCCGCGCGCGAGGAGACATCCCGACATGACCATCCGCCTGATCACCGGCGTCGCGCTCGGCGCGCTGCTGGCTGCCTGCACCACGACCCAGGACACCGCGATGCCCGCCACGGCTTCCGTCAGCATCCCCCAGGCCACCGGCCCGTTCGCCGAGGACTGGACGCTGCCGTTCCACACCACCGATTTCAGCAAGATTCGCGACAGCGACTACAAGCCCGCGTTCGAGCAGGCGATGGCGATCCAGCGCGCCGAGATCGAGGCGATCAAGGCCAATCCCGAGCCGCCGACGTTCGACAACACGATCGTCGCGCTCGAGCGTTCGGGCCGCATGCTGAACCGCGTCTACGCCGCGTTCGGCACCGTCACCGGGGCCCACACCAACGACACGCTCGATGCGATCGAGGCCGAAATGTCGCCGAAGCTCTCGGCCCATTTCGATGCGATCAACCTCGACCCCGAGCTCTTCGCCCGCGTCAAGGCGGTCTACGACAACCGTGCGGCGATGAGCCTGACCCCGGAAGACGCCTGGCTGCTCGAGAACACCTGGGAGGACATGGTCCACGCCGGGGCGATGCTGACCGACGCGCAGAAGGAAGAGGTCAAGGCGATCAACACCCGCCTGTCCGAAGTCACCACCGAGTTCTCGCAGAAGCTGGTCGAGGCGACCAACGCCAACGCGCTGGTGATCGCCGACCGCGCCGCGCTCGCCGGACTCAGCGAGGCCGAAATCACCGCCGCGGCCAGGGCGGCCGAGGCGCGCGGGCTCTCGGGGCAGTACCTGATCGCCCTCCAGAACACGACGCAGCAGCCGGCCCTCGCCACACTCGCCGACCGCGCGACGCGCGAGGCGCTGTTCGAGCGCTCGATCCACCGCGCCGACCGTGGCGACGCCAGCGATACCCGCGCGCTGCTCGCGGAGATCGTCCAGCTGCGCGCGCGCAAGGCGGCGCTGTTCGGCGAACCGACCTGGGCGGCCTACACGATGTACGACCGCATGGCGCAGGATCCCGACACCGCGCTCGACTTCATGCGCCGCATGGTTCCTGCGCTCGCCGAGACCCAGCGGCGCGAGGCGGCGATCCTCAACGAGGCGATCCGCGCCGACGGCAAGGACTTCGAGGTCCGTCCGTGGGACTGGCAGATGTACGCCGACAAGGTGAAGCAGCAGCGTTACGCGTTCGACGAAGAGACCGTGAAGGCCTACTTCGAGGTCGACCGCGTGCTCGAGGACGGCGTGTTCTACGCCGCCAACCGCCTCTACGGCCTTGCGTTCGAGAAGCGCACCGACCTGCCGGTCTGGCACCCCGACGTGACGGTCTACACCGTGTTCGACCGCGACGGGTCCGAGCTCGGGCTGTTCTACTTCGATCCCTACCAGCGCGATTCCAAGCGCGGCGGCGCGTGGATGAGCACGCTCGTCGACCAGAGCAAGCTGTTCGGCACCAGGACCGTCGCCTACAACGTGCTCAACATCCCCAAGGCCGCGGACGGCCAGCCGCAACTGGTCAGCTGGGACAACGTGCAGACGATGTTCCACGAGTTCGGCCACGCGCTGCACTACCTGTTCAGCGACCTGACCTACCCGTCGGGCGGCGGCGTTGCGCGCGACTTCGTCGAGTACCCGAGCCAGGTCAACGAGATGTGGGCCAGCCACCCGGAGGTGCTGGCCAACTACGCGCGGCACCACCAGACCGGCGAGCCGATGCCGATCGAGCTGATCGAGCGCATCGAGGCGGCCGGCAAGTGGAACCAGGGCTACGAGCTCGGCGAGCTGCTCGAGGCCGCGCTGCTCGACATGGAGTGGCACGCGCTGACCCCGCAACAGGCGGCTGACGTCTCGACCCCCGACCAGGTCGACGCGTTCGAGCACGCCGCCCTCGACCGGCTCGGGCTGGAGGTCGCGCTGGTCCCCCCGCGCTACCGCTCGAGCTACTTCCGCCACGTGTTCGCCGACCCGGCGGGCTACTCGGCCGGTTACTACTCGTACCTGTGGACCGAGATGCTCGACCGCGACAGCCGCGCCTGGTTCCGCGAGAACGGCGGCCTGACCCGCGCCAACGGCGACCACTTCCGCGCCACCGTGCTGAGCAAGGGCGGCACCCAGGACTACGTCGAGCTCTACCGCGCCTTCGCCGGCCGCGAACCGCGGGTCGAACCGATGCTCGAGACGAGGGGGCTGATCGGCGGCGAGGAATAGGGGCAAGGGCCCTCATCCAACTTCGACTAAGCCCCTGCGGGGCCAAGTCTTCGTATCCTTCTCCCGCAAGCGGGAGAAGGAACTTGGTCGCGAGCGCCGCACCCTTCTTCTCCCGCAAGCTTGGTCGCGAGCGCCGCGCCCTCCTTCTCCCACTGGTGGGAGAAGGATAGCGAAGCTTACCGCCGAAGGCGGTTA
>JBIQKN010000142.1:0-3930 GCA_044506565.1 Sphingomonadales bacterium | reverse complement strand
CAGCAGCTGTTCGGGATGGAAGCCTGGCCGGACGATGTGCCGTTCGGCCGCGCCGACGCGTTTCTCGCGTTCATCGAGGAGGAGGTCAAACCGTTCCTGGCAGAGGTATATCCGGCGGCCGATCTCGAGGACACGGCGCTCGTCGGCCATTCGCTCGGCGGCCTTTTCACCATGCACGTGCTGCTCACTTCGCCCGACTCTTTCGACCGCTACGTGGCCCTCGACCCCAGCCCGTGGGGCGACGTCCTGCTGCAGGAGGAAGAGACCCTTGGCGATGTCTCCGCGCGCCTGTTCGTTGGAGTCAGCGGGGTGCTTCCTCCCGGGCTTCCGCCGGGATACCGCACGCCGGCGGAGACGCTCGGAGAACTCGATGCACGGTTCCGGACGCGCGACAGGCCCGGGTTGAGGCACAGCTTCAGAATCTTCCCCGAGGAAACCCACAACTCGTTGCCGCCCGCCGGGATCATGGCCGGCCTGCGAGCGGTATTCGATCCGCCGCCGCCGCTCGTTCCGCTCCCGCCCGAGGCGACGGGTGATACGCCATAAGCCGTACGAACAGCACGACGTTTCATCGCCGGACGCGTTTCGCATCACATCCAAGGTCGCTACACTTGCCGGGTGACTCGGCCGAAGCTTCTTTCCGGCGGCAACCCGCAGATCCCCAAGGGTGAGGGCGATGCGCCGGTGCAGGCCTATATCGCGGCGATGCCGGGATGGAAGAGCGAGGCGGGGCGCAAGCTCGACAAGCTGATCGAGAAGACCGTGCCCGGCGTGCGCAAGGCGGTGAAGTGGAATTCGCCGTTCTACGGGGTCGAGGGGCCAGAAGGTTTTGGGGGCTGGTTCCTCAGCTTCCACGTGTTCACCAGGTACATCAAGGTGACCTTCTTCCGCGGCGCCGAACTCGATCCGTTGCCGCCGGTCGGTTCGAAGGACCCGAACACGCGCTACCTCCATATCGAGGAGGATAAGCCGGTCGACGAGAAGCAGCTCGCCGAGTGGATCCGCCAGGCGGCGGCCATTCCGGGATGGATCATCGGATGACGGTCACCAGCTGCCTCCCCGTCGTGCCGAGCGCCGACCTCGAACGCAGTCTCAGGCTGTGGCGCGAGGGGCTCGGCTTCGAAAATACGTGGTACGAGGAACGGCGCGGGGGACGGCTGGTCGGCTGCGGCATCGGCAACGGCCGGATCAGGGTCCTGCTGAACAGGCGCGCCGGCGCCGCGGACAGGCCGACCGGCTACGAGGGCGTGCGCTTCTACTGGGCTCCCGAGGACCTCGACGCACTGCGCGAGCGCCTGCTGCAAATCGGCTTCGCGCCCGGCCCGATCGAGGAGCGCTACTACGGCCAGCGCGAGTTCACGCTGGTCGACGACGACGGCTTCGATCACTGCTTCGGGGTGCCGGCCGAAACGAACGAAGTCGCGGAATGAGCGGCGACAGCCCCTCCGCCGAGATCGACGCCAAACTGGCGAGCCTCGGCGACTGGCGCGGCGCGGCGCTGTCGCGCATGCGTGCGCTGATCCGCGAGGCCGACCCCGAGGTCGTCGAGACGGTCAAGTGGCGCAAGCCGTCGAACCCGGGCGGCGTGCCGGTGTGGGAGCATGCCGGGATCCTGTGCACGGGCGAGGTCTACAAGGGCTACGTCAAGCTGACTTTCGCGCGGGGCGCCGCGCTCGAGGATTCCGCGGGGCTGTTCAATGCCGGTTTCGGCGGCGGGACGCGGCGGGCGATCGATATTCGCGAGGGCGATGCGGTCGATGCCGAGGCGTTCAGGGCGCTGGTGCGCGAGGCGGTGGCGCTGAACGTGGGGGCGAAGGGGTAGGGGGTAGGGGCCCTCATCCAAGCTGCGCTAACCGCCTTTGGCGGTAAGCTTCGCTATCCTTCTCCCACCAGTGGGAGAAGAAGCCGAGCCTGCACCATCTTTCTTCTCCCGCTGGCGGGAGAAGGATACGCAGACTTGGCCCCGCAGGGGCCTAGTCGAAGTTGGATGAGGGCTCCTCCCTCCGCCGAACCGCCAGCGCCGCCGGCACCGCCAGCGCCACTACCACGCAGGCCAGCGCCGGCAGCGCGGCCACGCCGAGGAAGGTCCGCGGCGCCACCTCGGCCGCGATCATCGCCGCGCCGAGCGGCGGGCCGGCGAAGGCGCCGAGGCGGGCGACCAGCACGCCAATGCCGACCGCGCTCGACAGCAGCCGCGCCGGGAACAGGTAGGCCGCGAGCCCGGGCAGCACCATGCCGCCCGCGTTGGCTCCGCCGACGCCGACCATCAGCAGCAGCGTCCAGCGCATGGGGTCGGGCGCGGTCAGGAAGATCGCGGCGAAGCTCGCGGCCATGGTCCCGAACAACAGCATCAGCGCCGGGCCTTTGCGCCAGTTGTCGACCAGCGCGCTGGCGCCGATGCCGATCGCGAGCCCGGCGAGGTTGGCGACCCCGGCGACCCGTGCCGCGTCGTCGAGCGTCAGCCCGGCGCCGGGCAGCACCGTCGGCAGCCACGAGTTGAGCAGGTAGAGGTTGAGTGCGTTGAGCGCGAGCATCCCCGCGAACACCGCGAACGGGAACAGCCACGGGGAGCGCAGCAGGGCGAGCTGCGGGAACTTTTCCGCGGCGTCCTTCGCCGGGCCGCCCGCATGCACCGGCGCGCCGCCTTCGAGCGCGAGCCACAGCGCGAGCGCGAGGACCGTTGCCACGGCACCCGGGACCAGGAACAGCCCCTGCCATCCGGCCGCGGCGATGATCGGAGGCGCGAGAAGGCCGGCCAGTGCCAAGCCGAGCGGGATGCCGGCGGAGACCACCGCCATGATCGTCGCCCGTAGCCGCTCCGGTGCGAGCTCGGCCGACAGCGCGCTGACGTTGGGTAGGCAGGCGCCGAGCGCGAGGCCCGTGAGCAGCCGCCAGGCGAGGAATTCGATGATCGAGGTGGCGGTCGCGGTGCCGAGCGTCGCGAGGCCCGTCGCGAGGCAGCCGGCGACGATCAGCGTGCGTCGCCCCAACCGGTCGCCGAGCGGCGCGATCAGCGCGCCGCCCGCGCCGAGGCCGATCAGCAGCGCGGTGAACACCCAGCCGAAGCTCGCCGGGGCAAGGCCGAGCGCGCCCTCGAGCCGCGGGACCGCAAGCGACATCGCAGCGATGTCGAAGCCCTCCATGACGAACACGCCGCCGAGGAGGATCAGCGCAAGGATGCGGTGGGTGGGGGTCACGCGAATACCCGCCTCCCCGGCGGGGAGGGGGTCGGGGGGTGGGGGAGCGCGGCACCGCCGCGCGTCGACGCCAGCGTCGAACACCCCCACCCTACCCTCCCCCTCAAGGGGGAGGGGGGTCGTGTACCGAGCTTGCGCATCCCCATGACTTTCATCCCTCCCACGGGCTCGGCATGCGGTACGGCACCGTGTGGAACACCGCCTCGACCTGCTCGATCGCACCGTCCCTGATCTTGAAAGCTTCGGCAAGGTAATAGGAGTGCGGGCGGCGGACCGGACTCGACACGCGGGTGCCGTCGGTCAGTTCGTATTCGCCGAGCCGCCCCGAGTGATCGATGAAGCCGTAGGCGAGGACGATGCCGCGCTCGATGTCGACCAGCGGGAAGCGCCGGGCGCGCAGTTCGTCGTCGTAGCGGTACCAGCCGAGCGCGAACTGCGACTCGCAGCCCAGCCGCGCGATCGGTAACGGGAACTCGGCATTGTTGGTCGTCTGCACGCCGTTCTCGACCCGGTTGCAATGCGGGTGGAAGCGGGTGCGGATCGTGCCGTCGTTGCGCTCGATCGTCTCGAAGTAGCCGTTGGCGATGCGGATCAGCTCCTCGCGCGTCGCGCGCTCGGCTTCGGGCACCTCGGCGAGCATCGCCGGCTTGTCCTCGAATGTCTGGCCGAGGAACGGGAAGCCCTCGTCCTTGTTGCGCGCGACGACGATCTCGCACTCCTCGACGGCCCCTTC
>JBIQKN010000001.1:68126-114300 GCA_044506565.1 Sphingomonadales bacterium | reverse complement strand
ACGGCGTGCGCGAGCGGTTCGACCGCCGACAGCAGCGAACTCTTGAAGGGCAACAGGGTGGTCCCGTCGTTCGTCGTGCCCTCCGGGAAGATCGTCAGCGGCCTTTCGCCTAGCGCCGCGCGCACCTGCTCGACCTGTTCCGCTACCGAGCCTCGCCGATGGCGCGCGACGAACACCGTGTCGTTCTGCTCGCACAGCCATCGGAGGCCTCCGTGGCCGCTCAGCCCGCTGTGCGCGACGAAGGTCGACCGGCTGGTCTTGGCGAGCGCCAGGATGTCGAGCCAGCTGACGTGATTGGCGAGGAACAGCGCGCCCTTCCGTGCCTGCCCCTCGGTACGCACGCGCAATCCTGCGAGCCGGCCCATGGTCGACAGGAACAGCGGCGGGAGCAGCTCGCGCCCGCCGGCGAGCGAGATCGCCGCGTGCGCGGGAACCATCGTCAGGAATCCGAGCCCGACGCCGGCCAATCGCGATGCTGCGCGGACTCGCCGCAGTTCAGTCCTCGCGATCGATGCGCACGCCGTAGAGCTCCATCCGGTGGTCGACCAGCCGGTAGCCGAGCTTCTCGGCGATCACTTTCTGCAGCGCTTCGAGTTCCGGATCGACGAACTCGACGACCTTGCCGGTCTCGACGTCGATCAAGTGGTCGTGGTGCGCTTCAGGCGAAGCCTCGTAGCGGGCGCGCCCGTCGCCGAAGTCGTGCCGATCGAGAATCCCGGCCTCCTCGAACAGGCGGACGGTGCGGTAGACGGTAGCGATCGAGATCTTCGGATCGATCGCCGCAGCGCGCGCGTGGAGCGCCTCGACGTCGGGATGATCCTCGGCCTCGGACAGCACCCGCGCGATCACCCGGCGCTGCTCGGTGATCCTGAGCCCGCGCTCGGCGCACAAGGCTTCGAGATCGATTGGCTGGTGCAAGTCTGACCTCACCCGGAATAAAATAACGCCCCGCCACTATGGAAGCGGCGGGGCGCTTTTACAACCGGGCGAACGGTTATTCGGCCGCCTTCTTGCGGCGCCCCCGGCGCTGGCCGGGCTTGCGGCCGAGGCCGATTTCCTTGGCCAGCACGCGGCGCTTCTCGGCGTAGTCCGGGGCGACCATCGGATAGTCTGCCGGAAGGCCCCAGCGGGCGCGGTACTCGGCCGGCGTCAGCCCGTGATCGGTCATCAGGTGACGCTTGAGCATCTTCATCTTCTTGCCGTCTTCGAGGCAGACGATGTGGTCGTTCTTGACCGAGGCGCGAATCGAGACCGCGGGTTCGGGCTTGGACTCGACCTGCGGAGCCGCTCCGAGGCCGGCCAGAGCGCCGTAAACGTTCTGGATCAGCGCGGGGACTTCCTCGACGCCGACGCTGTTGTTGCTGACATGGGCGGCGACGATGTCGGATGTGAGCGTGATCAACGTTTCCGACAGATCGGTTTCGATAGTGGCCATTTGCTCCCTCTTGTTCTCTGGCGATCCGATTCTATTGCGACCCGAACCGCGGTCTTGCCGGACTCAGCTGCTGGGCAACCGTGCCTGCCCCCTGCTCCCTTCTACACCATAATACAAGGGCTACAAGTAATCCGGCGATTTGCAATTCGCGACAGTTACCTAACAACGTGCGTCGAGAGCGAGCGCAAACGTAATCGCGTCGAGCGGTCTGCCGCTCCCTCGGCGATAATAGTCTCGGCGGCGGCCGACAGTTGAGAAACCGTGGCGGCGATACAGCCTTTCGGCCGAATTGCCCTCCCGCATTTCGAGAAACAGCCGTGTCACTCCGCGCGCCCGCGCTGCCGCGATGAAGCGCTCGAGCAGGGCGTGACCGATGCCGCGCCCGCGATGCGCGGGGGCGACGGCGAGCAGCAGCAGTTCCTCCTCGTCGAGCGCCCCGCGCGACAGGGCGAAGCCGGTCGCGGGCTGGCCCTCGGGCGGCGGATTCCCGTCGGCTCCAGCGAGCCAGTAATACGTATTGGGCATCACCAGTGCGTCCGACACCTGGCGCCGCGTCCAAGCCTCCCCGAACGTGGGGTCGAAGGCCGTTTCCATGACGGCCATGATGCGGTCGAGGTCGTCCCTCATGTCGTCGACACCGGCAATCGGGCGTCGGGTGGCCGTCCATAGAGCGGGGCGAGGTTCGCTGTCAGGCATTCGGGCGGCAGCAACGCAAAGGCGCGCGCGTCGGACAGCACGGGAAGTGCCTCGCCATGGCCGCGCAGGCCGACGAGCGCTGCGGCCTCGCTGCCGGCCACCAAGGGGTGGCCGGCAGCGGCGGCCGCTTCAGCCGGCGTGAGCGATGCCGCAGGGCTTCCGGCCCGACCGTCGGCGGCGAAGTCCTGTACGAACCACTCGCCGTGCCCGCCCGTCATGCACACGGTGACCGGGCCGGGCCGGTCGTGCCGCGCCATGGCTGCCACCAGCGCCAGCGTCGGGTAGCCGAGCACCTCGCACCGCCAGGCCAGGCCCAGCGCGCGGGCCGCGGCCAGTCCGATCCTGACGCCGGTGAAGCTGCCCGGGCCCAGCGCGACCGCGATGCGCCCGGCACGGCCCTTGTCCGGCAACTCGGCGATCATCGGCACCAGGCGTTCGGCGTGGCCGCGCCCGATGACCTCATAGGCGCCGGCGATCAGAGCCTGGCCGTCGAACAAGGCGGCCGAGCACGCTTCGGTGGCGCTGTCGATAACGAGAGTCCGCACGGAGCGGGCGTCTACAGGATGCGGTTGAAGACGTCGAACTCCGGCCGCGGGCTGCGTCCGAAGATACTTGCCGGGTCGCCGCGCCCGATCGCGCAGATGAAGTTCGAGCGGACGTTCGGCTGGTCGGCGAAGAACTCCGCGTCGACCGCCGCGTTGTTGAACCCGGACATCGGCCCGCAGTCGAGCCCCACGGCGCGGGCCGCAAGCATCAGATAGGCGCCCTGCAGCGAGGAATTGCGGAACGCGTTGGCCTGGCGCAGCTCCTCATTGAGAAACCAGCTGCGCGCGTCGGTGTGAGGGAACAGCCACGGGAGCTGCTCGTGGAACTCGAGGTCCATGCCGACGATCACGCAGACCGGCGCGCCGGTGATCTTCGGCTGGTTCTTGTCCATCGCGTGACGCGCAAGCCGGGCCTTGGCCTCGGGAGTCCTGCACCACACCAGCCGCGCCGGTTGCTGGTTGGCCGAGGTCGGCCCCATCTTCATCAGGTCGTAGATCGCGCGAATCTGCTCGTCGGTGACCTCGCCCTCGAGCCACGCGTTGTAGCTGCGCGCCTCGCGGAACAACTGGTCGAGCGCCGCGTCGCTCAGCGGTCCGGGCGAGGTGGCCATCAGGCCGCGCGGACCTCGCGCACCTCGGGCACGTAGTGCTTGAGCAGGCTTTCGATTCCGTGCTTGAGCGTCGCGGTCGAGCTCGGGCAGCCTGAGCAGGCGCCCTGCATCGCGAGATAGACCACGCCCTCGCGAAAGCCGCGGTAGCGGATGTCGCCGCCGTCGTTGGCGACCGCCGGCCGCACACGGGTTTCGATCAGCTCCTTGATCTGCTCGACAACCTCGGCATCGGCCGGATCGTCGCCGATGTCCTCGTCACCTTCCGGCGGTACCGAGATGCCGCTCGCGGTTCCGCCGACGAACAGCGGAGCCTGGCTGACGAAATGGTCGAGCAGTACTGCCACGACCTGGGGCTTGAGCATGCCCCAGTCGGCTCCGGGGGCCGCCGTGACCGAAACGAAATCGCCGCCGAAGAACACCCCGGTGACCTCGCCGGTGTCGAACAGCGCCTGCGCCAGCGGCGAGGCCTCGGCATCTTCGGGCGAGGCGAAGTCGCGCGTGCCCGAGGGCATGACTCGCTGGCCCGGCAGGAACTTGAGCGTTGCCGGGTTGGGCGTGGTTTCGGTCTCGATGAACATGACCGCGATGTAGGGTGCGCGGCGCTCGCTCGCAAGCGCGGCACCTCCCGGCCGAAGGCCACATTCACTGGCCCTTCATCACTTCGCTGCCTATGCGCGGCTACATGACTCCGTTGACGCGCGCGCTACGCGCTCTCGCCCCGCTCCTGCTGCTGGCCCCGCTTCCCGGCGCGGCGCAGCAGGTCGCGCCGGTCCAGGCCGCTGCATCCCTGCCGGCGCCGCGCTACGCGCAGCCTGACGATCCGTGGATCTATCGCGGCACCGATATCCCGGTCGATCGCGAGTGGCTGTTCGGCGAGATGCCCAACGGGCTGCGCTATGCCGTGCGCAACAACCGCGTGCCCCCGGGGCAGATCTCTATCCGCGTGAGGATCGATGCGGGCTCGCTCCACGAGCAGGACTCCGAGCGCGGGTTCGCCCACCTCGTCGAGCACCTCACGTTCCGCGAATCGAAATACCTCGGTGACGGTGAGGCGATTCCGCACTTTCAGCGTTGGGGCGCAAGCCTCGGCAACGACACCAACGCGATCACCAGCCCGACGCAGACGGTCTACAAGCTCGACTTGCCGAACGCCGATCCCGCCAAGCTCGAGGAAAGCCTGAGGCTGCTTTCCGGAATGATCCGCGAGCCCGCGCTGAGCACCGCCAATCTCAGGGCGGAGGTGCCGATCGTGCTGGCGGAGCGACGCGAGCGCAACGGGCCCGAGCGGCGCATTCTCGAGGCGACGAACGCGGTCTTCTTCAGTGGCCAGAGGCTTGCCGAACGCTTGCCGATCGGGACCGTCGAAACGCTCCAGGGTGCGACATCGCGCGCCGTCCAGGCGTTTCATCGCCGCTGGTACCGGCCCGAGAACGCCGTCGTGGTGATCGCCGGCGACGCCGATCCGGCCCAGATGGCCGCCCTGGTCGAGCGCTACTTCGGTGATTGGAAGGTTGCCGGTTCGCCCGCTCCCGAGCCCGATTTCGGTCGCCCCGTCGCCCCCGAGGGGGCCGACCCGGCCAATCCGGTCGGCGAGACCCGTGTCCTCGTCGAGCCCGGCCAGCCGCGCATGTTGAGCTTCGCGATTCTGCGTCCGTGGCAGCAGATCACCGACAACCTCGAATACAACCGTGGCTTGCTGCTCGATGCGGTGGCCGAGACGATCATCAACCGGCGTCTCGAAATGCGCGCCCGGGAGGGCGGGAGCTTCCTGTTCGCCTCAGTCGGGCGGCAGAAGAGCAGCCGCTCGGCGGACGGGACCTACGTCGACATCACCCCGCTGACCGACGACTGGCGCACGGCGCTCGCCGACGTGCGTGCCGTGATCGCCGATGCCGTCGCCTCGCCGCCGAGCCAGGACGAGATCGACCGCGAAGTCGCCCAGTTCGACCTGGTCTTCGCCAACCAGGTCGAACAGAGCCGGATCCAGGCCGGCTCGGAGCTCGCCGACACCGTGGTCGGCGCCGTCGACATCCGCGAAGCGGTGGCTGCGCCCGAAACCATCCTCCAGGTGTTCCGCGAAATGAAGGGGCGCTTCACGCCCGAAGCGATCCACGAGCACACGCAGGCGATGTTCCGCGGCACCGTGATTCGCGCCTTGTTGCTGACTCCCGAGCCCGGCGAGGCCACTCCCGAGGACCTGCGCCAGGCCATGCTCGCCGAGGTCGACGGCAACGGCGCGGTCCGCGCGTCGGCCGAGGTCTTCGACTTTGCCGACCTCCCGGCGATCGGCCAGCCGAGCGATCCAGTCGTGCGCAGGCCACTTGGCCTGTTCCAGCGCGGCGACGTAGAGCAGCTGGAGTTTGCCAACGGCGTGCGCGCTCTGATCTGGCCGACCGACAACGAGCCTGGCCGAGCGACCGTCCGCGTCCGCTTTGGCGGCGGGCTGCAGAGCTTCACCGACGAGGAAGCAGCCTACATCCGTCTCGGTCAGGCCGCGCTGTTCAGCTCCGGAATCGGCCCGCTCGGGCAGAACGAGCTCGATCGCATCGCGACCGGCCGCAAGCTCGGCCTGACCTTCCGCATCCAGGACGGCACTTTCGTGTTCGAGGGGCCGACGCGTGCCGATGACGTCGCCGATCAGATCTACCTGTTCGCGGCCAAGCTCGGCATGCCGCGTTGGGACACGGCGCCTGTCGAACGTGCCAAGGCGGCGCTGCTGCTGGCCTACGACAGCTATGGTGGCGACCCCAACGGCGCACTAGCGCGCGATCTCGAGTGGCTGCTGCACGATCGCGATCCGCGTTATGCCACGCCGACGCCCGAGGCGTTGCGGACGACGACTCCCGAGGGCTTCAAGGAAGTCTGGTCGCGGATGCTGGCGCAGGGACCGGTGGAAGTCGACGTGTTCGGCGACATCGACCGGGAGACCGTGGTCCAGGCCCTTTCACGGACTTTCGGGGCGCTTCCCCCGCGCGAACTCGTTTCGCCCGAGCTGCTCTCGCGGCGGACGTCATTCCCGGCGGCGACCGAATCGCCTGTCGTGCTCAATCACCGCGGTGAACCGGACCAGGCCGCGGCTGTCATCGCCTGGCCGGCCGGGGCCGGGTCTGCCGGATTGCCGCAGAGCCGCAAGCTAGACCTGCTGACGCAGATATTCTCGAACCGGCTGCTCGACGCCATGCGCGAACGCGCGGGGGCCAGCTACTCGCCCTACGTCGGCGCAAACTGGCCGCTCGATACGACCAGTGGCGGCAATATCCTGGCGATCGCGCAACTGCCGCCCGACCAGGTGCCGCAGTTCTTCGACGCGGCGAAGGAGATCGCCGCCGATCTCGTAGCCAACGGTCCGACCGCCGACGAGGTGGCGCGGGTAACAGAGCCCATGCTGCAGTTGCTCAATCGAGCGCAGACCGGGCACGGGTTCTGGCTGCAGCAGCTTTCCGGCGCGAGCTTCGACCGCAACCGACTGGTGTTCATGCGCACGCTGATGAGCGACTACACGCAAGTGACGCCCGAGGAGATGCGTGCGCTCGCTGCCCGGTACTTCGGAGAGCACGCCGGCTGGCGCCTTGCCGTACTGCCGCAAGAGGGGGCAACCGGCGCGGGTCGTTGATCAAGCTCGTTGGCAGTGAAACAATAACCGAAGTAACATTTGCGTGCCCTGCCGCCGAGGAGTAGGGGCGCGGCCCTTCGCTAGCATTGGAATTTTCGACGTGAGCAAGACTTGGACACCGGACAGCTGGAAGCGGCACGAGGCACGGCATCTGCCCGTGTACGCCGACGCGGCCGCGCTTGCCCAGGCCGAGTCGACCCTCGGAAACTTTCCGCCGCTGGTGTTCGCCGGCGAGGCGCGCGCGCTCAAGGCCTCGTTGGCCGAGGTCGTCGCGGGCAAGGCTTTCCTGCTGCAGGGCGGGGACTGCGCCGAGAGCTTCGCCGAATTCCATCCCAACAACATCCGCGACACCTTCCGCGTGCTGCTGCAGATGGCGGTGGTGCTGACATTCGCCAGCAAGCTGCCGGTGGTGAAGGTCGGGCGCATGGCCGGCCAGTTCGCCAAGCCGCGCAGTTCGCCGACCGAGACTCAGGGCGAGATGACGCTGCCGAGCTACCTCGGCGACAACGTCAACGCGATCGAGTTCACCGAGGAAGCCCGCCGCAACGATCCGATGCGGATGATCCGCGCCTACAGCCAGTCGGCGGCAACGCTCAACCTGCTGCGCGCGTTCGCCAGCGGCGGCTACGCCAACCTGCGCCAGGTCCATCAGTGGACGCTCGACTTCATGGGCCGCAGCCCGTGGGCCGAGCGGTTCAAGGACGTCGCCGACCGCATCGGCGAGGCGCTCGATTTCATGGAGGCCTGCGGCGTCGATCCGGAGACCGTTCCGCAGCTCAAGTCGACCAGCTTCTACACCAGCCACGAGGCGCTGCTGCTGCCTTACGAGCAGGCGCTCACGCGGCAGGATTCGCTAACCGGTCAGTGGTACGACACCAGTGCCCACTTCCTGTGGGTCGGCGACCGCACGCGGTTCGACGGCAGCGCGCATATCGAGTTCCTGCGCGGGGTCGGAAATCCGGTCGGCATGAAGTGCGGCCCGAGCCTCGAGCCGGACATGCTGCTGCGCCTGCTCGACACGCTCAACCCGGCGCGCGAGCCCGGACGGATTACGCTGATCGCGCGCTACGGCCACGACAAGGTCGAATCCGGGTTGCCGCGGCTCGTCCGCGCTGTGAAGCGGGAAGGCCATCCGGTCGTGTGGAGCTGCGATCCGATGCACGGCAACGTGATCAAGACCGACGGCGGCTTCAAGACGCGGCCTTTCGACCGGATCCTGTCGGAAGTGAAGGGCTTCTTCGCGGTCCACCGCGCCGAGGGCACGCACGCGGGTGGCATTCACGTCGAGATGACCGGGCAGGACGTGACCGAGTGCACCGGCGGCGCGGTCGCGATCACCGACGAGGGCCTTGCCGACCGCTACCACACGCACTGCGATCCGCGGCTCAACGCCGCGCAGTCGCTCGAGCTCGCGTTCCTGCTCGCCGAGATGCTCAACCTCGAGCTCAACGAGCGGCAGCGGCAAGCAGCCTGACCCTCAGCAGGAACGTCTCGGGAACTGCCGGCTTTTCTTTCCGGCCGTGGTGCGCCATCCTTGCGCTGCCACTGGCGAGGGAGGACCCGCTTGCCCGAAGCCCAGCGCGAGCCGATCGGTGACGCGGTTGCGTCGCTCGCGGTGCGTTACGCGGCGACGCGGCGGCTGAGCGAGGCACTTGCCGCTCCGCTGTCCGAGGCCGACGCCACTATCCAGTCGATGCCCGATGCCTCGCCGGCCAAGTGGCATCTCGCGCATACGACCTGGTTCTTCGAGACCTTCCTGCTGCGCGACAACCTGCCGGGCTATGGGCTGTTCGAAGAGAGCTGGCCGTTCCTGTTCAATTCCTACTACGAAGGGGAAGGGGAACGCATCCTCCGTTCGAAGCGCGGGATGCTGTCGCGCCCGCCGCTCGACGGGATCCTCGACTGGCGCGCGCACGTCGATGCGGCGATCCAGCCGCTGCTCGTCGTACCGGCCCTCGCGCCGCTGATCGAGCTCGGCATCGCGCACGAACAGCAGCACCAGGAACTGTTGCTGACCGACATCAAACATGCGCTGTTCCAGAACCCGCTCGGCCCGGCGATGTGGGCATCGCCCGAGCCCCTTGCCCGCCCCGCCGAGGAGGCGCCCGAGTGGTACGAGCACCCGGGCGGGATCGCTCTCGTCGGGCATAGCGGCCTCGACGGGGGTGGGGGTTTCGCGTTCGACAACGAGGGCCCGCCGCACCGCGTGATGCTCGAGCCGTTCGCGCTCGCCGGGCGGCTGGTCAGCAACGGCGAATGGGAGCAGTTCATCGCCGATGGCGGCTACGGCACGGCGTCGCTGTGGCTGTCAGACGGGTGGGACTGGGTTCGCCGCAAGGGTATCGGTGCCCCGCTGTACTGGTTCGAAGGCGAGCACTTCACTCACAGCGGCTGGCAGGTGCGCGACCCCTGGGCTCCGGTTACGCACATTTCGTACTTCGAGGCCGACGCCTACGCGACCTGGGCGGGCGCCCGGTTGCCCACCGAATTCGAGTGGGAAACGATTGCGCAGGATCACGACGCGGCGGCGGGCAACCAGCTCGACCGGGCGGGGCCTCCGCTGCCGCACGGCGGGGCGTCGCTGTTCGGGGACTGCTGGCAATTCACCCGCTCCGCCTACCTGCCCTATCCGCGTTTCAGGCCGGCGGCGGGGGCGGTCGGCGAGTACAACGGCAAGTTCATGGCCGGCCAGTGGGTGCTCAAGGGAGCCAGCTGCGCGACGCCGCGCGGCCATTCGCGCCCGAGCTACCGGAACTTCTTCTACCCGCAGCAGCAGTGGCAGTTCACGGGCCTCAGGCTGGCGAAGGACCTTTGATGGCGGCGCCGGAGGGTCTTGCGCTGGTCGAATACGACGAGGAAGGCGTCGCCACGGCGTTCCGCGCCGAAGTGCTGGAAGGGCTCGCGCAGCAGCCAAAGGCGATCCCCTCGCGCTGGTTCTACGACGATGCCGGATCGGCGCTGTTCGAGGCGATCACGCAACTGCCCGAGTACTACCCGACACGCGCCGAGACAGAGATCTTGCGCGAGCGCTGTTCTGACTTTCGACGGCTGATCGCGCCCGGACGTGCAGTGGTCGAGTTCGGCTCGGGCTCGTCGGTCAAGACGCCGCTCCTGCTCGAGTGCATCGATCCCGCGGCTTACGTCCCTCTCGACATCTCGGGAGACTTCCTGCGCACAGCAGCTGCCGATCTCGCCGAAAAGTTCCCCGGCCTGCCGGTCCACCCGGTCGAGGCCGACTTCATGCAGCCGGTACGGCTGCCCGACGCGGTCGCGACGCTGCCAAAGCTCGGCTTCTTCCCCGGCTCGACGATCGGCAACATGGTGGCGCGCACGGCGGTCGACTTGCTGCGGTCGATGCGCCAGACACTCGGAGGCGACGCGCTGCTGCTGATCGGCATGGACCTGATCAAGGACGTCGCCGTGCTCGAGGCCGCTTACGACGACGCGCAGGGTGTCACGGCCGAGTTCAACCTCAACCTCGCAAAGCGCATAAACCGGGAGCTGGGAGGCACGATCCCGCTCGACCGGCTGCGTCACGCCGCGCCGTGGAACGACACTTACGCGCGCATCGAGATGCACCTCCAGGCGACGGAGGACTTCGAGTTCGAAGTTTCCGGGCAGCGCTTCGCGCTCGCCAAAGGCGAGACGATCCACACCGAGAACAGCCACAAGTTCGACCGCCGCAGCCAGTACACCCTGCTGCTGGCCGGCGGCTGGACCCCGGTCGAACGCTGGCTCGACGAAGACGGGCAGTTCTCGCTCATCCTCGCCGAGGCGACCCGGCCGCGCAACGCGCCATGAGCGAGTGGGCTTCGGCCTGGCCGCGGCTCGACCGCGCCGCAGACGGGGACACGATCGAGACGTTGCACCTGCTGCTGCAGTTGGTCGGCAAGCTGCCATTGCGGCTGCATCCGTGGATCAACCACGGCTGGCATGTGGCGTTGCGGCTTTCGCCGCGCGGGTTCATCACGCGCGGCCTGCCCGCCGGCGAGCGGTACTTCACAGTCGAGCTCGACATCCACGACGCGAGCTTGCGCCTCGAATGCGATGACGGTTCGCGGACCGACCTGCCCGTTGCGGCGAAGCCCGTTGCCGAAGTGCACCGCGAGCTGTCGCAGCTCCTCGTGCGCCTGGGGCTTCCCGCGCCGCTCCACGGGGCGCCCAACGAAATTTCCGACCCCGTGCCGTTCGCCGAAGACCATCGCCCGCGTGCGTGGGACGGGGACGCGGCGAAGCGCCTGCACGGCGCCTTCATGTGCGCCGACCGCGGCTTCAACCGCTTCCGCGCGCTCTATCGCGGCAAGTCCTCGCCGAGCCATCTGTTCTGGGGCAGTTTCGACCTCGCGGTGACGCGCTTCTCGGGCCGCGGGGCCCCGCTCCATCCGGGCGGCGTGCCCGGGCTGCCCGACGCCGTGACGCGCGAAGCCTACAGCCACGAAGTCATAAGCGCGGGCTTCTGGCTCGGCGGCGGTGGGTTCGAGGAGGCCGCCTTCTACGCCTATGCCTACCCGACGCCGGTGACCTTGTCGGTCAGGCCGGTCGAACCGGAAGAGGCGTTCTGGCACCGCGACCTGCGCGAGTTCATCCTGCCTTACGCGGCGGTCCGCGAAGCCTCCGATCCCGAAGCGGCGCTGCAACGGTTCCTGCAGTCGACCTTCGAGGCTGCCGCGGACCTGCTCGACTGGCCGCCGGGTGTGACCGTCGACGGGCCGGCCCGCTTCGGACAACCGCCCGCATGACCCGCACATCGCAAAGCCGCCGGACGCGGCCTATATAGCCGACATGGACTTGGCCTCCGTCTGGGATCAGATCGTGCGCAACGTCAGTGTGCTGCCGCAGTCGAGCCTGCTGCTCGCGGCGCTCGGTGCGATGCTGATCGGCGTGGCCGGCTCGATGATGATCCGCCGCACGCCGGCCTTCGGCCGCCTGCTGCGCGCGACCAGCACGCTCGGGCTCATGGGCATCCTCGTGCTGGTCGTGCTCCAGCTCGCCCGGATCGATTCGCGGTTCGAACTGGCCGTGCCGCAGATCGGCCTGCCGGAACAGGTCGTCGAGGGCGGCGAAACCCGGCTACGCCGCGCGCCCGACGGGCATTACTGGCTGCGGGCCGAGATCAACGGCCACCCGGCGAACTTCCTCGTCGATACGGGCGCTACGCTGACCGCGATCTCGTCGGAAACCGCGACGGCCGCCGGAATCGCGCCGCGCGCCTCGGGGCTGCCGGTCAGGATGCAGACGGCCAACGGGACCGTGGCAGCCCGAATCACGACGATCGACGAGCTGCGTTTCGGCAACGTCGTCGCGCGCGGACTCGATGCCGTGATCGCGCCGGGCCTCGGACCGACCAACGTGATCGGGATGAATTTCCTCTCCCGTCTCGCCCTGGTGCGCCTGGAGGGCGATACGATGGTCCTCGTTCCGCACAATCCGCAGCAGCCCCTGGATCCGGAACGATGATCAAAAAAGGGGGACTGTCCCTCTTTTCCCGGCCTTCGCCGGGCCCGCGTTGACCTGAACCGCTGCTGCCGCCAGTCTTCGCCGGCATAACGGGCCGACGGAGAGGACGCATGGCCGATACAGCCGAAGGCGCGCGGTTCGACGTCGCTGCCTTCATCGACGAGCGACCGATCGGATGGCGCGAGATCACCACGTTGGTGGTGGTCTCGATCGTGCTCTTCATCGACGGCTTCGACATGTACTTCTTCGGCAAGATGCTGCCGGCGATCGCCGACGGACTGGGGGTCGAGCCGGCGGCGATGACCGGCGTGGTGTTCTGGCAGCAGGTCGGCATGTTCGCCGGGGCGATCGTGATGCCGCCGTTGGCCGACCGGATCGGACGCCGGCCCGTGCTGGGGCTGGGGCTGCTGACCTTCGGCGTGCTGACGCTGTGGGCGGCGTGGTCGACTTCGCCGGCGATGATGGCCTGGCTGCGGGGCATCTCGGGGATCTTCTTCTCGGCCATGCTGCCGGTTGCTCTGGCGCTGCTGGCCGAGATGACGCCGCGGCGGCGCAGGGCCTCGTTCATCTCGATCGCGCTCGTGTGCTTTTCCGGCGCGAACATCGCCAGCGGGGCGATCACCGCCTGGGCGCTCGACATCTACGGCTGGCAGATCGGCTTCTGGCTCGGCGGCGCGCTGCCGCTGATCGCGTTCCCGCTCCTTCTGCTGCTGCCGGAGTCGCTGACGTTCCGCGTGACGCGCAATCCTGCGGATCCGCGGATCGGCGAGGCGATCCGCCGAATCGATCCTGCTGCGCGGATAACCGGTGACGAAGTGTTCCACCTCGGCGAGAGCGCGCGGCCGGTCGAAAAGCTCGGCCCGCTGGCGATGTTCTCCGGCACCTACCGCCTCAAGACCCTGATCCTCTTCGCGGCGTGCTTCCTGGCGATGGGCAACATCGCGCTACTGGCCAACTGGCTGCCGACCTATTTCCAGGAACTCGGCGGGCTGCCGATCCAGGAGTTCGCCAAGTACATGATGATCGGTTTCCTCGGCGGTGCGCTCGGCACGCTGACGATGGGCCGGCTGATGGACCGGCTGAATCCCTATACCCTGATCGCCGCGTTCTTCGTGATCGACGCGATCGCGCTCGCCTCGCTGGGCTACCTGCCGGCCGGTACCGCCGCCTTCGTGCTCGGCCTGATCGTGTGGAACTTCTGTCAGGTCGGCGGCCAGACCGGCATCAACACGCTGGCCACCCTCGGCTATCCTCCGGAAATGCGCAGCAGCGGTATCGGCTGGGCCGGGGCGACCGGGCGGATCGGAGGTATCGTGTTCCCGACCATCGGCGGCCTCGCACTCGGCACCACGCTGTCGCTGCAGGCGATCATGCTGATCATCGCCGTTCCGGCGATGGCCGTCGCAGCGCTGATCGTGCTGCTCGGCACCGTCAGCGGGGACGTGCGCCCCGCCGAGCGGCAACCGAAGCCCGCCTAGTCGCTCGCCGGCGGTGGCGCCGGGGGCGCCGGTGGCGGCGGCGAATTGAAGTGATCGGCCAGGTTGTTCGGCGGGTTGCCGGCGCTCGGAGCGGCGGGATCGTAGAGCATGCCTGCGTTCCACTCTTCCCACTCGGCTTTCAGTGCCGCGAACCGATCGGGCTGACGGTTCTTCAGGTTGCCGCGCTCGAGCGGGTCGGCGACGACGTCGAACAGGAACTCGTTCTCGTTGATCTTGAGATACTTGTAGTTCCCGCGGCGCACGGCCCGCTGCTCCTTGTTGTTGTAGCGCCAGAACAGCGCGCGCTCCGGCATCGTTCCGCCGGCGAGGGCGGGGGCGATGTCGACGCCGTCGCTCGGGAATGCCGCGCTTTGCTGCCCGCCGCCTGCGGCGACGAAAGTCGGCAGCCAGTCCATCGACATGATCGGCACGTCGCTGCGGCTTCCGGGTGCGACCCTACCGGGCCAGCGGACGATCGCCGGCACGCGCAAGCCACCCTCGAGCAGCTCGGTCTTCTTGCCGGTGAACGGCCAGGTGTCGCTGAAACGTTCGCCGCCGTTGTCGCTGGTGAACACGACGATGGTGTCGCGGTCGAAGCCGAGCTCGGCCAGCTTCGCGAGCACCCTCCCGATATTGTCGTCCATCGACTTGACCATCTTGGCGTAAGTCGCGAGCGTCCCGCCGTCGTAGTGAAAGATACCGCCGCCGCCTTCGCTCGGGTTTTCGGCGATCCGCTTGCTCTCGGCCTGGCCTTCCTCATCGTTGGCTTCCCACGGCCAGTGCGGCGCGGTGAAGTGCAGGCTGATGAAGAACGGCTGGCGATCGGCCGCGCGGCGCTCGAGCGTCCGAATCGTCGCGTCGCCGAGCAGGTCGGTGGTGTAGCCGACCGCCTCAACCCGCGTTTCGCCGTCCCACAGGTCGGGATCGCCGCCGAACCCGTGGCGGAAATAATCGATACCGCCACCGTAGAGGCCCCAGAATTCATCGTACCCGCTCTTGAGCGGGCCATATTTGGGCAGGCTGCCGAGGTGCCATTTGCCGATCAGCGAGGTGCGGTAACCCGCGTCGCGCATCAGCGAGGGCATGTTGGGTTGCTCGTCCGACGAGGGCAGCCCGACGTCGGCATTGCCGAGCGGTTCCTGAAGGCCGATCGGCAGGCGATACTGGTAACGCCCGGTGATCAGCCCCACGCGCGTTGCCGTGCATACCGCGCTGTTGGCGTAGGCATGCATGAACATCATGCCTTCGCTGGCGAGCCGGTCGAGCACCGGTGTGGTGTAGTCTCTCCGGCCGTAGCAGCTGAGGTCGGCGTAACCGAGGTCGTCGGCCATGATGTAAAGCACGTTGGGCTTGCGCCCCGCCGCCTGCGCCAGCGCGGGGCCGGCCGTGGCCAGAGCCGCCGTGCCGAGGGCACCGGCCAGCGCCGTGCGGCGGGTTATTCTGAGCCGCGCCTGGCTGTCGGTCATCTTGATATTCCTTCCGTCAGGTCGTGGTGGCGGCCCCGCCCGGGCGTCGTTGCGTCCGGGAGAGGCCGCCAGTCTAGGAGGGTGCCGGTCCGGAGCACAATGGTCCGGCGCCCCCTCGACGCCGGTCCCCCTTACATGCGGAACTTGACCCCCAGCGTGAACCGCCGCCCGAGCACGTCGAACAGCTGGGTGTTCGTCTGGCCTGCATAGGCGGTGAACCCGCTGTAAGTCGCCGTGACCGGCGGATCCTTGTCGAGCAGGTTGGTCACCGCGAAGAAGACCTCCGACTCCGTGTTGGCGAAGTCGAACTCGTAGGCGAGGCGGGTGTCGAGATAGAGCACTGCCGGCACCGAGTTGTCGGCGATGTTCACGCCTTCGACCGCATCCGCCCCGGCGATCAGGTAGGTGCGCTTGCCCGAGCCGATGTACCGGCCCTGGAGAAACGCGCTGAACGGTCCGTTACCGTAGGTCAGGTTCGCGGTGGCCTTGAACTCCGGAAACTGGCCAGGCGCTCCAGTGTCGGGCGCGAGGCCGGTGAGCCCGTCGAAACGGGTGACATTACCCGTCGCGCCGATATCCGAACGGTCGAGCAGCCAGGTGGCGAACACGCGCCCTCCGAGACGCTCCTCGCCGCCACCGAACAGGCTGACGTCGCTGTTGTAAGCCAGCTCGAAGTCGATGCCTTCGACGCGCGAGGCGGCGACGTTGACGAACTGGTTCCCGACCAGGATCATCTTCGGGTGGCCGCCTGCGTCGGTCACACCTTCGAAGGTGATGAGGTCGCAGAACATCTGCTCGCCCTCTTCGAGGCAGCGCCGGGCGACCTCGTTGGTCCCGACTGTCGCGATCGCGTCGTCGATCTTCACCTTGAACCAGTCGATCGACGCGGAGAAGCCGGGCAACCACCTGGGCTGGTAAACCGCGCCGGCGGTGAAGGTGTCTGCGCTCTCGGGTCGGATGTTGGGATTGCCGCCCGAGAAGATCGTCACCTGGTAACTGTTTGTGCAGTTCAACGCGGGCGTGTTGTTCTGGCAGGCGACGATGTCGGCGTTGCTGATCCGGGTGTCGATCACGTTACCGACCCCGCCCGTCTTGTCGAAGCGCTCGGACAGGTTGCCGGCCCGGACGTCGCGCGAATAGGTTCCGCGCAGGCGGAACTCGCTCGAGAACGAGAGGTCGAGACCGAACTTGTAGGCCCAGATCGAGCCCGCTCCCGAATAGTGCGCCCAGCGGCCGGCCATGTTGAGCGACGCAGAGTCGATCAGGGCCGTGTCGGACAACAGCGGGAACAGCATTTCGCCGAAGGCCTCGGTGACCGTGGTCTTGCCCTTGATGTTCGAGACCTTGGAGAACTGGTGCGCGACGGTGTTGTTGCAGTCCGGCGGGCTGAGACCGCGCAGCCCGAGATCTGCGGCGGTTGCCAGGTCGCACGGGTGGTAGCCGCCGTCGTGATCGGATTGCTGGTTGGCCTGGTCCTGGACCACCTGACGGATCGATTCCTCGCGCCATGACGCGCCGAACGCGAGCGCGACGGTGCCGGCCCAGTTCTCGACCAGGTCGCCGCGCGCCGAAATCTCGGCGAGCTGCTGCTTGAAGGTGGTGATGTTCCGTTTCGGATCGACCGTCGTGTAGTCGAGCGTCTCGCCGGTCAGGCCGAGATTGGCGAAGTATAGCGGCGTGGTGATGTGCACGCCCGGGTCGTTGCCGAGGACATAGTCGATCGCCTCGGGCGAGGCGTTGCCCCGGCCGAACAGGTTCAGCGGCTGGCAGCCCGGGTAGGCCGCCGCACCCTCGGGATCGAGCGAGACGCGGCAGACGATGTTGCCGTTGCCGTCGCGCACCGCGTCGACCGCAGGAAAGAGCCGGTCGATGCGCAGCGCGTACTGGTCCCACACGCGCTTGCTATGGCCGTACTGGTAGAAGCCGTCGATGAACCAGCCGTCCATGAAGCCTTCGTTGTCGAGCTGCGCGTTGAACCCGACCGTGCCGACATTCTGGGTGGTCTTGTCAGCGAAATAGGCCTGGCCGATGTCCTGGATGCTGCCCATGCGGCGCAGCGAGAACGATTCGATGTTGTTCGCCAGCATGACCGCCGCCAGATCCGCGGGGAGAAAGGCATTGTCGGCGAAGATGGTTATCGCCGTCGGGGAGCCGATCATCGATCCGCGCGGCGTATTGTACTGCCACTGCTTGTTCTCGCCGCGGACGTATTGTCCGAAGAGCGTGACGTTATCGTGGATGTCGTAGTCGGCGTAGGCGAAGATCGAGTAGCGCTCGGTGTCCGGCCACAGGGTGAACACTTCACTCAGGTCGCCGCCGAGATCGTCGCCGCTGCCGCCCGACGAACGCGAGCCCGGCGCACCAATGGCGCCGGTCGCCGGCGAGCCGGGAACGAACGGTGCATAGCTGCCGTCGGGACGAAATTGGAGCCCGTGGATCGGGTTCTGGATTCCCGGCGCAACGGGGTCGAGGTCGGCGGCGCTGATGATGCCGTCGAACGATCCGTTCATCGAAACGACGTTGGGGTAGTCACCCCAGACGCCGTCGACCTGGATCGCGCCCCAGGCCTGGTACCAGTCGCGGTCCTTGTAGCTGTGGATGCCCTGGGTCTCGGCGATCGCTCCGGAAATCAGAAAATGGCCACGGTCGCCGAGCTTGGTGCCCCACGCTACCTCGGCGTCGTAGCTTTCGTTGTCGCCGCGCGTCGTGATACCGCCCTGGAGGCTGGCCTCGAGGCCTTCGAAGTCGGTATTGATCATGAAGTTGGTGACGCCGGCCACCGCGTCGGTGCCGTAGGCGGCCGAGGCGCCGCCGGTCGTGACTTCAATCCCGCTGATCATCGCTTCGGGGAACAGGTTCACATCGACGCCGCCGAAGGCGCTCGATGCTGGAAAGCGCCGCCCGTTGAGCAGCGTCAGCGTTCGGTTGACGCCGAGGCCGCGCAAGTTGAGCGTGCCGGTGCCTGAGCGCGTGAAGAAGTTGGAGTTGTTCGGTGTCTGGTTGCCGTAGAACTGCGGCAGTTGGGTGACGCTCGCGATCAGCGAGCTCGGGTCCATCGCCTCGAGTTCCTCGCCCTGGACGGCGGTCACCGGCACGGGGGTCTCCATGCCCGAGGTGAAGAGACGCGAACCCGTGACGACGATGGTCTGGTCGCCGGTGCCTGTTCCCGCGGCCGCGCCGGCAGGTTCGTCCTGGGCCAGTGCGGGCGAGGCCGACAGGGCCAGCACGGCGGCGCTCACGCCGGCGGTCCACCCGCGGCGCAAGCGCGCGCGGTCGGAAATGACGATCGAAGACATGAAAAAACCCTCCCTTTGCTCCCTTTGTGGAGGAGGTCGTCCGAGCGGACCGCGAAAGCAACGCATCGCGAAGTGATGACATGTGATAATTTGCAGGTTATGGCTGGGTGCCGAACCGATAATGCCCAGCTTTCCGTTCACCCTGCGCCAACTGGACGTTTTCGCCAGTCTCTGCGCCACTCGCAGCTTTCGGCGCAGCGCCGAGAATCTCGGAATTTCGCAAGCTTCGGTGAGCAATCAGATCAAGGCTCTCGAACATCAGCTCGGGTTGTCGCTGTTCGTGCGCCGTCCGGGGCAAAGGCCGTCGCTGACTTCCGAAGGGACGGCCTTCCTCGATGACATGCGCGCATTCCTTGCCGCCGGAGAGGTTCTCGCCGCGCACAGGCGCAGCAGCGGCGACGAGGTCGAGCAACAGGTCCGATACCGCGTGCTGGTGGGCCAGGGCCTGCTCGACAACTACATTCGTCCGAGACTTGATCGGCTGTTTGCCAGCCACCCGCAGATCGAGCTCGCGTTCGAAGCGCACCCGCCGAGCCGTCAACTCGCCCGCGACCTCGAGGACGGCCTGTTCGACTTCGGCCTGATCCACCAGCGCGCCGATCGGCCCGTCGAACCGCACTTGCGCCAGCTCGCGCTCGTTCGAGGAGGCATTTACGGCCACCGCAAGTTCGCCGAGGGACGGGAGCTCCCGTTGTCGACCGAGGAACTCAACGCGCTCCCGTTCATCATGCCGCTCGCGGCGAGCCAGCAGGAAGACGACATCCTGCGCCTCTTCGACCGCTACGGCATTCGCCCCCGCCGGGTCATCGGCCACACCCAGTACTACGACGTCATGGCCGCCATGCTCGAGCGGGGAGTTGGCGTCTCGTCGTTTGCCGACGCGATTCTTCCACCCGAGATGCGCGACGACGTCCTCCTGCTCCACCCGCTCGAGGACTGGCGACTGCTCTGGTACCGCAAGGACGCCGGTGGGGACCCGCGTTGCGATGCGGTTCAGGCATTCCTGATGTCGTGCGTGCTGCAGGATCCGAACTACCGGACGATCTCCGTCTTTGCCGAGGGCTTCGGCTGACGGTCGCCAGCTGGCGCCGAAGTCACGGCGAGGCGGCGCCCGCACAGCCCTTGGCGGGGGACCTTAGCGGCAGATCGGTATGACGTTCGGCGCGAGTCATCCGCGCGATCGGAATTGCAGCGGGCGGAACCGCCGTGCAGCGCCTCGCATTCCATCCACATGGCGTTGGCGATCCCGCTCGACACCCCGCCTATGGAGGCGCGGCTGACCGAGGCGATACCCGAGGGCGAGGGCTGGCAGTTCGAACCCAAGTGGGACGGCTTCCGCTGTCTTGCCTTTCGCGACGGTACGAAGGTCGAGCTGATGTCGAAGTCGGGCAAGCCGCTCGCGCGTTACTTCCCCGAGATCGTCGACGCACTTGCGGAACTCGGCGAGCGGCACCTGGTACTCGACGGCGAACTCGTGCTGCCCGAAAGCGAAACGCTGTCTTTCGCGGCGCTCCAGCTTCGACTGCATCCTGCGGCCTCGAGAGTCGAAAAGCTGGCTCGCGAGTCGCCCGCGCAACTGATCCTGTTCGACTGTCTCCAGCTGGGCAACCGCGACCTTTCCAGGCGTCCGCTCGCCGAAAGGCGTGCAGCGCTGGCCGGGTTCATGCGGAAGGCGGCCGGGCCACGGCTGCAGCTTTCCCCCTGCACGACCGATCGCACGCAAGCCGAGGCGTGGTTCGCGCGCACTGGCGGCGCACTCGACGGGATCGTCGCCAAGCGCCTCGACGAGGGCTATCGGCCCGGCGAGCGGGCGATGACCAAGGTCAAGCAACGCCGTAGCGCCGACTGTGTGGTCGGCGGCTATCGCCTGTCGGATGGCGTCGTCGGCTCGCTGCTTCTCGGACTCTACGACGATGCGGGAAGGCTGAATTCGGTCGGCTACACGAGCGCCTTTTCGACCGAGGACCGCCGGAAGCTGCTGGCGAAGCTCGAACCGCTCAAGGGTCCTTCGGCCTTCACGGGAAACTCGCCCGGCGGGCCCAGTCGGTGGAGCCGGGGACGCAGTTCCGAATGGATTTCCCTCCGTCCCGAGCTCGTCGTCGAGGTGCTCTACGACCAGGTTACCGGCGCGCGGTTCCGGCACGGCACCACCTTTCTGCGCTGGCGCCCCGACAAGGCCCCGCGGCAATGCACGATGGACCAGCTCGCCCACGCACTCCGCCCCTCGGTGCTGGCCGAAGTCCTGGCGGAATAGTCCTCGCCCTGCGGGGTGGGGTCAGCCCGGGAGTTCGATCAGTTCGATCTCGTGCCCCTGCGGGCTCCTCAGCAGGGCGATCTTGACCCCGCCGGCGTCGAACACGTCGGTCACCTTTTCGGCGTCGCAGAGAAGCGCGCGATCATGGCTCGCCTGAATGTCGTCGCAGACGAGGCCCACGGGCCCGTGCCCCGGTCCCACGGTGACGTCGCGCCCGTCCTTGTATCGCACCAGCATCAGGCTGGGCCCCGCCTCCTGTCCGGGCAGCGCGAGCACGTGCTCGAAGAACTCAGGCTCGTCGAACGTCGAGCGCACCTCGAAGCCGAAAGCGCCCTGCCAGAACGCGAGCGCCGGCTCCATGTCGGCTACATTGAGCTTGAAGAACCCGAGGCTAACCCGCGGCAAGGTCATGCAGTTTCTCCCTGCGGCGGCGTCTGCGACAGAGCGCACGGCTTTGCAATCCTCGGCGCCATAGGCCAAAGCGCGCGCGGATGATCCGCCGAGCTCTCACGAACACCGGATGGCTGATGGGCGCACGCGGGTTCAACGCGGTGCTCAGCCTCGGTTACCTCGCGCTCGCTACGCGTTCGCTCGGCCTCGAGGGGTTCGGCAAGTTCATCCTCGCGGTAAGCTTTGCCCAGGCGCTCTCGGGGCTGGCCTCGTTCCAGACCTGGCAGGCGGTCGTGCGCTGGGGCCACGGCCGCGATTCCGCCGGCGAGGCGGTCGGCTTCGCGCTGGCGCTCGACCTGCTCACCGTGGCCGCCGGGACCGCGGCGGCCGCCCTGCTGCTCGGCCTCGCGGGCGACTGGCTGCCCGTTCCGCCGGCGTTGAGGATGGAAGCATTTTGGCTGACCGTGGTCATGCTGCTCGCCGTTCGCTCGACGCCGACCGGCATCCTGCGCCTGCACGACAAGTACGCGCAGGCGGCGACGGCCGATGCGGTCACGCCCGTGGTGCGGTTGCTCGGCGCGGCGGCGGCGTTCGCGTTTGCGCCGACCAGCGCCGCGTTCGTGATCGTCTGGGCCGTCGCCGAGGTCGCCGCCGCCTTTGCCTACTGGCGCTTTGCATTGCGCCTCGAGCCGCTGCCGTGGCGCAAGATCAGTCTGCGCAAGCTCCCCGGAGGCGAGCCGGACGCTTGGCGCTTCGTCTGGGGAACCGGGCTTTCTGGCGCCTTGTTGATCGCCTCGCGCCAGGTCGTCGTGCTGCTCGTCGGTGCACTCGGGGGGGCGGCGCTCGCGGGCATCTACCGGGTCGCGGCCCAGCTCGGCGAAGGCCTGCTCAAGCTCGCCCAGGCGCTGCTGCGCGCGACCTACCCCGAACTGGTCCGCGACCCCGAGGCCGCGCGGAGGATCGTCGCGAAGATCGTGCGCATCGCCGCGGTCACCGGCGCCGTCACGCTCGTGTTCGGAGCGCTCGCCGGGCACTGGGTGATCCTCGCCATTGCCGGCCGCGAATATCTCGCGGCATATGGGCCGATGCTGATCCTCGCCGGAGCTGCGGCGATCGAGCTGGCCGGCGCGCCGCTCGAGGCGTTGCTCGTTGCCCGCGGCCGCGCGCTGACCAACTTCCTGCTCCGTGCGCTGCCAACCGCGTTGGCCCTCGCAGCCTTGCCTCTCGCGGTATCCCGCGCCGGCGCGAGCGGTGCCGCAGCGGCGGTGCTGATCGCCAGCGCGCTGTCGGTTTGCGGTCTGATGATCGCCAGCCGCGAGAGGTAAGTCGCGACAATTCCCTTGCGACGCGTTTCGCGGTATTCTCCACCCGAAAACAAAAGATCGTTCTGGGGGAGGACGCGATGGCAAGGATCACTCCGAGCCGACTGGGATGTGCCGCAGTCTCTTTGGCGGCGCTCGCCGTCGCCCTTCCGGCCACCGCGCAGGATTCGGACGAGGAGCAGGCCGCCGCCGGCGAGGAGGCGAGCGGCAACACGATCCTGGTCACCGGCCTGAGGCGCACGGACGAGCTGCAGGACACTCCGGCCGCGATCACCGCATTCACGGCGGACACGATCGAGAACGCGCGCATCCTCAAGCCGGCGGACTTCATCGACCTGACCTCGAACGTCACGCTGGTCGAGACGCAGAACGCGGGCAACGCGTTCATCGTCATTCGCGGCATCACCCAGGCGCGCAACTCCGAACCCTCGGTCGCGGTCGTCGTCGACGGCGTACAACAGGTCAATCCGGCGCAGTTCAACCAGGACCTGTTCGACATCGAGCAGATCGAGGTGCTCAAGGGCCCGCAGGGGGGGCTCTACGGGCGCAACGCAATCGGCGGCGCGATCATCATCGAGACCAAGGAGCCGAGCGACGAGTTCGAGGGCAAGATCACCTTCGGTCTCGACAACGGCGTGGGCGTGTTCGCGCGTGGCGGGATCAGCGGGCCCTTGTCGGATTCGATCAAGTTCCGGCTCTCCGGCCAGTTCTACGACACCGACGGCTACCTCGATAACGTGTTCCTCGGCGAGGAGGCCGACCCCTATCGCGACATCGCGCTGCGCGGGAACCTGCTGATCGAGCCGGCTCAAGGCTGGGAAATCGACCTGCGCGCCTCGATGGACCTGCTCGAGACGCAGGCGCTCTACTTCAACATCGTCGCCGACGTGAACGACACGAGCCTGCCGATCAGGGTCAACAACGCCGGGCAGAACGACCGCGATATCTACAACCTTGCCGCCAAGGTCAGCTACGAGGGCGAGCACGTCACGGTGACGTCGATCACCTCCTACGACGCGCTCGAGGAAATCCTCACCGGCGACGCTTTCGACTTCCTGCCGATCCAGGAATCGTTCTTCTACGGTCTGTTAGGATTCGACCTCAACCAGAGCCAGTTCCTCGACGTCAAGTCGATCAGCCAGGAGCTGCGCTTCGAATCCCCGTCCGACCAGAAGCTGTTCTGGATGGTCGGCGGCTACCTGATCGCGACCGATCGGTTCATCTCGACCGGCAATATGGTCGATACCGGCGCGGGAGTGTTCCCGGTATACCGCACGCCGAGCACCAACCCGGCGAACCCGCAAGCGACCTTCCTGGCCGATGCTCAGGACAACTTCGCCTGGGCCGCGTTCGCCAATATCGGCTACGAGTTCTCGCCCCAGTTCCGCGTCGATGCCTCGCTGCGCTACGACCACGACAAACGCGAGAACACGACGCTCACGCCGACGCCTTTCCTGCCCAACATCCCCGGTTTTCCCCAGGGCGTTACCGGCGAGGTGCGCGAGGCCAGCTTCGACGACTGGCAGCCCAAGCTGACGCTGACCTGGATGCCGACCTCGGACATCACGCTCTACACCGGCTATTCGCGCGGCTTCCGCAGCGGAGGTTTCAACCAGACGGGCGTAGGCGCGGTTGCCGCGGCCAACGGCATCGTCGGCGTCAGCGACATCTTCGAGGCCGAGACCGCCGAGACTTTCGAGGCCGGCTTCAAGACCCGGCTGGCCGACGGCATGCTGAGCTTCAACGGCGCGGCGTTCACCACCGAATCCAGGAACAGCTACTTCTTCGTGTTCCTCGCCGCCAACTCGACCCAAAACCTCGGCAACGTGCCCAAGACGCGAATCCAGGGCTTCGAGCTCGAGGCGCTCCTGCGGCCGACGAGCGAGATCCAGGTCAACGCGGCGCTCGGCATGACCTGGAGCGAGATCAAGGAGTTCCCCGATCCGGTGGTGATAGGCAACGAGGCTCCGCTGATCTCGCGCTCGACGTTCAACGCCGGAATCCAGTGGACGCCGCAGATCACCGACCGGATCGACGCGCTGTTCCGCGTCGACTACCGCCGCACGGGTGACACCTGGTGGGAGGTCTACAATACCACCGTGCGCAATCCGATCGACCTGGTCGACGCGCGTGTCGGGGCCGATGGCGGCGGCTGGGGCGTCTACGCGTTCGCCTCCAACCTGTTCAACGAGGAATACAACGCCGAGTTTTCGCCCGGCGGTTTCGTGTTCAAGGCGAGGCCGCGGGTCTACGGGCTCGAGGCCACCATCGAATTCTGATCCCGGCTCGCGCCCTTCGATTTTGCGCCCCGCGATCCAGGCCGGCGTGGCGAACGACGATCGCCTGCGCCCTGCCGGCCGCGGCGGATTCCATCGGCGTGGGCCCGATCCGGAGGCCGGACCGGGCGACGGCCGAACGGCGGCTCAGACTGTGTAGGTGCCCTTGCTCCAGCCGGAGCCGGCGTCGAAGCACCACTCGGTGGTCACGTCCTGGAACGTGCAATAGACGCGGATGTGCTCGCCCGCGTTGTCCTGCCAGCACGTTGCCGAGACGTCCGAACCGGGAGCGGTGAACGAGCCGGTCGTCCAGCCCGATCCGGCGTCGGCGCAGCGCTCGATCACGTTGTAGCCGTCGGTCGAGTAGACACGAAGATGAAGGCCGCCGCTGTCCTGCCAACTCACGGCCGCGGTTCCGATCGGCATCGTAGGAATGTCTGCCATCGTCATTACCCCTGTAAACGGCGATCGATCTGTTCGAATCGCGGCGATTACTAAAGGTGTTCAAGACGCAAGAGGCAATGCCTTATTGGATTCGACTTTTGGGAATGAGAGGAATACTGTCGAATCCCGGCCTGGATTACTGGAGTGCCCCATCGACGATCGGTGGTCTATTCGCCGACGATCTCCAGCAGCTCGATCCGAAACAGCAAGGTAGCGTTGCCCGGGATCGGCCCGCGACCGATCGGGCCGTAGGCCATGTCGGCCGGAACGGCGATCTCGATCGTATCGCCGACCGCCATCATCGGCACGGCGAGCTGCCACGCGCGGATCAGGCCGCGCAACGGGAACGTAGCCGGCTGGCCGCGGCGGAGCGAGCTGTCGAACTCGGTTCCGTCCACCAGCGTGCCCACGTAGTGCAACGTCACCGTGTCGTCGACCGTGGGGCGCGGGCCGATGCCGTCGCCTTCGACGCGCCGCCACAGCACCCCGCCTTCGAGATAGCCCCAGCCGTCGCTCGCCTGCCGCTCGGACAGGGCGAGCGACTGCCGGTTGTGCCAGGCCGCGTCCTGTGACGGACCGGAATCCTGCGCGTGCACGGTGGCGGCAAGGAAGGCGGAGAGCGTGGCACCGGCGCTGAAGATGAGGCGCATGAGGGTGAAACCTTCGGAAAATGATCGCTGGGGTGGGGCATCCCAGCGGAATGGTGGTTGTCGAGGTCGGCGGGTATGCCCTCCGGGCCGATATACGACGTCGTGGGCCAGCACTAGGGGGCCTGCCAGGAACGTTAAGCCGAAGGGTCCGCCGGCCCCTGAAGGGAATCAGCGGGAACATCGGAATTTCCCTCGGTCCGGTCACGATACAGCGCTGCGCGGGCGAGCAGAATGAACGTTACGGGCGTGGTCAGGGTCATGAAGATCAGGATCAGGATCTCATGGATGGACGGGCGTGAACGCAGGACCGAGAAATAGAGTATCGAGGCAAGGACGACGAGCAGCGTGCCCGAGCTCGAGCCGAGCGTGGGAGGATGAAGCCGCTCGTAGAAAGTCTTGAAGCGAAGCAGGCCTATCGAGCCGAGCATAGCCATCGTCGCGCCGGCCACCACCAAGACGGCAACCCCGAGGGCCGCCCACGACGGAAGGTCTGAAGCTGCCGTCATTCGATGACCTCCCCGCGCATCAGGAACTTGGCGAGCGCGAGCGTGCTGGTGAATCCCAGCAGCGCAATGACCAGCGCGGACTCGAAGTACAGGGTCCTGCCGGTCTGGATTCCGAACACGAGAAGCATCAGCATCGCGCTGACGTACAGGCTGTCCAGGCTGAGAACGCGGTCCTGCGCGCGCGGCCCGATGATCATGCGGACCGCGGCGCAAATCATGCCCAGGCCGAGCATCACTTGCGCCACGAGAAGCGCCCATGACAGCACCTGCGCGCTCATGGTTCGAAGATCTCGATCAACAGGGCTTCGTATCGGGTTCGGAGCAAGCCGATCCATTCGTCTTCATCGACCAGATCGAAAACGTGGATGACCAGGGAGCCACTGGCGCGATCGAATTGCACCCATGCCGTCCCGGGAGTGGCGGTGATAATCAACGCCAGGATGGTCAGCCCCGCCTCGCTTCGCAGCGCGAGATCGAACTGGATAAACGACGAGATGCGCGTCTTGGGGTTGGAGGCGATGATCCACGCGACGGCCAGGTTGGAGCGCAGGATGTCGATGGCCACGATCCACCCGAGCACAAGTGCCTTCGACCAGCCGGCGACTTTGGTTCGCTTCGGCTGCAAGGAGACCATGAGTCCGGAGGCAGCCACCGCCACCGCTGCGCCCAGCAGGATCTGGCCCGGAGAGACGGACTGCGCGAGAAACATCCAGACGACGAACAGCACAGCCGCGAGCGCCGGGTAGGGGAGCAGGCGCGCGATCACGGTGTGGGCTCGCCGGCGTCGCCTTGCGCGCCCAGGACCGCATTGATGTAACCCTGACGGTCCTGCAGCGAGAGGCTGGTCCGTTCCATGTAGCGCATCACCGGGCTGGCAAAGATCATCAGGCCGAGACAGACGGCCAGAAGCACTCCTACAGGCACGGCCTCTGCGAGACGAAGCGGAGGTTGGGGCTTGTCCGAAGGCTCCCAGAGCAGATCTATCCCGGCGCGCGTCGTCGCGATCAGGATCGCGAGGCCCGAGCCGATCAGCAGGAAGACGAACACCCAGACCTCCGTGAGGACCTCGTCCCCGAGGTTGATCAGGTTATGGATGATCGCGAACTTGGCGATGAACCCGGAGAGGGGCGGCAATCCGGCGAGCAGGAGCGCGCAGAAAGCGAACCCGCCGCCGAGGATCGCTATCGTGGCGGGTATGACGATGCCGACCTCGTCACCTTCGGGCTCGGCCAGCCTGCCGGTGTACTCGTCGTCGAACACCGGCTCCACGATCGCCTGGATGCTCGCTTCCGTCTCGCGTCGTTCGACCAGTTCGAGCAGCAGATAGAACGCGCTGAGACCGAGCGTGGAGCTGACCATGTAGAACAGGATGGGACTGAGCGACGTCCCTTCCCCGGCGCCGATGGACGCGAGCAGGGTGCCCGAGGAAATGATCACGCAAAAGCCGGCCACGCGCGACAGTGTGCGTGCGGCCAGGACCCCGATCGTGCCGTAGGCGAGAGTCGCGATACCGCCGAACAGCAGCCACTCTTCCCCGAAGTTGCCGGCCCAGCCCATGTCGGTGCCGAACAGCAGCAGGTAGACGCGAAGCAGCGCATATATTCCGACCTTGCTGAGCAGGGCGAATACCGCCGCGGCAGGCGGCACGGCGGCGGCATAGGTCCGAGGCAGCCAGAACCCCAGCGGCCACATGCCCGCCTTCAGCAGGAAAGCGATGCCGAGCACGGCAAACCCGCTCTGCAGCAGTGCCAGGTCCCCGCCTACCACTCCGGGAATGATCGTCGCGAGATCGGCCATATTGAGCGTCCCCGAGACGCCGTAGATGAGCGCGACGCCGATCAGGAAGAGCAGCGACGCCCCGACGTTGATCGCGACATAGTGAAGTCCTGCCTTGACGCGCTCGGGGCCAAATCCATGCAGCAGCATCCCGTAGGAAGCGGCGAGCAGAATCTCGAAGAAGACGAAGAGATTGAAAAGATCGCCCGTGAGGAACGCGCCGTTCAGGCCCATGACCTGCAGGAGGAACAGGGCCTGGAAGCGCGGGCCGGCCCGATCCCAGCGCGCGAGTGCATAGACGAAGGCGGCCAAGGCGATGATCGACGTCAGCACGATCATGAGATCGGAAAGCCAATCGGCGACCAGGACGATGCCGAAAGGAGCGGCCCAGTCTCCCACCAGGTAAACGCGAGTGGCCGATTGCCCTCCGGCTCCGACGCGAACGGTCTGCGCCATCAGCGTAACCGAAATGACCAGGTTCGCGATCAGAGTCGCGAGCGCGATGGTACTTTTCGCGAGCCGTCGCCGCTCGTCGAGCAGCAACAGCAGGCCGCTGGCCACCAGGGGCAGCAGGATGGGAGTGATGATCAGATGGTTCAGCCAGCCGCTCGTCATGGGCTATCGTCACCGTCGACCTTGTCGGTCCCCGTCAAGCCGTGCGCGGCAATAAGCACGACCAGCAAGAGCGCAGTCATGGCAAAGGAGATCACGATGGCAGTGAGCACCAGGGCCTGGGGCAGGGGATCGGCGTAGCGGGCGAAGTCCGTGACGGGTTCCGTGCCGACTACCGGCGGCGCGTCCACACGAAGGCGGCCCATCGCGTAGATGAACAGGTTCACGGCGTAGGAAAGAAGCGACAATCCGAGGATCACCTGGAAGGTCCGCGGGCGCAGGATCAGCCAGGTGCCAGCCGAAGTGAACACGCCAATTCCGAGGGCGAGGACAAGTTCCATCTAGGCGCGCTCCGCTTCGAGTTCGGCGGCGGTCGACTCCTTCGAACGGATCGTCGTGCGGATGGATTGGTGCGCAATCGCGATCAGGATCAGCGCCGTCGTTCCGACGACCAGCACGAATATGCCTGCATCGAACACGAGTGCGCTGGCCAAGGGCACCTCTCCGACGACGGGCAGCGAGGCGTACCGGAACCAGGTCGTGAGGAAGGGGTAGCCGAATACGATCGCCCCGATACCGGTCGCTGCCGCAAGCAGCAGTCCCGCGCCCACCAGGATCAGCGGGCGGATTCTCAGCCTCGCTTCGAATTCGCGCGTGCCGAGCGCCATGTACTGCAGCACCAGGGCACAGGACATCGCGATACCTGCCGCAAAGCCGCCGCCGGGCAGATCGTGCCCCCGGATCAGAAGGTAGAACGCGATGACCACGATCACCGGAAATAGCCATTGCATGACGACACGCGGCACCAGGAGGTAATCCGAAAGAGTGTCTCCCGCCTGGCGGCCCTGCGCCTGCTCGTCGAAATCGCGCTGCACGCGTTGCTGGATCGGCGTGCGTATACTCTCGCGCGCCGGCCTGAAGCGGCGCAGCACCGAAAAGATGGTTAACCCCACGATAGCCAGGACCGAGATTTCGCCGAGGGTGTCGAAGGCGCGGAAATCCACGAGGATCACGTTCACGACGTTTCTTCCGCCGCCCTCGGGGTAGGAATTCTCTAGGAAGAACCTTGAGATCGTGTACCCGACCTCCCGGGTCATCACGGCGTAAGACAGCAGGGCCATGCCGCCTCCGACCAACAGGGCCAGGACCAGATCGGTGCCGCGCCTCAGCAGCACCGATGCGGGAGGTCGCTTGCCGGGCCACACTTCGGGGGAGCGTTGCGGCAGCCATCTCAGGCACAGGAGAAGGAGAACGGTCGTTACGATCTCCACCAGCAACTGCGTCAGCGCCAGATCGGGCGCGGACAGCCAGACGAAGGTGATGCAACTGACCAGTCCGGCGCCGGAAATCAGGATCAGGGCAGCCAGCCGATGGTATTTCCCCAACCAGGCGGCAGCCACCGCACATGCGGCACCGACGATCCACAAGGCGGCGAAGCCGAGATTGAGCGGCGTTCGCTGCAAGGCTCCCGGCTCGAAACCGTAACGGAGAAACGGCAGGAGCGCGGCGAGTGCGGCGAGCGCGACCAGAAGACGAAATTGCGTCTGCAGTCTCCGGGTTCCGACCAGCCGTTCCAGCCACCTCGCCGCAAGGATGATCCCGGCCAGCGAGAGCTCGAAGCCGCGGCGCCCCTTGAGATACCGAATGACCGGCGGACCGGGCGCGGCGTTGAGACGGTCCTTGAACAGGCGGTAACCCAACCCGCCCAGCAACAGCGCGAGAAGGCTCAACACCAGGGGGGTTGTGAAGCCGTGCCAGATCGTAAGACTGTACGACGGCGTCATATTTCCGAGGACCGAGCGGGCGGCGAGGTCGAGATACGGACCAATCGTGGACGCCGGGAAGATCCCGATCACGAGGCAGGCGAGCACCAGCACCCCGGCCGGCACCCTCATCCAGAAGGGTGCTTCCTTGGGCCGCCGGGGCAGCGCCTGCGCTTCCGGACCGAAGAAGGTCTGATGAATGAATCGGACCGAATACAGAACGCTCAGTGCCAGCGCGGCCGTCGCCAGGACCGGCAAGAAGGTGTCGAGCATGGAGCCGCTTCGGCCCTCGAGCGCTTCGGCGAGGAACATTTCTTTGGACAGGAACCCGTTCAGCAGGGGCACCCCCGCCATGGCCGCCGCTGCTACCAGGGCCAGCGTCGCGGTATGCGGCATGGACCGATACAACCCGCTGAGCTTCCTGAGGTCTCGCGTGCCGGTCTCGTGGTCGATGATGCCTGCCGCCATGAACAGCGAGGCTTTGAAGGTCGCATGGTTGATGGTGTGAAAGATCGCCGCGACGGCCGCCAGCGGAGTGCCGATGCCGAGCAGCAGCGTGATCAGACCCAGGTGACTGATCGTGGAGTAGGCCAGCAACCCCTTCAGGTCCTGCTGGAATACGGCCGCCCATGCTCCCAGCACAAAGGTCACCAACCCGGCGGTGCCCACTACCAGGTACCATTGTTCGGTCCCAGCCAGCACAGGGAAGAGGCGGATGAGCACGAAGATGCCCGCTTTGACCATCGTCGCCGAGTGCAGGTACGCCGAGACCGGCGTCGGCGCGGCCATCGCGTGAGGCAGCCAGAAGTGGAACGGAAACTGGGCGCTCTTGGTGAACGTGCCGACCAGGACGAAGAGCAGCGCCGGCAGGTAATAGCTGCTGGCCCGAATCTCGTCGGCGGCGGCGATTACCGCTCCTATTTCGTAGCTCCCGGCGACCTTGCCGATCAGGAGGATGCCGACCAGCAGCGACACGCCGCCGGCAGCGGTGACGATCAGCGACATCCGCGCAGCGCTGCGAGCCGCTTCGCGATGGTGCCAGTACCCGATCAGGAGAAAGGAAAAGAGGCTCGTCAGCTCCCAGAAGAACGCGAGCTGAATGAGGTTGCCCGAGACCACCAGTCCCAGCATCGAACCCATAAAGGCGAGCAGGAACGAGAAGAACCGCGGAACCGGATCTCGGTCCGACATGTAATAGCGGGCGTAGATAACGACCAGCAGGCCGATCAGGAGCACGAGAAAGGCAAACACCCAGGACAGCCCGTCAAGGCGAATCTGCAGGTTGAGACCGAGCGCCGGCAACCAGCCGATCTCGGTCACCAGCACCGAACCGTCGGAGATGGCGGGCAAGATCCCTATGGTCAGCGCGACCCCTGCCAGGGCAACGAAGCCGGCAAGAAGGCCGGCTGCTTGTCGCGCGTAGGTCGGAAGAGCCGCTGCGACGATGCTCCCGGCGAAGGGGAGAGAGACAAGCAACCAAAGCAGGGCCGGCGTCATGCCCCGTCGCTTGGCCCGAGCGTCGCTGCGGGGCAACCCCACTGTGCAACAATACGGGCGATCGGCCAGGCCGGCGCGTCGATCGCCGCCGGAGAACCGGCCTGCGAGATCAACCTCGGATTGTGAAGTTGGCTGGGGCGGCAGGATTCGAACCTGCGCATGGCGGTACCAAAAACCGCTGCCTTACCGCTTGGCTACGCCCCAGCAGAGGCGAGAGCGCGCATATAACGGGCGTCGCTGCGAAGGGAAGGGCACAGTAGCTCACGGCTCACCAATAGGGCACGGCTCCATAGGTACCATAGTAACCGTAGATGGTGTCGCCGTAAGTGCGGTACTCTGGGCCGCCGAGTGCGCGGATCTCCGCCGCGTCATAGCTCGGAGCGTCGTTCAGCGCCGCGGGGTCGATCGGGACAACGAAGCCGCCCCGCTCGACGTCGTAGTCCAGCAGGGACCAGGGAACAGGGTGGAACTTCTCCCCGATCCCGAGAAACCCTCCGAACGACATGATCGCGTAGAGCGTGCGGCCGCCGAGCTTCTCGATGGTGAGGTCGTCGACATGGCCGAGTTTCTGGCCGGATCGATCGTAGACCGGGGTGCCGACGACCCGGCTGGCGAGAATGAACGGATGATGCGCGTCTTCGGCGGTGCGCTCGCGGGTCGTCTGATCCATCGATGAGGCTCCTTTCTGATGGCGGAACGGATCTTCCATGCAACGCCTCCGGCGGAGTTTCGGTCCGAGGGAACCAGCCGATCGCGGACGGCGAGTGGAGACAGGGCTTGATGGCCGCTTCCATTTTGCCCGCGCGCCGATAGGCTTGCCGGAGGGCAGGAAGGGGGAAGGTACCATGACAGCCGTTCGCAAGTGGGGGTTCGCCTATGCGGCCCTGTTCGTGGCGGTGGTGGCCGTCGGTTACGTCCCGGGCTTCGAGGACGCCGAGGGTAACCTGTTCGGGCTGTTCAAGCTGGATCTCTACGACGACGCGCTGCACCTCGCTTCGGGCTTGTGGGCCGGGATAGCGGCGGCCCTCTCCGACCGGGCCGCACGCGGGTACTTCCGCCTGTTCGGGCCGCTCTACTTCCTCGACGGCGTGCTCGGCCTCGTCACCGGGAGCGGGTACCTCGACGGGGGAATCTTCCTCTACGGGCCGCTCGACCTGCCGCTGCTGACGCGGTTCTTCGCGAACCTGCCCCACCTGATCATCGGCGGGCTGGCGATCTGGGTCGGTTACCGGCTTGGTACGTCCTCCCGCGACGCGGTGGCGTGAAGAAACGCTGGAAGGTCCTGGGGGGGCTTGTCGCCGTGGCGCTCGTCGCCGCGGCGGCACCGATTGCCTACGTTGAGACCCGCTGCGACGACCCCGTCGCAGGGTCTGGAACCGGCGACTACCGGCCCCTTCTCGCCGGGGCCGACACGCGACCCGAGGGGAGGACCTGGCTCACTTATCCGGAGTGGCATATCGTCTATTCGGCCGAAAGCCTCGGGCGCCACCTGCAGCAGGGGAAGCGGCCGAGCGCCTATCCGTATCTTGCTGACGTCGGCGCGTTCTGGAGCAGCGCCTGCGCGGTCAACCGCGTCGCGGGTCAGACCGAGGGAGCGGGCGAAGCGAAGGTCATGATTTACACGATCGGCCTCAGCTTTGCCGCCGAGATGCTGGTCAAGTCGGCCTGGGAGAACACGATCGGCCGGCTGTTCGAGGCGCTGTCCGGCTGGACCAGCGCGGACGACCGACACGCGGCGAGCGTGCAGGCCGACTACGGCCGCTTCATGCACGAGACGCCGTGGTACGCCTATCCGTTCGGGCGTGCCTTCTCGGGCCTTTGGCGCACGGCGGAACCCGACCAAACGGCACGACACTGGGAGCGTCGCGTCGCGCTCAGTCTCGAGTACGGAGTCAAGGCCGGGTATGCCAAGCTCATCGGTTGGGCCAGCGGCAGCACCCTCGGAGCCGACGATACTCGCATGCGTCTGATCATGCGCGGCGACCCGGAAGAGGTGGCGTCGGCAGGGGCCGACATCCGGACAAGCGAGCGGCCGGACGGCACGGTGCTGGTCGACGCGCCGCGTTACGAACGGTTCACCGAACTCGTCCGTGCGCTGGCGGGTACCGATGCGGAACTGATCGAAATCGCCGGCAACGACGACCTGTTCGTGACCTTCCAGGTCGATGCCGCGGGACGCGCCGCGCTGCCGCGTGGGCCCCGACTGGTCGACATGCCCCTCGGCGACCGTCCCGGCTGGCGGCGCGTCGGCGTGTCGCTCAAGGTCACCGAACTGCTTCCTGCCCTTCGCGGGCTGCCGCCCGGCCATGCCGAGCTCGAGCATGTCTACGACTATTGAGCGACCGCTCCGGCGGCGCGTCGCGACCTGGGCGGCGTGGACCGGGTTGGTGCTTGCTGCGTGGGCGGCCATCGTGCTGGCGCTGCCGTTTGCCGGGCCGCCCGGCAGGCTGGTGGCGGTGGTGGGCCGGCCCGCGGCGGCCGTGACCGCGGTCAGCCGAGCGGGCGGGCGCATCGTCGAGATCCGCGGCGGCGTGGTGCTCGCCCGTTCGCCCGATCGCGACTTCGCCTGGCGGCTCTACCGCGCAGGGGCCTCGGTGGTGCTCGAAGGGAACGTGACCGCCGGCTGTCTCGGGATGGTCGATCAGGCCGGATCGCCGGGCGAACCGAGCGCCGGAGCGTAACGTTCGTACCAGGTATTGGTGAAGCGTCCCTCGGGATCCCAGCGGCGCTTGGCAGCGAAGAAGTCGTCGATTTCCGGGTAGTGCCGGCGCAGCTGATCGGCGGTGTAATGCAGCTGGTACGGCAGGAAGAAACGGCCGCCGTGCGCGCCGGCGAGCTCGATCAGGTCGCTGGTCAGCTTCGCCATCCGGGCGTTTCCGTCGGCGTCGGTGCTTTGGGTGATATAAAGCACGACCGAGAACGCCGGTTCGGGCGCATAGCTCAGTGCGTTGTCTTCGGAGCCGACGGCGCGGATCGAGGCGTTGACGAGGTTCGTGCCCTGCGTGCGGAACAACTCGCGCATATCGTCGATGAACGGGACGATGCGGCCCCGAGGGATGAAGTACTCGTGGAGGATGTCGGTTTCCTCCGGGAGGTCGTTGTAGAGATAGCCGACGCTGTCGTGCATCGGATCGTTGCGCGAGACGAGGCAGGCCTCGCCTTCGCGCTGCGCCTGTGCGCGGCTGATCGTACAGGTCTCGAACCGGTGCTCGAGGTGCTTTTCCGACCACCATTTCAGCGACTTGAACCAGTCACCCCGTTTCGAGAGGTTGATCGTCAGGCGCCTCAATTTGGTCCAGCGGACCTCGCCGAGGGGCGCGGGGTCCAGCGAAGCATCGGCCTCGTCGGCGCGATAGGTATAGACCAGCGCCTCCTCGAGCAGGTTGCCGGGTGCCGTCGAGAGGTGGGTGTAGGTCAGCTCGACCGCCGGGTCGGCCTCCAGCGCGGCGAACGCATCGGGATAGGAAGCGGTCGGGATCACCTGCCGGGCCGAGCGCAGGATCCGGTTGGGGACGACCTCGAGCTCGGCCTCCAGCACGATCCCGAACAGGCCGTAGCCGCCGACCACGTGCCGGAACAGTTCGGCATTCTCCTCGCGCGAGGCTGAGACCACGCTTCCGTCGGCCAGCATGACCGTGAGCGAGCGGATTGAATCCATCAGCGCGCCGGCCTGGTGGTCCATCCCGTGGGCGTTGACCGAGATCGATCCTCCGACCGTAAAGATGTCGGTCGATTGCATCGACTTGATTGCGAAGCGCGGGTGAATGGCTTCCTGGATCTGGTGCCAGGTGGCCCCGGCGCCGACGCGTACGGCCGAGGCCGCCGCGTCGACCTCGACCTGGTCGAGGCCGCGCATATCGAGCACGAGGTTACCCGGGGCGAAAGCCTGGCCGCCCATCGAGTGCTTCATTCCCGCGGGCGATACCCGCAGGCTCCTGGCGCGCGCGTAGGCTAGCGCCTCGGCGACGTCTTCGGCCGAAGCGACGGCGACGATCCCCTCGACCGGCGTACGGCTGAGGCAGCTCGCATCGTTGACGGTCCCGCCGCGCTGGGCCCAGGTGAGCTTCGCCGAGGCGGCCCCTTCGGCGGCTGCAACCGGCACCGGACCCTCGCCGGGCAGGGCAGGCAGGACGGAAGCGCAGTCCTTCCAGCCTCGGGGGTCGGCTGCGAGCGGTGCGGCGTAGATCCACGCCCCGCCCGCTGCGAGCAGCGCCACGATCGAAACCCCCGCCAGCAGCCGCTTGCGCTTCATCCGCGTCCCCCTCTCGGTCCCTGCATGACCTTATCCGCAAACCCGCGTCGGACCGCAAACCGGGAAAACGTCATCAACAGAAGCAGTCTTCTTACGAGGGGGGTTCTTGAGCGTGGGACGTTGAAGTAGCAGTAAGTCTTCGTACGGGATCGGGATACTTCGAAATGGCTGGCATGGATGTGCTAGATAACGGGACTCTTGCGAGAGTGCGGGACTCGATCGACGACCCCGGTGTAAATTCGCTTTTCAGCAAACCTCGGCCCTTGGGCAGCGAAGTCCACGACGAGGGCGTCCGGACGCTCGCGCCCGGCGTGTCCAGGGTGGGGGAGGTCGATTTCGCGGGCGACACCGACCGGTTCCGAATGAACCTGGAACCGGGAACCTACATGATCTCCTTGCGGGGAACGGGCGACAACCCCCTGCTCGATCCCTACCTGACGTCCCGCAATGCGGGGATCGCGGATGACGACGACGGGGGGACCGGAATCAATTCCCTGCTCACCTTCACCGTGACGGAGGCGGGCGTCTACGCTTTCGATGTCGGCGCCTACCCGGACAGCGGGCTGACCGGCGGATACACCGTCCACCTCGAGCAGATGGGTGTCGACAGCGTGCCGAACCTCCGTCCCTCGGGCGTGGAAGCGAACATCGACGCGCCCACTTTCGGCTTCCTCGAAACCGAGAACGACGTCGACGTCTATCGTGTCACGCTAGAGGCCGGTGTCTACTATAGCTTCGAGCTCGCCGCCGGAACCGACTACAGCACCGGGTACCCGCTCCCACAGGGAGAGATCGACACGCTGCTCGCGGTGGGCGATGCGAACGGGCAGCAAGTCTTTTGGAACAACGATCTGGGGTCGGGCGAACTGGGCTCGGCCGGGGGTTACCTCGCCCAGTCGAGCGGCGACTACTTTGTCTACGTTCGATCCGAAGAAGGGGGCGGCGCGGGCTACGAGCTCAGCATCGAATCCGCCGACCTTGCGCAATCGAGCCCGCTCGAAACGATCGACTGGGGCGGCTCGGGAACGGTGGCCGAAGAGGGGCCGCTCGCGGACGGGGTCTTCTACGTCTACTTCGCCGGCAAAGGCGAAGTCTTCGATGGAGCGTCCTCGCTCGGCTGGACGGCTTACGAACGCCAGCAGGCGATGGCCGCGCTGAACACCTTCAGCCAGTTCGCCGACATCAGGTTTGCGAGAACCAACGACCAGTCACTCGCGACCTTCACGCTCGTGACTGTCGAGTCAGACGAGTTCCTCGGCGTGTTCAACCCGCCCGGCACCGAAAATGCCGGGATCGGGCAATTCTCGATCACGGCCTTTGGCTGGGACCGCGACGGAAGCACCGGCGGGCTCGAGCAGGGCGGCTACGGCTTCTCGACCATGGTCCACGAATTCGGCCACGCGCTGGGGCTCGCGCATCCGCACGACGACGGCGGCGACTCCGGGATAATGCTCGGCGTGACCTCGGAGTTCGAAAGTTACGGCCTGTATGATCTTAATCAGGCGATCTACACCGTCATGTCGTACAACGAGGGCTGGTCGCTTCACCCCGGTGCCGTGAACGGATGGCCGCCGGGTGAACCCGAGGATTACGGATATGCCGGCACGCCGATGGCGTTCGACATCGCCGTGATCCAGGAAAAGTACGGCGCGCGTACCCGCAACGGCGGTGACACCGTCTACAATCTGCCCGGGGCCAACGAAGCCGGCGCCTTTTACGCGAGCATCTGGGATACCGGCGGCATCGACACGATCCGCTACGACGGCGCGAGCGATGCGATCATCGATCTTCGGGCGTCCACGCTCGATTATTCGCCGGGCGGGGGTGGCAGGCTGTCCTATGCCGCCGGCATTTTTGGCGGACTGACCATTGCCGCGGGCGTATCGATCGAGAACGCAATCGGCGGGGCGGGTGGCGACGAGATCATCGGCAACGCGCTCGCCAACCTGCTGCGCGGCGGCGCCGGCAACGACCGACTCTATGGCTGGGATGGTCACGACGCGCTGATCGGCGGCCAAGGGGGCGATTGGATGCTGGGCGGAAAGGGTAACGACGCCCTCGACGGCGACGCCGGCGGCGACACGCTCTACGGCGAGAACGGCAGCGACACGCTTTCCGGCGGCGGTGGCGATGACTTCCTGCAGGGCGGGGGCGGCAAAGACAGCTTGATTGGCGGCGGCGGCAACGACGACCTTCTTGGTGACCTTCACGACGACGTGCTCAAAGGTAACTCCGGGGACGATGGGTTGAGCGGGGGTGAAGGCAACGACAGGCTCGTCGGTGGCCTCGGAGCCGACTGGCTCGACGGCGGACTCGGCAACGACACGCTTCTCGGCGGCGATGGCGACGATACCCTGATGGGCCGCCCGGGAACCAACACCCTTATCGGAGGGGCGGGCAATGACCACTACTGGGTGAGCGGTCAGGACCAGATCGTCGAGCGCGCCGGCGGCGGTATCGACACGGTCTACGTCCCGTTTTCCTACGTGTTGCCGGACGTCATCGAGAACGCTTCGCTCGTCGAATACACGGTTGGCAACCTGACCGGTAATGCGGGCGACAACGTGCTGGGCGGGAGCGGAGCCGACAACGTGCTCTCGGGCGGCGCGGGCAATGATGGACTCAACGGCGGGATGGGCAACGACGTGCTCGATGGCGGCACGGGCGCCGACGAGATGTTCGGCGGAACCGGGAATGACATCTACTACGTCGATGACGCCGGCGATTTCGTCTACGACGTGGGCATTCTCAATGGCGGCAATGACATAGTCTACAGCTCGGTGAGCTTCGTCCTGGTAGTCCTCGGGCCCGGCGAGCTCAATCCGAATGCCATCGAAACGCTGGTGTTGACCGGGTCGGACGATCTCACCGCCACCGGCCATTTCCTGGCGAATACGATCGACGGTAACTCGGGTGCCAACCTGATCGACGGCCAGGGCGGCAACGACAAGCTCAACGGTGCGGGGGGCGCGGATACGTTGCTGGGCGGCGCCGACCGAGATCGCCTGACCGGCGGCGCCGGCGACGACCGGCTCGACGGCGGCGAGCACGTCGATCGGCTGTATGGCGGCGGCGGCAGGGATCAGCTGACCGGCGGCGAAGGCGCCGATCTTTTCGAGTTTCGCAACGGCGACACTGCCGCGTCTCGTTCGCTGGCCGACATCATCTACGATTTCGACGCTGCGTCCGGCGATCGCATAGATCTTTCCCGCGTGGATGCCGACACCGGGACCGGGGGCAACCAGGCGTTCGCCTTTATCGGCGATGCCTCCTTCAGCGGCGCCGCCGGCGAGCTTCGCTACGTGCAGGTCGTAAGCAGAACCTTCGTCGAAGGCGACATGGATGGCGATGGCGCGGTCGACCTGGCAATCCGCCTGATCGGCACATTCGACCTGACCGTCAACGACTTCGTGCTCTGAGCAGGCCGGCGGGGGCGGCCGCCGGCGTCACACGTCGGCGCGCTTTCTCACCGGCTCGAACAAGCTGCGGTCCTCGACGGCGTCGAAGTCGGCCGCGGAGTGCCGTTCGGCCATCGCCTGGGTGTTGACCAGCCGTCCGCGGATCGCGCCCGGCCGGGCGTCGATCGCCTTCACCCAGCGACCGACGTTCTCGTACTCGTGGAGCGAGAGGAACTTGTCCGCCCCGCCGTAGGCCCCGTGATAGAGATTGCCGAGCCAGGTGTAGGCCGCGATGTCGGCGATCGTGTAGTCGGCGCCGGCGAGATACTCGGTCTTGCTGAGCTGCATGTCGGCGACCGAGAACAGTCGCTTGGTCTCCATCGCGTAGCGGTCAATCGGGTACTTGTAGCGTTCGGGCGCGTAGACGTAAAAATGCCCGAAGCCGCCGCCGATGAACGGCGCGCTGCCCATCTGCCACATCAGCCAGGAGAATGTCTCGGCCCGGGCCGGGTTGGTCTTCGGCAGCAGGTAGTCGAACTTCTCGGCCAGGTGCACGAGGATCGCGCCGCTTTCGAATACCCGGAACGGCTCCGGGCCCGAGCGGTCGACCAGCGCCGGGATCTTCGAGTTCGGGTTGACCTCGACGAACCCCGACCAGAACTGCGCGCCCTCGAAGATCTTGATGATCCAGGCGTCGTACTCTGCCTCGGAGAATCCCGCCTCGAGGAGTTCCTCGAACATGATCGTCGCCTTCACCCCGTTGGGCGTGCCGAGCGAGTAGAGCTGGAACGGATGCTCGCCGACCGGCAGCTCGCGCTCCTCGCGCCCGCCCGCGGTCGGCCGGTTGATGCCGGCGAATTGTCCGCCGTTCTCCGGATCGTAGGTCCAGACTTCAGGCGGGGTGTAGACGTCGGACATCGGCCGGTGCTCCTGCTGCGTAAGGGGTCGGGCGGAGATGGAGCCTGCTTCGCGGAACCGCAAGCGCCCGCGGGCCGTTGCGCGCCGCGATGGCCTCGAAATCCTTCGAATACGTCGACGACCAGGGCCCCGGGATCACCCGCAAGAAGGCTGGCCGCGGGTGGGCCTATTTCGACCCCGACGGCAAGCGCATCACCGACCGGGACGAGATCGACCGGCTGAACCGGATCGCGCTACCGCCGGCCTACGCCGACGCCTGGTTCTGCCCGAGCGACTGCGGCCACCTGCTTGCCACCGGGATCGATGCCCGCGGGCGCAAGCAGTATCGCTACAACCCCGAGTTTCGTATGCGGCAGGAGGCCGAGAAGTTCGACGGTTGCGCGGAGTTCGGCCGACTGCTGCCCAAGGTGCGCAAGCGGGTGGCAAAGGACCTCAGGCGAAGGCGGCTGTGCCGCGAGCAGGTCGTCGCCAGCGTCGTGCGGCTACTCGATCTCGGCGCGATCCGGGTCGGAAACGAGAGTTACGCGAAGTCGAACAAGAGCTTCGGCGCGACCACGCTGCGCCGGCGCCACGCCACGGTCACCGGCGGCAAGGTCAAGCTGCGCTTCAAGGCCAAGAGCGGGCAGCTGCGCGAGGCCACGATCAGCGACACCCGGCTCGCTGGGCTGGTGCGCAAGATGCAGGACCTGCCGGGGCAGCACCTGTTCCAATACATCAACGGTGACGGCAACGCGCATCCCGTCGGCTCGTCCGAGGTCAACGACTACCTCGCCGAGGCGATGGGCGAGCCCTTCACCGCCAAGAACTTTCGCACCTGGCATGCGAGCGTGCTTGCGCTTCGGCTGCTCGCCGAGGCCGAGCGCCCGCTGACGCTCAAGGAGCTGACAACCGAAGTCGGCGCCCACCTCGGCAACACCCCGGCGATGGCGCGCAAGAGCTACATCCACCCGGCGGTCATCGCGCTGGTCGAGCGCCAGCAGAAATGGCGCGCGAGGCTGAAGGTGCCGCGGGACGGCAAGTGGCTCGACCGCTACGAGAAGGCGCTGATCAGGCTGCTCGAAAAGGGGCCCAAGGCCAAGACCTTGCTCGCTGGCTAGCTGAGCACGCCGCGCCGGCGGGACCACTCAGCGTAGGCCCACTGCGCAAAGGCGAGGCCGATGGTCACGCAGGCCAGGGCCAGCCAGTCCCGTTGTTGAAGCAGCAGCGCGGTGCTCCGCGCGATATCGCCCACGGCGCTGGCGAGAGTCGCAGCGATCGACAGCAGGTAGAGCGGGGGTGCCCAGCGGCTGCGCAAGAGAAGCGCGAGCGCGCCCAGTATGGCCGTGGCGAGCGCGAGATCGGTCAGGGCCACCATCCAGAGGGGCTGCTCGGCGTAGTAGGCGATCTCGGCCGCATCCATGTCCATCTTGGCGCCAGTTTGCGCCTGGACGAGCACCCACGCGCCAGAGGCATTCCACAGCAGCGACAGCACGCCCACCACCCACAGGTGCCACGGCGTCTTCGCCGCCACCGGCGACGCGCTCGCGATATCGGTCATCGATCGTCCTCCCCCTGTTGCGATCGCGCCCGACGCTATCCGGAGCGACCCGCCTTGCAAGCGGAAACCGCCCAGTCACCCATGGGGGTGACCCGCGAAGGCTGACAACCGCATGGCCCCGGGTTAGGCCGGCGCCATGGCACAGCTCTACAACGGCCGTTGGCTCGACACCGCGCCCGCCGCCGAGGAGATCGGCGAGGACGGCCGCTTCCGCCGCATCGACAGCCCGCTTCGCGAATGGATCTCTCCCGATCCCGCCGCGGAATTTCCCGCCGAGGCGGGGCGTTACCACCTGTGGGTCGCCGCGGTCTGCCCGTGGGCCGCGCGGACCACCGCTTTCCGTGTGCTGAAGGGGCTCGAAGACCTGGTCTCGATCTCGTGGGCCCGGCCCGGGCTGCCGAAGCAGGGTTGGGTGTTCGACGAGGGCCCCGACGGCGAGCGCCCGGAAGCCGGCTATCCGCTGTGGCAGCTCTACGTCGAGCACGACCCGAGGTTCACCGGCAAGGTCACCGTGCCGACGCTGTGGGACAGGAAGACCCGGCGGATCGTCAACAACGAGAGCAGCGAGATCATCCGCATGTTCAACTCGGTGTTCGACGGCCTGACCGGTAACCGGCTCGACTTCTACCCGGAGGCCCTGCGCTCCGAGATCGACCGCTGGAACGCGCTGATCTATCCGACGCTCAACAACGGCGTTTACCGCGCCGGGTTCGCCTCGACCCAGTCCGCCTACGAAGAAGCCGTGCGCGAGGTTTTCGCCACGCTCGACGTGATGGAGGCGCACCTCTCGACCCATCGATACCTTTGCGGCGAGTGGCTGACCGAAGCTGACTGGCGCGCGTTCACCACGCTCGTGCGGTTCGACGTCGGCTACCATTACGCATTCAAGTGCAACCTCAGGAAGATCGACGACTACCCGGCGCTCGCCGGATACCTGCGCGAACTCTACCAGTGGCCCGGCATCGCCGGCACCGTCGACCTCGAGCTGATAAAGTACGGCTACTGGTTCCTGGTCGACCGCCACAAGGTCGTCGCCACAGGGCCCGATATCGATCTGGCCACGCCGCACGGGCGTGGGCACCTTCAAGGCAAGGGCGCGATGGAGCGTGTAAGGGTTCCTTGACAAAGCGCCAATCTATGTCTAGCTACCTTGACAATATGGGAAGGTCGCTTGACCCTTGGCAGGCTTTTCGAGTTCCACTGCAAGAATGGCCCCGGTCCGCCGACTAACCGTGAAGCGATGGAGGAAGGACCATGTCGGGATTCAAGCGCTTGATGTTCGTCACGGCCGTGCTGGTTACAGCGTTCGCCGGCGGCCGGGCCACCGCGCAGGACGCATCCGAGATCGCCGGCACCTGGAGCGGTGCGATTGCCTCGCCGATGGGCGACATTACCCTGGTGGTCGAAATCACCCGCGATGCGGACGGTACGCTCGGCGGAACGATCGAGAACGCCGACCAGGCTCCGGGCAATCTCGCGCCGATCTCGGACGTCACCGCCACCGACGGCCAGTTCGCGTTCAAGGTTCCGCGCGTCAACGCGACGTACTCCGCCGAATGGGACGAGGCCGCCCGGCAGTGGCGGGGCACGCTCGACCAGGGCGGTCCGCAGGCGCTCAATCTCGCTCGCGGCGCACCGGCCGCGAAGCCGCGCATCGAAGGCCTCGACGGCGTCTGGACCGGGACCTGGGAGCGCAATGGGGTCAAGCTGCGTCAGTCGCTGCGCGTCGCCACCGGCGAGCGCGGGACCAATGTGCTCTACGATTCGCCCGACCAGATGGCCAACGGCATCCCCGTCGGGGACCTCGTGCGCGACGGTCGCGCGGTCCGCTTCTCGATCGCGCGCGGGATATCGAAATTCGCCGGCGAGCTCTCCGCAGACGGCACGCAGATCATCGGCGTGTGGACTTCGCCCACGCTACCGGGCGAATCGTTCGTCTCGACCTTCGCTCGCGCGTCGGACGAGGAAGTCGCGGCGCGGCGCGACCCCGCCCGTCCGCAGCTGCCGAAGGAGCCGTTTCCCTACCGTGCGGAAGAGGTCGCGTTCGACAATCCGGCATTCCCCGAGGTCCGCCTCGCCGGGACGCTGACCCTGCCCGAAGGTGAGGGACCGTTCCCCGCGGCGATCATGATCACCGGCTCGGGCGGGCAGGATCGCGACGAGACGCTGATGGGCCACAAGCCGTTCGCGGTGATTGCTGACCATCTCACGCGGCAGGGCATCGCCGTGCTGCGCTTCGACGACCGCGGCGTCGGCCAGTCGACCGGCAACTACGCCGAGGCAACCTCGGCCGATCTCGCGACCGACGCCAACGCGGCTTTCGCCTACCTGCTGACCCGCCCCGAGATTCGGTCCGACGCCATCGGCATGATCGGCCATTCCGAAGGCGGCATGATCGGCCCGATCGCGATGCGCGCCAACGACAAGGTGGCCTATTTCGTCAGCCTCGCCGGCCCCGGCACCGACCTCGTCCACCTGATGCTGTCGCAGCGCCGCCTGATCGGCGCGCAGATGGGACTGAGCGCGCAGGAGCTCGACCGCGCCGAACCGGTGCTGCGCTCGCTGTTCGAGATCATGGCCGCTGCCGAGACGCCCGATGCCGGCTACGAGGCAGCGATGGCGCTGATGACTCCCGAGGCCAAGGTCGCGGTCGGCATGACCCCCGAGATGGATGGCGCGATCGTCGTGCGCCAGGTCTCCGGGCCGTGGTTCCAGTACTTCCTCAAGTACGACCCGGTCCCCAACTGGCAGGCGATCCGCGTGCCGCTGCTGGCGCTCAACGGCAGCCTCGACCTGCAGGTACCCGCCGAGGCCAACCTCGCCGCGATCCGATCCGCGACCGCCGGCAACCCCGACGCGACGATCGTCGAGTTGCCGGGGCTCAACCACCTGTTCCAGACCGCGACCACCGGCTCGGTCGGCGAATACGCGACGATCGAGGAGACGTTCGCACCCGCGGCGCTCGACCTGATCGGCGACTGGATCGCCGAGCGGTTTGTGACGCCCTAGTCGAGACGGCGCCACTCGGCGAACGTCGCGGCCTGCCCGTGGCGTTCGCCTTGGGTGTCGAGCAGGTCCCACACCGTCGCCCCGAGGATCTCGAACCGCCGGCCGCTTGCCGCCACGCGTACCCCCGCGTAGCCCTCGACGATCCGGTCGCGCTCGAGCGCCGCGAGCATCTTCGCGCGCGCCTCACGCGCGCCCGGTTCCGCCGAGCGGTCCGAGGGCAGCCCGATGAACTCCGTGGCGCGCATCTCGAACAGCGCGAGCGCGGCGCGGTTGCCGTAGAAGAACAGCGGCCGGGCTTCGGTGCCATGCGCGACGATCACCTGGGGAGCTTCCCACAGGGCCCGCTCGGGGGGCAGTGCGGCTTCGACCAGCTGCCGCCCGGTCAGCCGTTGGAAGCTTTCGGCGATCAGCGCGAGTCGCTTGCCGGCGCTTTCGCGCATGGCCTGGCGGTCGGGACTATCGGCGGGATCGGCCATAGCTCGGCATTAGCGCCCGCCGTTCCATCCGTCATCACACCGGGCGCTTGCGCGCCTCGCCGGCCTCGCCCATCACGGCGCTGGACAGGGAGAGGATCGCAGATGCCCGGACAACCCGACCTGATCGTCGTCGGCGGCGGCTCGGCCGGTATCGCCTGCGCGGCGCGGTTGGCGGAGGGCGGGCTGAGGGTGCTGCTGCTCGAAGCCGGCAAGGACCATCACGACCCGAGGCTGGCGGTCCCCGCGCTGATGAGCGCGCTGGTGCAGAAGCCCGATTTCGACTGGTGCTATACCGCGGAGCCCGATCCTTCGGTCGGCGGACGGCCGGATGTCTGGCCGGCGGGCAAGCGGCTCGGCGGCGGCAGCTCGATCAACGGCATGATGTTCATTCGCGGCCACAAGTGGGACTACGACCACTGGGCCGAACTCGGCGCGTCCGGGTGGGACTACGCGAGCGTGCTGCCGTACTTCCGCCGAATGGAGCACAACGAGCGCGG
>JBIQKN010000001.1:0-68026 GCA_044506565.1 Sphingomonadales bacterium | reverse complement strand
GGGCCGGCGTGGTGCTCAGCGCCGGCGCCCTCAACACCCCGCGGCTACTGATGCTCTCGGGGATCGGCCCGGCGGAGCATCTTCGGCAGCACGGAATCGCGGTAGTCAGCGATCTTCCCGGCGTGGGGGCGAACCTGCAGGAACACCCGGGCTGCCACCTGGTCAACGCCGTCTCGGCGCACACGCTCAACGGCGACGCGCGCGGCTTCGCCGGGTTTCGCCAGTTGCTTGCGCTGGCATTCGCGCGGAGTGGGGCGCTGACCACCGGGATCGGGCATGCTCAGGCCTTCATGCGCAGCCGCGAGGGGCTGCCGGCGCCCAATCTCCAGCTCGCCTTCAGCGCCTTCGCGTTCGAGATCACGCCCAAGGGCAACCTCGCTCTGGCGAAAGGAAGCGCGGTGAGCACGTTCGTCGCGGTCATGCGCCCGAAGTCGCGCGGCCGGATCGCGGTGCGCTCGCCCGACCCCGACGCGCCGCCGCTGATCGAGCATCGCCTGCTCGACGAGGACGACGCGCTGCAACTCGTCGAGGGCCTCGAGATCGCCCGCCGGATCATGGCCCAGCCGGCGATAGCCGGCGAGGTGACAGCCGAAATCCGTCCGGGTCCCGATGCGGCCACGCGCGAGGCGCTGCGCGGCTACGTCGGAGCGGCGACGATCCCGATGTTCCATCCGGTGGGGACGGCGAAGATCGGCGCGGCAGACGACCCGATGGCGGTTGCTGGGCCGGACTGCCGCGTGCGCGGCATAGACGGTCTGTGGCTGGCCGACGCCTCGATCATGCCGACCATCCCGCAGGGCAACACCAACGCCACTGCGATCATGATCGGCGAGCGCGCCAGCGACCTGATACTGGAGGCGGTTGTCTAGCTCGTGTGAACGATGCGCCGGACGCGGCGGCGAACGTGGTCGGCGGGCACCAGGGCACGCGGATCGCCGACTTCGATGTCGTCGGGCAGGTCGAGCGGCTCGAAGCCGGCGATGCGGTGATAGGTCGCCATCGCCAAGACGCTCGGCAGGACCCACGGCAGGACGTAAAGCAAGCCGAACGGCCCCATCAGCGCGAGCAGTGCGGCCGCAAATCCGAGCGGGACGTAGATTCCGGCGAGTGCGTAGGACTTCAGGCCGTCCTTTCCGCGCCGCTGCAGGAAGGCATGCGACCTGCTGATGAAGATGTAGAACAGCACCGATGTGCCGACGATGCCGTAGATCGCGCCCAGTATCGGATTGATCCTGAATACCGGCGGCAGGGCGCTGGCCGGCAGCTGGCCGTCGGACAATGAGACCAGCGAGATGAACCCGTACAGCGTCGCGCCGGCTACGGCCGCGATGAGCGTCGCCCAGGCGGACGTACGCACCTGCAGGGGGCCTTCGAAGTACTCGGCGGTGCCGATGTCGTGGACTGCCGTTGCGGCGGCACGGTTCCCGTCGACCTTGCGGGAAAGCGCTTGGGGATCGTCGCCTTCGGTCTCGTAGCCGAGGGACTTGTGCATCAGGAACGCGGTCGCAGCGCCGATCAACACAGGCGTCAGCAGCAGGGCGAACAGGATCCCGTCGCGCCAGGCTACCACATAGGCGGCGGGTGCGAGCGCGACGGCGTGGGCCACGCTCGAGGCCAGTGCGCCGAGGGCGCAATAGCCGCTGCGCTGCCACCAGCCCTGCTTCCGGAAAAGCCGATCGCCGGTCAGCATCACCGCGAGGTTCACGCCAGCGAACAGCAGGAAGAACAGGATCGCCCGGTCCGGCGTCGTCGGATCGGGCTTCTGGTCCAGCCAGGCATCGAGCTGGAACTGCGCCATCACGAGGATGCCGACGATCTGGCTCTGGACCAGCAGGGGCTTCCACGAGAAGCGGAGCCGGGGCGAGGTGCCGTTCATCGGGTCAACGTGGGCGGCGCAGCTTTAGAAATGCCTAAGACTTCGACGAATGGCGTCTGACAGGAGCTCGCATCGGGAGCGGTCTTCGAGCTTTGCCGGCGTAACGTGGAAGCCGGGCTCCACACCGGCGCCGAAGCCCGTGCCCTGCCCGAAGTACCCTACTTCGACGGAAGCGGCGCCGGCATCGGCCTCGCGGGGGACTCGGCCGAAGACTTCGACCGTGGCGGCTCGCGCATCGGGAGCGGGGCCTGGACGGGAGGGGGCGTTGCGGCTCGCTGTGCCGCCGGAGCGGCTCGTTGCTCAGGACGAGGCGGCCCCTCCCGGCCCGCGGCGCGCGGCTGGACCCTGGGCTTGGCTGGGGATTCGGTCACCGGGTCCGGCGGGGACGCCGGTGCACGGCTCGCGGGAGTGGAAAGCCTGAATTGGTCGGACCACGCCTGGAACAGCCACGGCATCGCGACGAGTGCGATCAGACCGAGCCCGACCCACGACAGCGGCCGGACGAACAGGTCGATCGCGAGCCCGAGCAGGCCCACCGCCGGCAACACGACCCGCGGCTGCGTGAGCACGGCGAGGGACGAAAAGGAGGGTCCGGACCCGACGGGCCCGGCTTTCTGCGGCTGATTCTGCATGACCATGGGCTCGCCCAATTCGGGCCGAAGGTAAAGCCCGCAAGTGCCGCGCGATGCCCGCACGCGGCGGGCGTGCGGTAAACCGTTCGGAAAAGCCGGAATCCGGCGAGGCAGCAAAGAGGCGTACGTCGAACGGCGCGACTCATCCGATCCGGATGAGACCGCTCAACAAGTCGCTTTCCTACAGCGCCTATGCCGTTCCATGATGTCGCGATGGCTGCCCTCCGAACGAACTTGGCCTCCGTTGTGCACGCCGTTGTCGCAGCCGTGCTGCTTGCCTTCGGCGCCCTCGGTCGTCGGGCGAAGAGGTCTGGGGATGGCAGGAACGGGGAGACGATCGACGCAGCGCGCCGGTGCGATCCCGATCGCGGCCCTTCCGTCTGGCACCGGTTGACGAAAGGTCCGCTAATCGATCGCCGCACGTTGCTTGCGACCGGCGTCTGTCTGTCGGCTTTGCCAGGCGCGACGCTTGCGGGACGCGAGTCCGAGAGTCGAGCCGACCTGCTCTGGTACCGGCAGCCCGCGGGGCGCTGGGAAGAGGCGTTGCCGATCGGCAACGGCAGGCTGGGGGCCATGGTCTTCGGGCGTGCGCGCCAGGAGCGGCTGCAGCTCAACGAGGATACGCTCTGGGCCGGCTCCGCCTATGATCCGAACAGAGCCGATGCCGCGTCGGCGCTGGCCGAGGTGCGGCGGCTGATCGCCGCGGGCGAGTATCAGGCGGCCGAACGCCTGGCGGCTGCCGAGATGATGGCGCAGCCCCTCACGCAGATGCCGTACGGGACCCTCGGCGACCTGATGCTCGACTTCGCCGGCGAGGAGGCGCCGGACGACTATCGGCGCAGCCTGGATCTCTCGACGGCCATTGCCGAGGTCCGCTACCGGACATCGCGCGGACGACTGCACCGGGAAACGTTCGTCTCCGCGCCCGATCAGCTCATCGTGATCCGTCTCGAAGGCACGCGCGGCATGCTGGATGTCGACCTGTCCTACGCGGCTCCGGGGGTAGTGCAGCGTGCGGAGCCGAAGTTCGACGGTCCCGCGACCGACGTTGCCGATGCGCCCGCGGTCGACTGGGCGTTCCGGGAGACCATCGACCCGGCGAGCGGCAATGCGCGGGCGAGCACCCTTTCGCCGGACACCTGGCTGATCACCGGCGGCAACGAGCCCGCGGGGTCGATCGCGGGAGGTCTGCGCTACGCCATCGCGGTGAAGGTCCTCACGGACGGCAACGTCGAGCTACGCGGCGACGCTGTCCGCCTGCGCGGCGCTACCCAAGCGACCCTGCTGGTGGCCGCAGCAACCAGCTATGTGGGTCCTCATGATGCGAGCGGTGACCCGGTCGCCCGGGTCAGCCGTCAGGTGGCCGCAGGCGCCGCGAAGCCGTTCGAGCGACTCAGGCAGGACCACGTGGAGGCCCACCGCGCGCTGTTCGGCAGGATGACCATCGACCTCGGCCGCACCGAAGCCGCGAACCTGCCGACGGACGAACGCGTTCTCGCTGCCGAGCAAGGCGCCGATCCGTCGCTCGCTGCGTTGTACGTCCAGTATGCGCGATACCTGATGATCTGTTCGTCCCGGCCGGGGTCGCAGCCGGCCAACCTCCAGGGCATCTGGAACGACCGCGTCTCGCCGCCGTGGGGCAGCAAGTACACGATCAACATCAACACCCAGATGAACTACTGGATCGCCGACCCTGCAAACATCGGCGAGTGCTTCGAACCGCTGTTGCGGATGGTCGAGGAGCTGGCGGTCACCGGGGCGCGAACCGCCGAGACGATGTACCGCGCGCGCGGCTGGGTCGCGCACCACAACACCGATCTCTGGCGCGCCGCGGCGCCGGTCGACGGTCCGCAATGGGGGCTCTGGCCCCTCGGCGGGGCCTGGCTCTGCACGACCCTGTGGGATCATTGGGACTATTCCCGCGACGAGCCCTTCCTCGAGCGTCTGTACCCGTTGATGAAGGGCGCCGCGCTGTTCTTTCTCGACACGCTGATTCCGGATCCCAAGGGGCGCGGACTGATCACCTCGCCGTCGCTGTCTCCGGAGAACCCGCACCCGTTCGGTGCCACGCTGTGCGCCGGTCCGGCGATGGACCGGCAGATCCTGCGCGACCTGTTCGACCGGACGATCGACGCCGGCCGACGACAAGGGGAGGACTCGGCGCTGCTGGCACAATTCGCGGAGGCGCGCCGCAACCTGGCACCGGACCAGGTGGGCGAGCTCGGACAGTTGCAGGAATGGCTCGAGGACTGGGATGCGGCGGCGCCCGAACCTCAGCATCGGCACGTCTCGCACCTTTACGCGGTCTATCCGAGCCATCAGCTCAATGTCCGCGATACGCCGGAGATGATCCGCGCCGCCGAGATCAGCCTCGACCGGCGCGGCGACAGATCGACCGGCTGGGCAACGGCCTGGCGGCTTTGCCTGTGGGCCCGGATGGGCAGGGCGGAGCGCGCCCACGCGATCCTGCTCGGCCTGCTCGGGCCGGAACGGACCTATCCGAACTTGTTCGACGCCCACCCGCCGTTCCAGATCGACGGCAATTTCGGCGGGGCGACCGGGATCCTCGAAATGCTGGTGCAAAGCTGGGGCAACGAGCTGATCCTCCTGCCGGCGCTGCCCCGCGCCTGGCCGGCGGGATCGGTGACGGGGCTGCGCGCGCGCGGTGGGCTCACGGTCGACATGCAATGGTCGAATCGCAGGGTCCGCAGTCTGGTCGTCCGCGGTCCGCCCGGAACACGGTTCGCGCTGAGGGAGGGAGGAAGCCTCGTCGAGGTCATCCTCGATGCCATGGGCAGATACTCGATGACCCGGTAGCGCCGAGCGAATTTGTCGGACAAATTGTCTCTTCGAGTCGGGTCATGGGGAGACGTTTCATGCGACATATTCGGGCAGCCTTCCTGTCCGCTGCGTTGGCAGTCGCGGCTGCAGCGCTACCGGCACAGGCAGACTCACTGGACCCGAGCGGGCGTTGGAGCGCTTATACGGGAGGCAATGCGCCCTTGCCGCCGATGGGCTGGAACAGCTGGAACGCGTTCGGCAGCGACATCGACGAAGCCAAGGTCATGGGATCGGCCCAGGCCATCGTGCGGCACGGGCTGGCCGCAAAAGGCTATCGCTACATCGACCTCGACGACGGCTGGTGGCTCAAGCGGCGCCTGACCGACGGGCGGATAATCATCCGCACCGCGACCTTTCCTTCCGCGGCCACGCCCGACGGCAGAACGAGCTTCCGCCCGTTTACCGATCGCCTTCACGCGATGGGCCTCAAGGCCGGGATCTACTCCGACATCGGGCGCAACAGCTGCGCCCAGCTCTACAGCACGGACGGGCTGAACCAGCCGGAGGGCACGCTGCTCGAGCGCGAAGTCGGCCTCTACGACAACGTCGATCGCGACATCGCGCTCTACTTTGCCGAGTGGGGCTTCGATCTGATAAAGGTCGATGCGTGCGGCATCCGTGGGCTCACGCCCGACAGCCGGTGGGTCGCGTCGGGCCAGGTCCGGCCGCTCGGGCCATGGGTCGACAGCGAATCGATCGGCCGGACCGACATCGCCAAGGTGCACAGTCTGTACGACGAGGTCCGCCGGGCGCTCGAGAGGCACAATCCCGACGGCGACTTCGTGTTCTCGATCTGCCTGTGGGGCGCCGCGGACGTTCGCGCCTGGGCCAAGGACATGGGCAACATGTCGCGCACGAGCGACGATATCGCGCCGACCTGGGGGCGCATGCTGCACAGCTTCGACAGCAGCGTGCGACGGCCGCTCTACGCCCATCCCGGCTCGTGGAACGATCCCGACATGCTCTACATCGGCACCGGCGACTTCGATGAAAACCACCTGATGGAAGCGCGCTCGCACTTCTCGCTGTGGGCGATGATCAACGCCCCGCTGATGATCGGCTACGACCTGCGCGAGGCCCCGCAGAGTCTGATCGACGTGTTCGGCAATGCCGAGGTCATCGCACTGAACCAGGACCCGGCCGGCAACCAGGCCGTGCTCGCGTTCGATTCCAACGACGTCCAGATTCTCGTCAAGACGCTAGCGGACGGGGACAAGGCGGTGGCCATCTTCAATCGCACGTCGGCTCCGCTCAAGGCGACGCTGACGGCCGATCACCTGAAGTATCGATCCGATGCGGACGTCGCTCTCGGCAACCTGTGGACCGGCGAGGCGATCAGCTTCCGGGGCGAGCGCGACTTCGAACTCGCCGCGCGCGAGACGCTGGTCTTTCGCGCGAAAGGCGCGCGGCGCCTGGCGAACGGATTGTACCTCTCGGAAATGCCAGGAGCCGTGAATCCGGCTGACGACGGCGTGGTCGTACCCGAGCCGGACCCGATGATCTACCGCCCGATCTTCTGGGCCGGGACGCGCGGCATCGGCGAGCCTCCGCGTTACGGCGGCTGGGGCGGGGCGCAGGCCGACGCGACGCCGTACGGACTGCGACTGGCGGTCGCCGGGCAACCGTACGAGACCGGGATCGGCGTGCTGGCCAACTCGCGGCTTGAAGTGCGCAACGCCGGCTACGCCCGCTTCGAAGCCATGGTCGGGGTCGATGACTCGGCGCGTGGCCGCAGCCAGCCGGTGACGTTCTCGGTTTACGGCGACGGCAAGCTTCTGGCGAGTTCGCCGCCGGTGCAGTTCGGGCAGGCTGCGGTGCGGATCACGGCGGCGGTCGAGGGGGTGGACCTCATCGAACTGGTCGCGCGATCCGCCGGACCGCGCGACCAGAGCTTTCCCGTCGTCTGGGGCAATGCTGCCCTGACGCGATAATGTCCCACCTCTTCAGGGGGTGTGGAAGCGCCAGCGTCCCGCGTCGCTGTCGGGATCGAACCGCACGAGGCTCACCGAACTCGTGCCGATCGCCGCGAGCGCGGTGTCGTCCCGAGCGCCCTTGGGCGTGATCCGGTAGGTCCCGTCGGTCAGCTGGTCGATCCGCCAGAGTTGCCGCTCGTCGCCGGTGAAGCGGGGCACGGCCTCGACCTCGCGGCCGTCGGCACGGACCGCGAGCGCGCGCTCGGTGCCGGCGATGCGGATGCTGTAATAGGGCGCGCCGAAATAGCCACCGGCTTGCGGCTCCGGTGTGACCAACCAGTGCTGGTTGGGGCGTACCATGTAGGCCGAGAGGTCGACGCGGACGGCGCCTTCGGGCCAGGCCGGACCGTTTTCGGCGAGCGTCTGGTCGGGTATCGCAGTGATCGGATCGTTCGGACCGGCCATGAAACTGCGCCGCGCGTCGAACGGGATGCGCACGAAACCGGTCCTCAGTTGCAGCGCGTTGCCGCTGCGCTCGGACTGGATCTGGTACGTGCCTGCCTTGATGTTGCTGCCGGCGACGGGCCAACCGTCGCGCCACAGCAGCGGCTCGATCGCCAGCACGCTGCGGCCGCTGCGGTCCATGTCCGCCTCGTAGTGCAGCGAGAACTTCTCGAGCCCTCCGCCGAGATCGATGTGGCCGAAATGCCCGGCGCCTATCATGCGGCCCTTTGCCGCCGCGACGAGCTTGCCGCCGCCGCGAAGCAGCGGCACGCCCATGTTGTCGACGTAAGGGCCGAGCACCGAGCGCGAGCGGCCCACGCGAATGTTATAGGTCGAGTTCGGACCGTCGCAGCAGGTGCCGTGCGTCCCGAACAGGTAATACCATCCGTCGCGATAGAGCAGCGCGGTCGCTTCCATGTCGATCGCGATATCGACCGGCTGGTTGCCGGGCACGCGCTGGCCGGTCGCGGGGTCGAGCTCGACGATCCGGATCGAGCCGAAATAGGTGCCGTAGCTGAGCCACAGCCGGCCATCGACGAACAGGAAGGCCGGGTCGATCGCGTCGTTGTTCTCGACCCCGTTGCTCGATGCGACGGTGCCGACCTCGTGGTACTCGAAGTCGGGCGAGTTGGGATCGAGGCTCCTGGTCCACATGACCTTGACCTCGCTCGCATGACCGCCGTTAAGGCCACCGCCGCCAACTGCGTAGGCGACGTAATAGCGATCGCCGATCCGGATCACGTCGGGTGCCACGCCGCCGCCGGGGCGGATGGGGCCGCTCGACCAGGTCCAGCCATCCGAGGAGACCAGCCCGCCGCCGCGGGTGCCGAAGGTGTACCACTTGCCGTCCGACTCGACGACGGTCGACGGGTCGTGGATGAAGACGTCGCCCGCGAGCTGTGCGGTCGCGGGCGCGGACCATGTCAAGGTCGCGGCGGCCAGGGCGGCGAGCGCCGGGTCGATCGGGGAGCGCCTCATCGTACGACCACCTCCACATCGCGGATCGGCTGTCCGCTCGCATCCAGCAGCCGCAGGCAGAAGTCGCTGAGGCCCGGACCGTTGATGATCGCTCCGTGGATCACGTTGCGGCCCTTGCGCAGGGTCAGCCGATCCGACAGCACGTCGTCCATCACCATCCGGCGGTCGTCGAACAGCTCGGCTGCCACTTCGCCGTTGAGCCACCAGCGCGAGGCCGAATTGGAACCCACGGCGAGGCGGACGTCGGTGATCTCGCGTGGGCTGTCGATCACGGTGACGGCCCAGAAGACCACACCGTAAGTCTGCTTGCCGCGGGATTGGGCGAAGTTGAACAGCTTGACGTCCCACAGCCTCGAATCGAGCGCATGCCAGGTCAGCGTTTCGCCGATGTGAGTGATCGCCCCCGGTCGGGGCAGCGTGCCGAAGCGGCCGGGGTAGGTCCCCGGCGACAGCGCCTCGCGGACATAGCTGTCGGTGAAGACGATGTTGGTCGGATTGGGCTTGGCGATCGGATCGAGCAGCATCCATCGGCGAATGAACCCGTCGTGGTCGGGTGCTGCAGGATCATCGGTTGCGGCCGAAAAGTAGTGGGACAGCGGCGCGGGTGCCGGTGGGCCGTCGGCCGCCTGGACGGGCATGCACGGCGCCAGAACCAGCGTCGCGGCTGCAAGCGCTCGCAGCGCGGTGCCCGCCGAGCGCTGCACAGATCTCGAGGGACGGGTCATTACTCGCTTCTCCCCAAACAATGTCGGTCGGCCGGCGCGTCGCCGCCCTGCGGAGTCTCCAGAGCATCCCGGGAGTCCTTCTGGTCGTCCGCCAAGGCCGTCACCCGCGCAGCTGTTGCATGATCGATGCCCGCAGCCGCGAGCGGTTCTCCGGTCCGAGCTCTCCGAGGATGCCGCGCTGGTGCTCGGGCAGGTGGCCCAACGGGTGGCCCTCGGGCCGGAACACGTAGTGGTCGAAGAACGCCCGCCACGCCGCGCGTTCGCGGGCCGGGCGCTCGGCGACCGCCAGCAGGGCGAGCATCATCGCCGTGAACGGCGCGTCGCGGCTCTGGGGGAAGGCATCCCACCAGTAGTTGACCAGGACGTTCACTTCGTCCGTCGCCTCGACTTCGTGCCACCAAAGCTTGGGCAGGTAGAGTGCGTCGCCGGGCTCGAGCTCGACGATCAGGGCGCGATCGCGGATCGCCTCGAAGCGGGGGTACCGCGGGTCCCCCGGCGCGCTCGAAGCGGCGAGGCTGACCGGCTGACCGGCCATCGTGTGATCGATCGGTCCGACATAGAGCTCGGCGATCGCTTCGGGCGGATAGAGCGTGAAACGGCGCCGGCCGGCGACGACGCAGGCGAGGTTGTCGAAGGTGTCGAAGTGGCAGGAGACCCGCGAGCGGTTGCCTATCCAGATCCGCGGCTCGACGCCCTCGGGCAGGCCGTCGAGGACGTTCTCGCTTGCAAAGGCAGGGACGTGGTCGGCCACGGGAACGGAGCCGAGATAGACCGAGCCCCTTGCGGGATCTTCGGCGCAAGCGAGAATGCGGTCCACTGCCGCGCTGAGCGTCACGGTTTCGCGGGCGAAATTGAAGCCCTCGAGGTCATCGCCATAGTAATAGCGGCCGCCGACCTCCGGAGGGGCGACGAAGCACTGGGCGGTGCGGCCGGTATCCATCGCGCGGAGATATTCTGCGAGCGTGTCGAACCGGCCCTCGGTTGCCCGGATGATGGGCCAATGCGCGGACAGGCCCCTGTGGATCACGGGCTCGCAAGCCTCGAGGCGGTTCGGCTCGAGCGGATTGCCCTTGGCGGACACCTCGGGAATGGTAGCCCCCGGATGCGTCACGGACGTCCCTGTCCCGAAGCGAGCCGCGCGTTGTGGCGTGCCGCCATGATCCGTATCTGCCGCGTCGACAGCGCCACGGTGTAAGCGAGTTGCAGGTGCCCGGCGCGGAACAGGGACAGCGCCGTCGCGTCGTCGAGCTCGCCGAGGCCATCGAGGCCGATCGTGTACAAGCCTTGCAGCGCCAGCGTCTGTCCGTCGTCGAAGCTCAGCGAAACGCTGATCGGCTCGATCAGGCGGAGCTCCAGCATCCGCGCGATGAAGGCCTCGGTCTCGGCCTTGCCCCGGTGAAGCTGCGTCAACGCCGCCTGGATGGCGCGGAGCGCCGGGGCAGGCGTGCCGTCGGCATGAAACAGCGGTTCACCCTCGACCCGGCTGAAGCGGGCATCGCTTTCGTCGACCGCGATGTGGTCGCCGGAGATGTAGAAGCCCGCGCGACGGCGATCGAGCGATACGAACGGATCGGGCTGGCCGGGTTCCGCGCCGATCAGAGGCGCGCCTTCGTAGAAGCCGAACATCGCGCCTGCGTAGAATGCGCCGGTCTCGGGGTTCTTGACCAGAAGCACCGGGCAGCACGCCGCCGCGTCGGCGAACTCCGACGCCACGATCTCGACGAAGCGGCGCGACTCGGGCGGCGCGTGGCGAACTCGGAGCGCGGCGTGCTCCTCGAGATTCAGTCCTACTAATTGCATTCTTTGCAATTTCCCCGATCGCCCCTCACGCGCCCGCTCCGAGGTCGCTTGATTTCCGCGACATTTTTATAGGGATGTGCGGCAATTCCAAGCACAAATTAGTCAGACAAAAAGGCGTTGATAGCGCTACCACATACTGGTATTGTAGGACTAATCGATCTGGAGGTGCCCCCTCCGGATCGGATTCCGGAGCCGAAACGCTCGGCCCGGCGACCAGAGGGTGAAGGGTTTGGGGATGGCACATATGACTGGAGGTAACTCGGGTTCGCGCGGACTGCGCCTGTCGGTTGGAACGAGCGTCGCGAGCGCGCTCGCGCTGGCGATGTCTGCGCCGGCCCTGGCACAGGACGACGAGGGCGAGGCGGGGGCAACCCGGCCCGTCGCATCCGACCGATCGGAAACCATCATCGTCACCGGTATTCGCGGCTCGCTTCAGCGCAATCTCGATGCGAAGCGCAATGCGCCCGGGGTCGTCGACGTCATCTCCTCCGAGGAGATCGGCAATTTCCCCGACTCGAACGTTGCGGCCTCGCTCCAGAGGCTGCCGGGCGTGTCGATCCAGCGCGACGGCATGCGGGGTGAAGCCAACGGGGTGACCATTCGCGGCTTCGGCGGCGACTTCAACGAGACGCTGGTCGACGGCCGCCGCCTTTCGACCGCCACCGGCGGCCGTGCGATCGACTTCAGCACCGTCGGTGCCGACTTCATCGGTGCGATCTCGGTCTACAAGACCCCCGATGTCACGGTCGCAGCGAACTCCATCGGCGCGACCATCGACATTGCCTATCCGAAGCCGTTCGATCGCCCGGGCTTCCACATCGCCGCGACCGCTTCGGGTTCGATCCAGGAACAGGCCGGCAAGATCGTTCCGACGGGCGGCCTGCTCGTGAGCCACACGTTCGCCGACGATACCTTCGGCGTGCTGGCAAACGTGATTTACACCCGCCACGACACCGAGACGAACAACGTGTTCGTCCACGGCTTCCCCGGCGGTTTCTATGCGCCTTGTCAGTTGGCCGGGAGTACGGCGCCCACCTGCAATCCCACCGACGACGCGACTGCCCCGGAATCACAGCGGCGCACGATCGTCGGCTTCTTCGAGCAACAGTACGGCGCGCAGCAGTCCTACACCAAGGACGAACGCGTCGATGCGCGACTGGCCCTGCAGTGGCAGCCGAACGACGACCTGCTGATCACGCTGGACAACAACTTCACCGATCAGCGGGTCAACTCCGAGACTTTCGGTTTCGGCATCTGGTTCAACCAGGGGTCGCTTCGCGACGTCGTGCTCGACGACAAAGGCGTCCCGCTGGACTTCACCCAGGCCGGTTCGCAGACCGACTTCACCGCGGCTACCGACAGCAACCAGCGTCGCACCAACACCACCGGCTTGAACATCGAATGGCAGGCGAACGACAACCTCTCGTTCGAGGCCGACGCGAGCTATTCGAAGAGCTGGCTCAATCCCGACGGCCGCGTCAACTCGCTCGGCGCCGATATCGGCTACGGGTTTGCGATCGGGCCGGCGCTCGGCATCTCGATCGACGGAAACAGCAGCAACACGATCCCGGTCCTGCACAGCTACGGCGCGGAGGGTGACCCGTCCCGCTGGATCGATCCGGCGGTGATCGGGTCGCACGTGACCGTCAACATCGCCAACAAGAACACCGACGAGATTATCCAGGGGCGTTTCAGCGGTACCTGGGAACAGGATGACCTGTCGCTGACCGTCGGCGGAAGCTATCTCGACGACACCTTCAACTTCAGCAGCGCCAACACGTTCGCGAACAACTTCTGGCAGGCCTATTCCGGCTACGGGCCCGCTTCGGGTACGACGGGCGGTGTCCCGATCCCGCAGGACCTCTACCGCGGCCTCGTCAGCACCGTCGACTTCATCCCCGGCTTCAGCGGTGCGCTCCCGCCTGCGCTGATCGATTTCAGCGCGATCGATTACCAGAACTACCTGTCGGGGCTGGGCAATCCCCAGGCCACCACGATTCCCGGCTTCAATTACGGCTGCTGCGACTTCACCGGCACGTTCGACGTCGCCGAGGACGTCGGCAGCGTCCGTCACATCAACGAGAAGACCTGGGCGCTCTTCCTTTCCGGGCGGTTCCAGACCGAGGTCGCGGGAATGCCGCTCACCTTCACAGCGGGCGTGCGGCAGGAGACCACGCACGTCACCTCGCAGGGGATCGGTCGCCTGCCGACGTCGATCACGCCGAGCACGACGGACCCGACGCTGCTCACCGTCAACTTCGGGCCTTCGGAAACGGTTACCGCCAAGCACGATTACAGCCACCTGCTGCCTGCGATCGACGTCAAGCTCGAGGTAATGCCCGGCCTGATCCTGCGGGCCGATGCCTCGCGCACCCTGACCCGACCGACGCTCAACCTCCTGACTCCGGTGCTCAACATCGGCTCCGGGCAGCGTGTGGGTGCGTTGACCGCGAACGGCGGCAATCCGTTGCTTAAACCGTACCTCTCGGAGAACTTCGATATCGCCGCCGAATGGTACTACCAGCCGAACTCGTACATGGCGGTGAACTTCTTCCTCAAAAACGTGTCGAACTTCATCGTTCAGGGGACGCAGCGGCAGACGATCAACGGCGTCATCGACCCGTCGACCGGCCAGCCGGCGCAGTTCAGCGTTTCGCAGCGGGTCAACGGGCCCGAGGCGACGGTCCGCGGCGTCGAGCTCGCGCTTCAGCACACGTTCGGGGACACCGGCTTCGGCTTCGTCGCCAACGCGACCTTCGTCGACACCAACAAGCCTTACGATCCGGACGACATCACCCAGAGCGGGTTCGCCGTCACGGGCCTCGCCAACTCCGCCAACTTCGTCGGCTTCTATGACAAGAACGGGATCGAGTTCCGGGCCGCCGTGAACTGGCGCGACGAGTACCTGCTCGGTTTCGGTCAGGTACAGAACACCGGTGCCTTCGGGGCGGAGCCGACTTTCGTCAACGAGAGCCTGCAGGTCGATCTCAGCGCCAGCTACGACATCATGGAGGATCTCACCATTTTCGCCGAGGCGCTCAACATCACGAACGAGGTGCAGAGCACCCATGGGCGCTACAAGAACATGCTGCTCGATGTGTTCGGCTACGGCCGGCGCTTTACGGCGGGCGCCAGATATCGTTTCTAGTTTCCTCCCCTGCCGGGGTTGCCTCCGCGGCAACCCCGGGCGTTTTCCGGAGGTAACGTGAAGCCGGTCAAATCTGTCGTGATCGTCGGGGGCGGTACCGCCGGCTGGCTGACGGCCGGGGTGATCGCTGCCAAACACCGGCCGCGGATGGCAGGGGGTTTCTCGGTCACGCTGATCGAGTCGCCCAACACGCCGATCATCGGTGTCGGCGAAGGTACCTGGCCGACCTTGCGCACGACGCTCGCAAAGATCGGCGTTTCGGAGACCCAGTTCTTCCGCGAATGCGGCTGCGCCTTCAAGCAGGGCGCCTATTTCGCACGCTGGACCACCGGCGAGCCGGGCGACGGCTACTATCATCCGTTGATGCTTCCGCAGGCATTTTCCCGAGTGAACCTCGTGCCGCACTGGCTCGGGCGCGAGAGCGCGGAGAGCTTCTGCGACGCGGTCAGCCCCCAGGGGCGGATATGCGACAAGGGACTGGCGCCCAAGACAGTCACGACCCCAGAGTTCGAAGCCGTCGCGAACTACGCCTATCATCTCGATGCCGGGAAATTCGCCGGCTTCCTCCAGCGGCATTGCACAAAGGAACTTAGGGTACGCCACGTGCTGGCCGACGTTCGAGCGGTCGATCAGGCGGAAGATGGCGACATCCTCGGGGTTCAGACCGAACAGGCCGGCCTGATCGAAGGCGACCTTTTCATCGACTGCTCGGGCTTTCGATCGCTGCTGCTCGGCGAAGCACTCGGTGTGCCGTTCGAGGAGTGCACCGACGTGCTGTTCTGCGACACGGCGCTGGCCGTTCAGGTGCCCTACGAACGCGATGACAGCCCGATAGCCTCGCACACGATTTCCACCGCGCAGTCGGCGGGATGGATCTGGGACATCGGGTTGCCGAGCCGCCGCGGGGTAGGGCATGTCTTTTCCAGCCAGCACGCCTCGGACGAGCAGGCGGAACGCGAGATGCGTGCCTACCTCGGTCCGGCGGGAGCCGATCTGCCCGTGCGCCGTATCCGTTTCAGGGCGGGGCGGCGGCAGACCTTCTGGAAGCGCAACTGCGTGGCGGTCGGCCTGGCGGCCGGCTTTCTCGAGCCGCTCGAATCATCGGCCATCGTCCTCGCCGAGCTGTCGGCGAAGTTCATCGCCGAGCAGATGCCCGCCTGCCGGGAAGTGATGGATGTGGTCTCCAAGCGCTTCAACGCAGCGACGGACTACCGCTGGGGCCGGATCGTGGATTTTCTCAAGCTCCATTACGTGGCCAGCAAGCGCACCGACACCGACTTCTGGCGCGACAATCGCCGCCCCGAATCCATTCCGGACCGGCTTCAGGAGCTGCTGCGACTGTGGACGTATCAGCCCCCCTGGTTCCATGACGAGTTCGATCGCGTGGAGGAGGTCTTCCCGCCGGCGAGTTATCAATACGTGCTCTACGGGATGGGCTTCCGCAGCGAGGTCGATCCGCAGGCGATTTCCGCCGAGGCACCGCTGGCCGAGCGCGCGCTGCGCGAAAATCGCACTCTGACCGAGCGGCTCTGCGGCGGGCTGCCGCGCCACCGCGACCTGATCGACAAGATCTGCGAGCACGGCCTGCAGCCGGTCTGAGCTGCGGCCGATCCGTGGGGCGGATGGGCTGTCCCGCGGGGATCGTTCCCGGACAGGTTCGTCGCGCCCTCCGGTTTCAGCCGGGCGCTCGACAGCATTGCAATTCCTGCGCGGGCCACGGGACCCGAATCCGACGGTCAGATCTGGTACGCCGTCTCGATCGCGTATAGCATCTGGTAACCCGCGTGGACGTGGTCGCGCATGGCCTGCTCGGCCGCGGGTGCGTCCCGCTCGAGGATCGCCTTGAGAATCCGGCGGTGATCCTCGTTCGCCGTGCGCAACCTTTCGGCATCGTAGAAGCTGTCGAATAGCAGCCGGTGGATTGGCACGGTGAGCCTTTCCAGCAGCTCGCCGATCAGCGTGCTGCCCGAGCCGTCGACCAGCAGCTGGTGCCACTCGGCATTGAGACGCCCGAACCGCTCGGGGGCACGGTCCTCCACACACCGTTCGAGCTCGTCCTGCAACTGCTGCAGCCGCTTGCGCTGTTCCTCGGTTGCCGAGATGGCAAAATCGGCGGCAGTCACGCCTTCGAGCACAGCCCGGGCGCGATAGATCTGCCGCACTTCCTCGAGGCTGGTGCTCCTGACCGACGCTCCCTTGAACGGCTCGATGTCGACCAGCCCTTCGGCGGCCAGCCGCTGGAACGCTTCGCGTACCTTGAGCCGGCTGCCGCCGGTCTTGCGGATGATGTCGACCTCCACGAGCCGCTGCTCGGGCGCGAACTGGCCGCGGCGGATTCGCTCGCGGATCCAGTCGGCGATCTCCAGGCTCGTCGGCGGTTCGCGCCTCACGAATTCTTCCACGGCTCCTCCTCCCACAACGCAGTGGAACGTTTGTTGCCCGGATTGTCAACAAAATCGTCAGTGATTTTTCGTTTGCGCTCGCGACCCGTCGGCAAGCAGACAAGCAAAAAACAACCGTACGGAGAGGCTGGTGCTGACGAGGCTCGTCTGCTTGCTCGCAATGTTGTTGCTCGGGACCTCCGCTTCTGCGGAAGGCGTCGCCGACGTCGTGCGCGAGTCGCGATACGTTGCCGTCCGCGATGGCACCCGCCTTGCCGTAAACATCTATCGTCCAGCCGAGAACGGCGCTGCTGTCTCGGCGCCGCTGCCGGTCGTGTTCGCCTTCACGCCGTACCGCGCCCGCTTCAGGGACGAGAACGGCGCGATTTCGGAGACGGCTCTCGGCGACGGGCTGGCGCTCCGTTCGCTGCTGCGTGCGGGGTACGTCGTCGCGGTCGCCGACATTCGCGGGAAGGGCGCGTCGTTCGGCGCCCGCCGGGGCTTCCAGGACCGGACCGAGGCGCAGGACGGTCACGACCTCGTCGAGTGGCTCGCGCGCCAGCCCTTCTCGAGCGGCAAGGTCGGAATGATCGGCTGCTCGTACCTCGGTGGCACGACCTTCCATACGGCGAGCACTACGCCGCCTTCGCTCAGGGCCGTGTTCATCGGGGCGACCGACCTCGACAAGTACGCGTTCGTCCGCAACGGCGGGATCACGGCCCAGTTCAACACCCGGCCTGACGAGCCGGCCGAGGTAGATCTCGCCAGCGTCCCGGTCGACGAGGATCGCGACGGAACGCTCCTGCGCCAGGCCGTAGCCGAGCATGCGGGCAATACCCCGATGGGGCCGCTGTGGTACGGGATGCCGTACCGTGACAGCACTTCGCCGCTCACCGGCAACGCCTTCTGGGACGAAGTCGCGGTCTATCACCATCTCGACGCGATCCGGGCCACAGGCATCGCCACCTACTTCTGGGGCAACTGGCGCGACGAGCCGACCGGACAGGTAATCCTCGCCGCGGCCAATCTCGGCGGGAAGTTCCTGGCGGGCCCCGGCGACCATTGCGTTCCGCCGGCGGGGTTCGACTTCGCCGGCGAAGTGGTCCGCTACTTCGACCACCACCTGAAGGGCGCCGACAACGGGATCGATCGCGAACCGCGCGCGACCTATTTCGTCGACGACGCCGCGGGCGGCCGTTACGTCCGGGCGAACGACCTGCCGGGCATCGGCTCGCGCCCGCTGCCCTGGTTCCTGGCGGATTCGCGTGGCAGCGCCGGCACGGCGGGCGCGCTCGCGGAAGCTCCCGGCGAACCGGGGCGCGATGCATTCACGGTCGACTACGATCTTCCGCCGCCGCAGTATTTCGCCTTCTGGCCCGGGCCGATGGACGCTCACGGGCTCGGCTACGTCAGTGCGCCGCTCACCCGGTCGATGACCCTGATCGGGTTCCCCGTTGCGCACCTGACGGTAACCTCGAGCCATCCCGAAGCTGACCTGTTCGTCTATCTCGACCTGATCGGCGCCGACGGGAAGGCGGAAGTCATTTCGTTCGGCCGTCTGCGGCTTTCGCACCGCAAGCTGTCGCAGGCGCCCTACGACACGCTGGGGCTCCCCTGGCATTCAGGCAGGTCGACGGACGTCGAGGGTCTCGAGGCCGGCGAGGAGGCGCCGGTGTCGATTGCGATGACGCCGCTTTCGCGCACCATCCCGGAAGGCGCGCGGCTGCGCTTCGTCGTCGCCGGCGCCGATCCGCGCCAGCGCAACCTCCAGGAAATCAAACTGACGCCGCCACCGGTGATCTCCGTCCTGCGCGGAGGGTTCGATCCCTCGCGCGTGGACCTGCCGCTGGCTCAATGACTGAAAGGGCCGGCCGGCATGTCCGGCCGGGAAGGGGAGAAGTGCAATGCCTGCAAGATCAAATGGACGTCGCTTCCTGCTGCTGGCTGGCGCATCGGCGCTTGCAGCAACCGCGAGTGCACCGGCTTTCGCACAAGGCGCGCCGGGGGCTGAGCCCGAAGGTCAGGCGTCCGACGGCGCCCGGAACGAGGCAATCGTGGTTACGGGCAGCCGCGTGCGCGGAGCGGCGCCGGTCGGCTCGACGGTAATCTCTCTCGGACGGGACAACATCGAGGCCTCAGCCGGGGTGACGACCGACCGGATCATCAAGGAGATTCCGCAGAACTTCGATCTCGGCGTTTCCGAGAATTCGCGGGCGCAGTCGGGCGGCTCGGGCAACATCACCTACGGCAACTCGGTCAACCTGAGAGGGATCGGGCCGTACGCCACGCTCGTCCTCGTGGACGGGCACCGCGTGGTCAACAACAGCCGCTCTACCGATCCCTCGGTCATCCCGACGCTCGGGGTCGAGCGGGTCGAGGTCGTCGCCGACGGCGCTTCTGCGGTCTACGGTTCGGATGCCGTGGCCGGCGTGGTCAACATCGTCCCCCGCCGCACGCTGGACGGAATCGAGGCGTTCGCCCGCGGCGGGCTGGCCGACGATTTCCATGAGTGGGCGCTCGGCGCCGCGATCGGAAAGGTCTTCGATCGCGGGCAGGTCATGCTCGCATTCGAGCGCGTCGAACGATCGAACCTCAGCGGCGACGATCGCGACTTCTTCGTGAGCGACCAGACCAGCTTCGGCGGCAACGATTACCGCACTGCTCGATGCTCGCCCGGCACCATCCGGGCCGACGGCGTCTCTTATGCCATCCCGGCCGGGGGTGTGACCCAGGCATCGGCCGGCAGCCTGGTCGCCGGCACCACGAATCGGTGCAATGACCTGGTCGGCCAGGACCTGTTCCCCGAGCAAAGCTACGTCTCGGCGAACGGTACCGGCACGTTCGAGATCACCGACTGGCTGGCCGTCTTCGCGGACGGGTTCTATTCGAAGCGCAAGTTCTTCCGGCGCGGACCCTTTCCCGGCACCACGCTGACCGTCCCCGAAACCAATGCCTTCTTCGTCCGTCCGGCCGGGTTCACGGGTACGAGCTACCTGCTGGACTACAGCTTCCGCGACGACGTGCCTTCGGGCGACACCGAAGGCTCTGCCGAGAGCTGGCAGATTACGCCGGGGCTCCGCGTGGCGCTTCCGTATGGCTGGTCGTTCGAGGCCCTGGTCGGGCTCGGCGAGACGCACGATTTCTCGGGAGCCTACACCGGCATCAACAATGCCGCGCTCAACGCGGCCCTGGCCAGCAGCGATCCTTCGCAGGCGTTCGATCCCTACGGGTTGGGCAGGACCAGCCAGGCCGTGCTCGACGAAATCGCCAACCAGATCTTCCTCGCACCGACCGACGGCAAGCTGACCGCCTACGAGGCGCGCGCGAACGGCGGTATGTTCCAGCTCCCGGGAGGCGAAGCCAAGCTCGCGGTCGGCTACGAACGACAGGAGTTCGAGGTCGACCTGGGCTCTGCCCGTGGCGCGCCGACCACTCCGATCGTGTTTCGCCACTTCGAGAGGACAGTCGATTCCTTCTATGCCGAGGGGTTCTTTCCGCTCATCGGCCCTGGGAACGACATCCCCGGAATCCACCGCCTCGAATTCAACGCGGCGATCCGTCACGACCGCTACAGCGACGTCGGCACGACGGCCAATCCGAAATTCGGTGTGAACTGGTCTCCGTTCAGCGGCCTGGTGCTGCGCGGCAGCTATGGCACCAGCTTTCGGGCGCCGACGATCCCCGAAATCTACGGCAACTCGAACAACCTTTACGTGCAGAACTACCAGAATCCCGCGGGAGGTGCGCCGATCCAGGGCATCGCCCTTTCCGGAGAGAATCGCGACCTGAAGCCCGAGACCGCCACCACCTGGTCGGTCGGGGCTGATTTCGACCTCATAGACAACCTGCGTATCGGCCTCACCTATTGGGACGTCGAATACGAGAACCAGGTCCTGGCGAACCTTTCGAACCTGGCGATTCTCAACGTCGAGAGCCAATACGCCGGGACAAACATCATCCTGCGCGGGGCAGAGGCCGCGGCGCGCGTTGCCGAGCTCAATGCCGCCGGGATTGGGTTCGTCGGCGCGCCCGCGTTGCCGGCGCAGCTCTTCGTCGACGGTCGCAGCCAGAACCTCGGCGTGTCGATCACCCGGGGTATCGACTTCACCGTCGACTACACGCTTCCTCTGGGTGACGACACGCTCGCGTTCAACGCCAGCGGCACTTACCTTACCGACTACCGCGTGGCGGTCACCCCGGCAGCACCGCTGGTGGACCGGCGGAACCGCATCTTCCAGCCGCTGAAGTTCAAGGCGCGGGCGAGCGTGAGCTGGCTTCACGGCCCGCTGACGGCGCGCGCCTTGGTTACTCACATCGGTGGCTACACCAACGACGCCATCGTGCCGAACGAGAGCGTCGAGAGCTATACTCCCGTCGATCTGTCGGTAAGCTGGACCTTCGGCCAGGACGGTTCGTGGAATCCGTTCGGCTCGGAAGTCACTCTGGGTGCGGAGGTGAGGAACCTGTTCGACGAGGATCCCCCCTATGTGAATATCGCCCCGAGCGGCAACGGCAGCGGCGGCTACGACGCGACCGCGGCGAGCCCGATCGGCAGGATCGTTGCGGCAAGCCTGCGGGTGAAGATCTGACCGAACGAGTGAATCGTCTGGCAACTCTCGAAATCGCCCTGGCCGGCGACCTCGTTCTCGACGAGCCGGACGCCGACTATTGGTTGTCGGGGATCGCGCCCGCTCTCGAGCGGGCGGATCTGGCGATCGGCCATCTCGAGGTCCCGCATACCCTGAGGGGAGCGGAACTCGCCGGCGACGTGCCTGCTCCCGGCGCGCCGCCGGCGAACCTCGCCGCGCTGGCATCGGCCGGGTTCACTATGCTCAGCCTCGCCGGAAATCACATTGCGGACTGCGGTCCGGAGGGGATCGAGGACACCATCGAGGGACTCGCGGCACTCGGCCTCGCTCATGCGGGCGCGGGGGCGAACCTCGCTGCGGCTCGCGAGCCGGCCTGGGCATCCGCCGGCGACACGCGTGTCGCCTTGCTCAGCTACAATTGCGTCGGGCCCGAGGCGGGATGGGCGACGCACGACCGCGCCGGCGCCGCCTATCTCCGCATCGCGACGTCCGACGGCTCGCCGGTCGCGCCCACTGCGCCGCTGGTGTCGGTGCATCCGGACGCGCTTGCGACGCTGGAAGCCGACGTGGCCAAAGTGCGCGATCAAGCGGACATCGTGGTGGTTGCGCTGCACAAGGGCCTGGTCCACGTGCCCGCGCGTCTCGCAGAGTACGAACGTCCTCTGACGCACGCCGCAGTCGACGCCGGGGCCGACCTGGTGATCGGGCACCACGCACATATCGTGCGGGGGATCGAGGTCTATCGCGGCAAGCCGATCTTTCACGGTCTCGGCAACGGGTGCGTCGTTACCTCGGCGCTCAGCCCGGACCAGGATCACCCGGCGCGCGCCGAATGGGCGGCGAGGCGCCGGAAGCTGTTCGGGTTCGAGCCCGATCCGGCGTATCGCCTGGCACCGTTTCATCCCGAGGCGGTGAATGCCTTCATCGGCCGGGTGGCCTGGAGCGGCGGCAGTATCCGGAGCGGGATCGTTCCGGTTCACGTCGAACCGCCGGGGCGGCCCGTGCTCGCGCGCGGCGAACGTCGCGATGAGATCCTTCGCTACGTCGAACGCACTACGGCGGCCGCGGGGTTGCCGCCGATCCGGTTCGACGATGACGGCTGGATGAGGGAAGCGGCGTGACGCGGCTGCGGAGCCTCATGATCTGGACCGGGGGCGCCGCGCTCTTGGCGGCGACGGCGGTGGACACGGTCGCGGTTATCGGCCGGCAGGTGGGCTTTGCGATTCACGGCTCGATCGAACTGATCCAGGCGGCCGTGCTGGTAGCCGGGGCGATCGCGCTGATCGCCTCGACCCATGCGGATTCGCATCCGCGGGTGCGTATCCTGGTGGAGCGGATCGGGGCACTCCGGGAGGCGACCGAGCGCATCGGCGATGTCCTGACGGTTGCGTTTCTCGTCGCCCTGCTGGCCGGTTCCGCGTGGCTCTCGATCGACCTGTGGAACAGCCACGAGGTCAGCGAGAGTGCGGGCGTGCCCTGGCGCTGGCTCCGCCTGTTCGCCAACCTGGCGCTGGTCGCTACGATCCTCGTCCTCGCGCGGACCCTGCTGCGGGGGCGCAGGCGATGACGGCGACGCCCGAGACCGGACTTGTCGGCGTCCTCGCCCTGCTGGCCCTGCTCCTCGCCGGGGTGCGCATCGGCGTGGCGCTGGGCGTCGTGGGACTCGCCGGCCTCGCGATCGTCCTCGGTCCGGAAGCCGCCGTGATCAAGGGCGGCGTCGTGCTCGTCGAGACGCTGACCCGCTACGAGCTCGGCACGCTCCCGCTGTTCCTGCTCATGGCGCAGATCTTTTTCGCCGCCGACGCCAGCCGCGACCTGTTCGACGCTGCGGCAAGGTTCGTCGGGCACAGGCGCGGGGGGCTTGCCTATGCCGCAATCGGCGGCTGCGGCGGGTTCGGCGCGATCAACGGATCGAGCCTCGCCACCGCGGCGACCGTGGGCATGGTCGCGCTGCCCGAGATGCGCAAGCGCGGCTATGCCGACACGCTGGCGACGGGATCGGTCGCGGCGGGTGGCACGCTCGGCCAGATGATCCCGCCTTCAGGCGCGTTGATCGTCTACGGGATCATCGCCGAGCAGTCGATCGGCACGCTGTTCACCGCGGCGATCGTACCCGGCCTCACTCAGATGGCATTCTACATCCTGGTGATCTGGTTGCTGGTCCGCTGGCGACCGGAACTCGGGCCGACCAGCGAACGCGCCGGCTGGACCGAGCGGTGGCGCTCGCTCGCCCGCATCTGGGACATGCTGCTGCTGGTCACCGTGGTCATCGGCGGGATCGCCTTCGGCTGGATCAGTCCCTCCGAAGCTGCGGCGGTGGGTGCCGCCGGGGCGCTGGCCATCGCGGCGATCCGCCGCCGGCTCAACCTCGCGATGCTGAAGGAGGCCTTCGCCCGGACGCTCGAGACGAGCGGCTTGATTCTCTTGGTGATCATCGGAGCGCTGATCTTCTCGGTCTTCGTCAGCGTGACCGGGCTGGCGGGCGCGGTGGGCGAGCTGATCACCGGCTTCGGCCTGGGGCCGCTGGGCACTCTGCTGCTGATCGCGGTGTTCCTGCTGCTGCTCGGCTCGGTGCTCGACGGCCTCGCGCTCATGCTCCTGACCACCCCGATCCTGCTGCCGATCGTCACCGATGCCGGCATGACCGCGATCTGGTTCGGCATCTTCATCACCCGGGCGATGGAGATCGGCTTCGTTCACCCGCCACTCGGCATGAACCTCTACGTCATCCAGGGCGTGGCCAAGGACGTCTCGATCCAGCGCATCTTCAAGGGCGTGCTACCGTTCCTGGCCAGCGACTTCGTCCACCTGCTCCTGCTTCTGCTGTTTCCGGCGCTCGTGCTGTGGCTGCCGGCGGTTCTCGGACATTGACCATGATCGGCACCCTCGGCCCCTGTCTTCCTGTCGACCTCCTGATGGCCAGCGGTCGGCTACGCGGTCCGCTGCCGTGGGACCTCGAGCGGGCGACACCGCGGGCCGACGGCTGGCTCGAGAGCCGGTTCCCGCGTTGGGCGCGTTCGATCCTCGAGGGTTGGGCGGAGGGCCGATTCGACGATCGGGAGCTGGTCGTCTTCAGCCGCGGGGACGACGTGGTCCAGCGGCTCTACTATTACGTCTGCGAGTTGCAGCGCCGTGGAATAGTCGGCGGTCCGCGGCCGCTGATCTTTGACGTGGCGAAGATCCCGCGGGCGACGAGCGAGGCACACACGATCGCCGCGGTCCGGCGCCTGGCGGCCGAGCTCGGCCTCGACGATGACGCGCTGCGCAAAGGCATCGCGGCGACCAATGCGCAGCGTGCCCGGACCACCCGCTTGTCGACCGGTCGAGCGTGCCTCCTGGCTGGGACGCCGCCGCCGCACGACCTGCTGCACGCGGCGGTTCAGCAAGCCGGCTTCGTACCGATCGGGCCGACGCTCGAGGTTGAGTGGTCGGACCTTGGGCCGCTCATCGCCACCGAGGGCGACCCCGCAGTCGCGATCGGCAGGCAGGTCCACGCACGACAAAACGCCGCGCGCGGCTTCGGCGATTTGCCGGCCGGCACGGTTGCGTCGGCGGAGCGGCATGGCGCGCGCGCCGCGGTGTTGTGGCATCCCGAGGAAGACGAGGCCCGCATCTGGGCGGTGCCGCGCGTCCGGCAGGCACTGGCCGACGCCGGTGTGCCGACGCTCGTGCTGAGCCGGCGCGACGAGCGGGGCGGGGACGGTGCCCCCGCCGAGATTGAAGCATTTCTGAAAGGACTGAACCTGTGAAGCCGTTGGTCGGACACCGCGTCGCAGTGCTCGGGACGATGGCCGACCGGCCTTTGGCGAGGTTCCTGGCCTCGCTCGGCGCCGAGCTCGGCGGCGGGATCGAAGGGGCCTCGTTCGTCATCGACGACCTTGGCCTCGATACCCTTGGCGAGCTCGAACTCGACGAGCGCACGATCCATGTCTCGGTCACCACGTTCGGATCGGGCGGCCCGCGCAGCGCCTGGCGGGGCAAGGAGTTCGTCGCTTCGGCCATGGGCGGGGCGCTGCGCGTAACCGGCGAACCGGGCCTGCCGCCGGTCAAGGAAGCGGGTGACGCCTGTACCTTTCACGCCGACATGGTGGCCGCGGCGGGCGCACTGAGCGCGCACTACGCGCGTGGCACGCATGGCAAGGGGCAGCATGTTGACGTGTCCATCCAGCAGGTCGCCCTGAGCCGCAATTACAACGGCGTGCTCGTGTGGCAGTTCGACCGGCGCAAGCTGCACCGCGCGGGCGGGGCGCTCGCCTATGGCAAGGCGACCGTTCGGGCGATCTGGAAGCTGGCCGACGGCTGGTGCTTCCACTCGCTGATGACCGGACGCCTCGGGGCGCCTGCCAACCAGGCGCTGTCCGACTGGATCGACGAGGTCGGCATGGCGAACCCGATGCGCGGCACCGACTGGCTGGCCTACAACCGGTCGACCCTGCCGGCGGAAACGCGCGCCGAATGGGAGCGGGCGATCGCCGACTTCTTCGCCTCGCGTACCAAGGCCGAAATCGCGAGCGAGGGCCGCCGGCGCGGGATCAACGCCTGCGTCGTTCAGGAGCCGGCCGACGTGCTGGCCGATCCGCATCTCGCGGCGCGGGGCTTCTTCGACACGGCGGACGGCTTGCCGGAGAGGTTCGCCGCGATCCGCGAAGGTCGCTCTGTCTCCGAGCCTCCTGCGATTTGCACGGGGACCAGGCCAGGGCCGCTGTCGGGAGTCCGCGTGCTCGATTTCGCCTGGGCGCTGGTCGGCTCGATCACGACCAAGACGCTCGGCGATCTCGGCGCCGAGGTGGTCAAGGTGGAGAGCCGGACCCGCCCAGACCTTGCGCGGCTCGACGTGCAGGTCTCCGCCTCGCAGCCGGGCAACTTCGACGACAAGCCTTGGTTCGCGCACCTCAACACCTCGAAGCGCAGCCTGTCGCTCAACATGAAGGACCCGCGGTCGCGCGAAGTGCTCGATCCGCTGATCGAGTGGGCGGATGTCGTCGTTGAGAACTTCTCGCCCGGCACGATGAAGAAGCTCGGGCTCGACTACGACGCGCTCGCCGCGCGCAACCCCGGGATTGTGATGGTCTCGGGCAGCGTGTTCGGCCAGACCGGACCGCTGGCGCAGGAATGGGGCGTCGACGGCACGGGCGGCGCGCTTTCGAGCCGGACCTACCTGACCGGGTATCCCGACCGCGATCCGGTGATTCCCGGCGCCGTCCCTTACGGCGACGTGATCGTGCCCTACGTGATGGCCGCCCATGTCGCCGCAGCCCTGCAGTATCGCCGCGAGACCGGGCGGGGCTGTCACGTCGACGCTTCGATGTACGAGATCTGCGTGCAGCAGATGCGCGAGTTCATCGCCGCGGCGCGACGGGGCGAAACGCCCCAGCGAACCGGCAACGCGGCTCCCGGCGTGCTCTGGCAGGATGTGCTGCGCGCCGCAGGCGAGGATCGCTGGGTCGCGGTATCGCTGTTCGACGAGGACGACCGGGCGAAGTTCGCGGCAATCGCCGGCGAGGATCCTGCCGGCTGGTGCGCCACCCGCGAGGACCACGCCATCGTTGCCGAGCTGCAGGCGGCCGGTATCGCCGCGGGGGTGGTGCAGGATGCCGAAGACATGCTCGAACGCGATCCGCAACTTGCCGAGCGAGACGCACTCGTCACGCTCGATCATCCGCTGCTCGGCCCGTTCGGGCACATCGCGACGCCGATCCGCTTCTCGCGCGACGTGCCCGAGCCGTTCCGGGCACCGCGCATCGGCGAACACGTCGAAGAGATCGCTCGTACGCTCAGCGGCATGACGCCCGAGCGCATTGCCGAACTCGAGAGCGCAGGAGTATTCCAATGACCTCGTCGCCGCAGGACGTGCGCCCCGCGCCGACGGGGCACCGCAGCCGCAAGACGCTGGCGAGCACCGGCGAGGCGACCGCCTACCAGAAGCAGTACGTCGCCGACTTGCGCCGGCGCGTGGTCGACGAGGGTGAACCGTTCGCGATCGTGCAGGCCGACACCCCGCACGAGATCTTCCACGCGATGGACATCCCGATCATCACCAACCAGTGGTGGTCGGCCTACATTTCGGCGAAGCAGCTTTCGGGCCGCTATTTCGAGGTGCTTGCCGAACACGGCTATCCCGGGAACGGTTGCAAGTACTGTTCGCTCGGCTTCGCCTGCACGCTCGCCAACGATCCTGCGACGGCACCGTGGGGTGGGCTGCCGACCCCCACGGTTCTCGTCGCGAGGCTGACCTGCGACTGCATCCAGCATGTGTTCGGGCAATGGGCCGACGCGCTGGGGAGCGAGTTCTTCCCGCTCGAGGCCCCGGCCTGGCCGGAGAAGGATCCGGAGTGGTTCGCGCATTCGCGAAGCGAATGGCGCGCGGTCTATGACCCGGACCGCATCGCGCTGCTGGTGGCAGAGATGCGCGACCTGATCGCGCTGCTCGAGCAGCGCACGGGCCGCCGGTTCGACGAAGCGAAGCTGCATCACCTGATGGAGCGCGTGAACGAGCAGGAAGACTACCTGTGGCAGGCCGCGCGGGCGATCGGCGAGGCGCGGCCGTGCCCGGTTTCGATCGCCGAGCAGATGCCCAACACGATGATCCCGCAATGGCACCGCGGATCGGACTGGGCCGTCTCGCATGCCCGCAGGTTCCGCGACGAAGTGCTCGAGCGCACCGGGCAGGGTCTCGGGGCATCGACCAACGAGCGGATCCGCCTGATGTGGATCGGGGCCGGTGTCTGGCACGATCCCGGTTTCTACCAGGCGCTCGAGGAGCGGTTGGGCGCGGTGTTCGTCTGGTCGATGTACCTGCCGTTTTCCGGGGCGCAGTACATTCGCGAGATCCAGGGCGACCCGATGAGCGCGCTGGCCAGCCGGATCTGCTCGATGAACGAGGTGCTGCACCTGCCGCCGTGGATGAACGAGTGGATGGTCAGCGAAGCGCGCCGGTGCGGCATCGACGCGGCGGTTCAGCTCCTGCCCCCGGATAACCGGCTCTCCCAGTCGGGAACGCGGCTGACCGGGCTTTCGCTCGAGGCAGCCGGCGTCCCGGTGCTGACGATCGATGCCGACATGGTCGATGCGCGCAACTGGGACCACGACCGGATGGTCGGGCTTGTCGCGCAGTTCCTGCACGACCGGGGGCTCGCGTGAGGCTGCTGGCCGCCCTGCTGGCGCTGCTGGTCGCCGCCTGCGCGCGCCCGGCGCCGGAGGGCGTGACCGAGCTGGTCTACGCCAGCCCCTACAGCCCGTCGCATCCGTTCAGCCGCGCCGACATCCGCTGGATGAAGTTCGTCGAGGAACGCAGCGGCGGCACGCTGCGCATCCGGCCGGTCTGGTCGGGCGGGCTGCTGTCCTCCGAGATGTCGATGGAGGAGCTGCGCCACGGCGTGGCGGACATCGGGCTGGTCACGCCGATCTACGTCCGCGGCGGGACGCACCTGATCCGCATGCAGTCCGGCTTCTACAGCGGGGTGGACAGCATCGAATCGCAGGTGGCGCTCTATCGCTGCCTCGAGCGCCACACGCCGCAGATCGCCGAGGAGCTGGCGGGGCTCAAGGTGCTGGCGGTGCAGGGCGGCCTGATCCCCGGGATCGTCACCCGCGACCGGCCGGTACGCAGCCTGGCAGACCTCAAAGGGCTGCGGCTGCGCGCCCCGACCGAGCTGCTGCGCGTGCTCGAGCGGATCGGGGCCGACCCGGTCAACATGCCGATGGGCGAAGTCTATTCGGCGATGTCGAAGGGGGTGATCGACGGCGTGATCGCACCGCCGGATACGTTTGCCGCGCTGCACTTCGCCGAGATCGCCCGCCACTATTCGACACTGGCGATCCCGCGCGGCGCCTATCCCGCCCGCGCGATGAGCCTCGAGAAATGGAACAGCCTCACTGACGACCAAAGAGCGGTTCTCGAGCAGGGCATCCCGGTCTGGGAGGCGGCGATTGCCGAAGAGAACCGGGCGGCAAGCGAACGCGGGATGGCCGAGGCGCGCAAACGCGGCATCCAGTTCACCACCGTGTCGGCGGCCGACCAGGAGCGGTTCGACCGGCTCTATCTCGACGATGCCCAACGCAACGCGCAGGCGCTGGAGAGGTTCGGCATCGACGGGCTGGACACGTTCCGCCTGGCCAGGAACAGCGTGGCGGCGCGGGATCAGATCCGTTGCGAGGTGCCGGCATGAAGAAGGGATACCTGATCGCGAGCCTCATCGTTGCCATGTCGTCGGCAGTTGCCTCGGCCCAAGGCGATCGTCCCCGCCAGATCGGCGAACCCGCCGGCAGCGGCCCCTATCCGGCCGTGGCCGAGGCATGGCCGGACGCGCCCGGCTACACCGTCTACCGGCCTTTGCAGCTCCCCGACGATCCCCTGCCGGTAGTCGTCTGGGGCAACGGCGCCTGCCGCGACAACGGTCTCAGCGCGAGCCATTTCCTGCGCGAGATCGCCAGTCATGGCTACCTCGTGATCGCCAATGGCAGCCCTCGCGAGGAAGTGCCTCCGCGGGACGGTCCGGCCGTCTCGCGTCCTCGACCCGCGGACGATGCACCGCCGGCGTCCCCAGCCCGCACGGCGGACGAGACTTCGGTCGCCCAGTACCTCGGCGCTATCGACTGGGCCGAGCGCGCGAACTCCCGAGACGGTGCGCTCGCGGGGCGCGTGGACAGTAGCCGCGTGGCCGCGATGGGGCACAGCTGCGGCGGACTTCAGGCGCTTTCCGCGGGAGCGGACCCGCGCGTGGATACGGTCGTGGCCTTCGCCAGCGGCGTCTACAACAGGCCCGGTTCCGGCCTGAGCGGGGTCCAGATCACCAAGGACGACCTCGAGCGGCTCCATACCCCGGTGGCCTACTTTCTCGGCGGGCCGGAGGACATCGCGTTTCCCAACGGCTCCGACGACTTCGCCAGGATCGACCACGTCCCGGTAATGTTGGCCAATCTTCCGGTCGGCCACGGCGGAACGCTCGGCGTCGCCAATGGCGGCGACTGGGCCCGCGTGGGCGTGGCCTGGCTCGACTGGCACCTCAAGGGAGACGCCCAGGCGGCCCGCTGGTTCGTCGGCCCGCATTGCCGGCTCTGCACTTCATTTGGCTGGACGGTCCAGCGCAAACAGTTTCCGGAGTTTCCATGACCAAGCCGCTCGCCGGATATCGTGTGGCCGACTTCAGCCACGTGATGGCCGGGCCCTATGCGACGCACCTTCTCTCGCTGCTCGGAGCGGAGGTCATCAAGATCGAATCGCCCGGCGGCGACACGTTTCGCGCCTACCGGGGCGACCGCCGGTTCGAGGGAATGAGCCCCGCGTTCATCGCCGCGAACGCAGGCAAGCGGTCGATCGCGCTCGACCTGAAACAGGCGGACGACGCGCTGATCGCTCGCCGGATCGTCGAGCGATCGGACGTGCTGATCGAGAACTTCCGGCCCGGCGTTATCGGCCGCCTCGGCTTCGGCTACGAGGCGGTGCGCGAGTACAATCGCGACATCGTCTTCTGTTCGATCTCCGGATACGGGCAGGATGGCCCCTACCGGGACTGGCCGGCGATCGACAACATCGTCCAGGCGACAAGCGGAATGATGATGCTCGGCGGCGCCGAGGGCGATCCGCCGGTGCGGGTGGGCTTCCCCATCGTCGACACCCTGACCGGCCAGACCGCCGCGATCGCCATCCTCTCGGCGCTGCTGCGCCGCGAGCGCGGCGGGGGCGGCTCCTACATCGACGTCTCGATGCTGAATGCGAGCCTCGCGTTCATGACCTCGGCGCTGACCCCCTACTTGCTGGCTGGCGAGGAAATGCCGCGCATGGGCAATACGGGTTACAGCGGCCTTCCCAGCTCGGCGCTCTTCACCGCGCGCGACGGCAGGCAGATATCGCTCGGGGTCGTGCTGCCGAAGCAGTTCGCGGCGCTCGCCGAGTATCTCGGCCGCGAGGACTGGCTGGCCGATCCGCGCTATGCGACGCCCGAAGCGCAGCGGGCCAACTTCGACGCGTTGTACGCCGAGCTCGCGGCCGAGCTGGCCAAGAAGGACGCGGCGCGGCTCGAGAGGGAGATGAGCGAGCGGGGGATACCCTGCGGCATGGTCCGCCGCGTCGGGGAGGCGGCCGAACTCATGGGTGATAGCGGCCTCGAGCGGGTTGCGCTCGATACGGTTCCGCCCGGCGGGAGGCCGGTCATTCCCAATGCTGGCTTCCGCATCCATCCAGGGGGCTCGACGTCCTCCGCCATCCCTCCGAAGCTCGATGGCGATCGGGCCGAGATTCTCGCCTGGCTAGAGGGCGGCGAGGACGGCACAGGGCCTTGACGGAGACTGCGTACCCGTCTTTTGCAGCGGCTAACGGGGGGGGCAGGGTCATCACGGTAAGCATGCACGTCGGCATGCGCCCCTGAGGCGGGAGCGAGGATGGATCTGGGAATCAGGGGCCGCAAGGCGATCGTCAACGGCGGCAGCGCGGGGATGGGGCGCAGCGCGGTGCTGGCGCTCGCGCGCGAAGGCGTCGAGCTGTTTGTCTCGGCCCGCACCGAGGACCGGCTGGTGCGCGCCTGCGCGGAGATTGCCGAGCAAACCGGCGCTTCGGTCACCCCCGTCTGCGCCGATCACAGCACGGCGGAAGGGCGCGAACGGATCCTCGCCGCGTGCCCCGAGCCCGACATCCTCGTCGGCACCTGCGCGCCGCCGCCGATGACGCCCGACTATCGCGCGATCACCGGCGAGCAGTGGCGCGAGGCGATCGAGATCTCGCTGCTCTCGCCGGTCGAGTTCATGCGCGCGGTGCTTGACGGCATGGTCGCGCGGGGGTGGGGGCGGATCGTCAACATCGCCACGGTGGCGGCCAAGTACCCGGGCGAGATCCGCGTGCTCTCGGGCGCCACGCGCGCCGCGCTGGCCAACTACACGGTGGCGGTGTCGAAAGTGGTCGCCAAGCACAACGTGACGATCAACAACCTGCTGCCGGGGATGCACCACAGCGCGTTCGTCGAGGCGCAATTCACCGAACGGGCGCAGGTCAAGGGGACGACTTACGAGCAGGAGGTCGCCGAATTCTCGCGCGAATGGCGCATCGCCGCGGGCCGTTTCGGCGACTGCGACGATGTCGGCGCGTTCGTGGCGATGTTCTGCAGCGCGCAGGCGAACTACGTCACCGGCCAGAGCCTCGTGATCGACGGTGGCGCGACGACCTCGACGTTCTAAAGTCGATCTCCTGGCACGGAACAGGGGCGATCCTCCCTGCAAGGCAAGCTAATCGCCAGTGAGCGGAACCCACCCATTCTCGTCATCCTGAACTCGTTTCAGGACCCATCTCTCTCCGCCGGCACCGAGGCCTCAAGGGCGAGCCAACTTGACCGACCGGTGCCGCCAGGCTGCGTGCGTTGCACCAACGGCGGAATGGGCCCTGAAACAAGTTCAGGGTGACGGATCGAGTTCAGGGTGCCGGATACCTGAAGGATTTACAGGCGCGATAGCGCCACCCCGCAAGGCGACGATCGAAGGCGCGTTTCATTTCGAGCCGGGTAGGCTCTAGGCCCCGTCGGGCGTGTAGACGGCTCCGGCAAGCACCTGCGGCATCGGGCGCGCCACGCGCTCTCCGGTCTGGCCAGCGAACGCGCCGAGGATCGGGCCCGACCAGTCCCGGATGACGCGTTCGGCGAGGCGCCATTCCCCTTCCTCCACACGGAACAGGTCCTCGTAATAGCCCATGACGTGAAGCAGGTGCGGGCCGTCACCCTGCCGCAAGGCCACCGCCGCGTAGGACCGGCTCCGCGCGCCACCGTTGCAGGCTGTCACAACGGTGTTGGTCACGTGGTGCTGACGCCCGGCCGATGTTGGCTGGTCGCGGAAGAACGTCGCGAAATGGCGCAGCGCGGCGTGTCCTTCCCAGCGCTGCGGCTCTTCGAACGCGTCCCACAGAAGTACGCCGTCACGGCAGAAACACGCAACGAAGCCCTCGACGTCGCCCGTGTCGAGCGCCCAGGCATAGCGTGCAATCACCTCGCGAATAGCGAGCTGATCGGCAACGGAAAGCGAGCCTGCCATCGTCATGTAACCCGGTAGTAGTCGAACCGCGTCGACGGGCCCCGCCGTTCGGCCACGCCGACGAACGCGGTCCGGTTCAACCAGTCGTGCGGCCCTTGCGGGGCCTCGAAGCGCGGCGTGATGCGGCAGTAAGTTTCCTCCGGCGCGACGTCCTCGCCCGCTTCGAGGCGCGCGAGGACTTCGGGGCTCGACCAGGCGATGCCGCGGTTGTGGATGTAGATCGGCGTGCCGTCGTCGGCCTCGAGCAGGTAGTGCGCCTCGAACTCGACCAGCCCGCTGTCCCAGATCCGCGGCCAGTCGCCGCCCGAGTAGGGCACCACGTGTCCCGACAGGAGCGGGCCGCTGATCTCGCCACCGACGACCGCGACGAACCCACGGGTGAACTCGGTGGCCGCTGGGCGAAAGCGCACGCGCGGCCCATCGCCGAAATCGAGGCGCGCGCTGAAGGCCAGGTCGAGGGCAGGGACTTGCAAGCGATCCTCCCATGTTCGAGCGGAGAAAACCGCCCGCGGTCTGCCGGATATGCGCTAAGCCTCCGGCGAATCCAACTGAATGGCGGGGGAGCGTGGAAGAGTTCGACTACATCGTCGTCGGCGCGGGCAGTGCCGGGTGTGTCCTGGCGAACCGACTGAGCGCGGACCCGCGGGTGCGGGTGGCGCTGGTCGAGGCGGGCGGCGAGTGCCGACACCCGCTGATCGATATGCCGCTGACCTGGATGCAGGCGGCCGCTTCGCCGCGCTTCACCTGGGGCTACGAGAGCGAGCCCGATCCCAATCTCGACGGACGCAGGCAGCCGATCCCGCGCGGCAAGGTGCTCGGCGGCTCGTCCTCGATCAACGGCACGATGTACATTCGCGGCGCGGCTGCCGACTACGACGCGTGGCGCGACGCCGGACATGAAGGGTGGGGCTACGAGGACGTCCTGCCGCTGTTCAGGCGCTCGGAGACGAACTGGCGCGGCGAAACCCCGGAGCATGGGGCGCGGGGCGAAATGCACGTGTCGCCGATGCAGCCCGACCCGGAAATCTATCCCGCGTTCCTCGAGGCCGCCCGTTTCCTCGGCTACGACGAATGCCCGGACTTCAACGTCGCGCAGCCCGAAGGCTTCGGCATGCCCGACTGCACGATCCGGCAAGGGCGGCGGGCGAGCACGATGCGTGCGTTCATCGACCCGGTCGCCGGGCGGGCCAATCTCGCGGTCGTGTCCAATGCCACGGTGCGCCGAGTCCTTTTCAACGGAACGCGAGCTGGTGGAATCGAGCTCGCCGACGGTGCGGGGATCCGTGTGCTGCGATGCCGCGGTGAGGTGATCCTCTGCGCGGGCGCGCTCAACAGCCCGCACTTGCTGATGCACTCGGGCATCGGACCGGGGCATGCGCTTCAGTCGATGGGTATCGCCACGGTCGCAGACCTGCCGGGCGTGGGGCAAAACCTGCAGGACCACCCGATCGCGATGGCGATCATGCGCTCGGCCAAGCCGATCGCGTTCAACCGGGCGATCCGCCTCGACCGTCTCGCGTGGTCGTTCCTGCGCTGGCGCCTCACCGGTCGAGGGCTGCCCAGCCAGAGCCCGATGTCGATCCAGGGCTTCGTCCGCTCGGGCGACGACCAGTCGCGGCCGGACCTGCAGTTCCAGATCGTCCACAGCGGCTACGATGCCCGGCCGTGGTTCCCCGGGTGGCGGAAACCGCCGATACCGCTGTACTCGTGCGGCTCGATCCTGCTCGATCCGGAAAGCCGGGGCGAGGTTACCCTACGCTCGGCCGACCCGCTCGCAATGCCTGCGGTGCAGTTCAATTTCGTGGCCACGGAAGGCGATCGGGAGCGGATGCGCCGTGCGTTCCGCTTCATCCGGCGGTTCTTCGAAGCTCCCTCTGCCGCCAAGCTGGTGGAGGTCGAGCTCGCGCCGGGGGCTCATGTGCAGAGCGACGACGAAATGGACGCCTGGCTGCGCGCCTCGCTGATCAGCGCGGGCCATCCGGTCGGGACTTGCGCGATGGGCAGTGTGGTGGGCAGCGACCTCAAGGTCGTGGGGGTCGAGGGGCTGCGGGTTGCGGACGCCTCGGTGATGCCGACGATCATCCGTGGCAACACCCACGCGCCCACGGTCATGATCGCCGAGAAGGCGGCGGAGCTCATCGCCCGCGACGCGTCAGGATAGTTCAGGCACGGGTTTCCTGCCCGCCGTCGACCGTAGGGCAAGGGCCGGCAGCGCAAGGATCAGCAACGACGCGAGCACGGCGATGGCGAGCGAGAAGCTTCCGGTCGCCGCAACCAGGGCACCGGTAAGCCACGGCCCGATGATGCCGCCGGCGGTGCCGAACATGCTGATCAGCGCGATCGCACCGACGGGGACCGAGTTGCCGCCGATGCCGACTTTGCCCGGGACGGCCCAGAACACCCCTTGCGCGGCGCCGAGGCCGAGTCCCGCGACGACCAGCAGCGCCAGCACCGGCCAGCCCGGCTCGAGCAGCGCGGCGATCAGCATGGCGATCCCAGCCATCGCGCTGGGCAGGCCGGTGTGGAGCAGCCGCTCGCCGGTCCTGTCAGATCGGCGGCCGTTGAGCACCAGACCGATGGCAAGGCCGAGCAGCGGCAGCGCGCTGAGCGTTCCGATGGCTAGCTCGCTCCCGCCGATGGCGAGCTGCCGCACGAGCTGTGGCAACCAGAACACCAGCGCATAGGCGCCGGTCATGATCAGCAGCCAGCTGGCGGCGCAGCGCCACAGCCAGGGATCGCGTGCGATCTCGCCCAGCGAGGCCGCCGGAGCAGGTGGACCTTCCTGCGCCCGGAATTCGCCGGCGAGCCACGCCCGCTCCTCGCTCGAAAGCCAGCGCGCCTTGTCCGGCCGGTCGACGAAGTAGAAGGCGGCAGCGATGGCCAGGACGAAGTTGGGCACCGCAAGGACCAGGAACATGAAGCGCCATGGCTCGAGTCCGAAAGGGGCGGCCACTCCGAGAAGCCAGCCGCACAGCGGCCCGCCGAGGACCATCGACAGCGGCACCGCGACCAGTGCCCCGGCGAGCGCCCGGGCGCGGATCGACGGCGGCGTCCATTGCGAGATCAGCCAGGTCATTCCGGGCGCGAACCCGGCTTCGGCCATGCCGAGCAGGAGACGGGCGGCGTAGAACTCGCCGGGGCTGTCGACGCGCGCCATCCACAGGCTCGAGCACCCCCACAGCACCATCGAGAGCAGGATCCAGAGCTTGATCCCCCAGGTCCTGAGCAAGCGCACGTGCGGGTACTGGAACAGCAGGTAGGCGACGAAGAACATGCTCACGCCCTGGCCGAACTGCGCCGGGGACAGCCCGAGGTCGCTCGACATCGCGCTGCCGGCGTAGCTCACATTCACCCGGTCGATCGAATTGACGAAGGTGATCAGCGCGATCGGGATGATCAGGCGAACGGTCAGCTTGCGCTCGACCCTCGCGCGGATGTCAGCCGGTTCGGGCCCTGCTGCGCCTGTCATGCGCGTCGCCCCCGGGGCACCGCCGGGAGCCACTAGAAGTTCTTTCGCTCGATGGTCCAGCCCGGGGTGGTGCAGATTCGGCAGTTCTCGCCGATGAACGTGCGTCCGGCGGTCTCGTCACCGCGCAATTGCCATTCGAGCCAGTCGACCGCCATCATCGCCGCCGCGCCGCCGTGCGGATCGAAATAGGTCCCGCCGTGGCCGACCGGGATGCCGACCAGCGCGATCGGCACGTGGTTGATCCGCGTGTAGTCGTCGTAGCCGTTGTTCCAGGCGATGTCGCTCGGCCCGCCCTGGACGTAGAGCACCGGCATGGTCAGGTTGGCGAGCGCAGTCTTGGGCAGGTCCATGCCGGGGAGCAGCGGCGTGCCGTCGGCCGGGAACAGCCCGCTGTTGTGCACGATCAGCGCCTTCACCCGCGCGTCCGCTGTGGCGATGCCGAGAGCCTGGACGCCGCCGCAGCTGAACCCCGAGGCGGCGACGAGGTCCGGATCGATCCGGTCGCGATACTTGCTGCCGGCGAGGGTATTCTGCGCGAGCGCCCAGTCGACCGCGTCGACGAGGTCCTGCGTCGTTGTCGGCACCGTGGGCGGCGCGCCCGGCTGGGGCGCTCCGCGCGCCGCCTGGACCCGCGCGAGCTCCTCGCCGACGAAGCCCGAAGCGATCACCAGATAGCCGTGCGAAGCGATCTCGAGCAGGTGGTTGCGTACGCTCGCTCCATCGTCGCTGCACGCGCCGTTGCCCCAGACGTAGACGCCGAGCTTGCGGTCCCCGAGGCGATCCAAATCCGCCGGGCGATAGATCACATGGCGCTTGAGCGTGGGGTCGACTTCCATCACCGCCGGGTACGCCCCGCTGCCCCTGTCGCCGGCTACTTCGGGCGAGGTCGGCGGGGGCGGCGCGCCAAATTCGAGATGCTTACCGAAGAACGGCAGGACGTGGTCCTGGAAGCGGAACGCAACCCGGCTGGTGTGCGTCCCCTGGTAGATCTCGAGCGAGTTCTCGATCCCGTACTCGAGCAAACGCGCATGCAGCGCCTCGACGTCGGCGGTACGGTCGTCGTTGCCGATATCCATCGCGATGGCGGCGTAGCTGCGCAGGTTCGCGACGTACTGGTCGAGCATTCCGAGCGGCGAATTGGCGCTCCAGCGCTTGAGCACCTGCTCGTCGGGCCGGCCCTGCGCGTCGAACGGCAGGTCGAGGTACAGCGGCGGCTTGTTCGGGTTGGGCGACCAGGCCGAGGACATCGCGAGCAGGCCGCGCGCGGGGAATTCGACGGCTGCCCCTTCCTCGCGTGTCGTGATGCGGTGCAGGGCGGCGATGGCGTCGGCCTCGGGCACGATGATCGGCTGCGCCTCGAGCCCGCCCGGGCTCATGACGTAGAGCGCGCCGAACACGTCGGCGTGCTTCATGCCGATGCGGGTGGCGCCGTAGCCGCCCATCGAATGCCCGACGAGCCCGCGGCTCTCGCGCCGGGGGAGCGTGCGGTAGTGGCCGTCGATATAGGCGACGAGGTCGCGGGCGACGAAGTTCTCGAAGTCGCCGGTGGTCGGCGAGTTCGAATAGACCGAACCGAGGTGCAGCGTCTTGCTGTCGGGCAGCACCACGATCATCTCGGGCACGCCAAGGGCAAAGGCGCCCTCGGCGACCTGGGGAATGCGAATCTCCTGGATCCACTCCTCGGCTCCAATGAAGTAGCCGTGCAGCGCGTAGACCACAGGATAGCGCCGCGCCGGATCGCTGCGATAGCTCGGCGGGAGCACGACGATCACGTCGCGCTCGGCGGAGTTGCCTTCGAGGTTGCCTTCGATCGCGGGGGAATGAACCTTGATCCGCTCGAGGACCACGGGCTTCGCGCCTTGTACCGGCGGCGGCCGGTCGGTTTCGACCTGTGCGTAGGCGGGGGGCGACAGAAGGGCCATCGTCGCCAGCAGCACGGTGGCTGCAGCGCGAACGAAGCGCGATTTGACTGAAGCGACCGGCTTGCGGCTTGGCATCCTCGACTCCCCCATCGATCCGATCGTTATCGTCGATAACGATAATTTGTGTGAGTAATCAGGTCGGTGTCAACCGCTCGTCGCCACAATCTCCGTGCATCGGTCGCGGTTTCACTCTCCGGGTATGATCCGGATTTCCACGCGACGCAGCTCGGGTGTCCCGGTTTCCGGCCGGTCGACTCCGCGAACCTCGTACTCGGGCTCGGTCAACCCGGCGCCTTGCAGTAGGGCGGCGACCTGCTCGGCGCGAATGGTGCCAAGCCGCTCCCGCTCGGTGACCACCTCGCCCGTGCTCAGCGCGACTGAAGCACGGTATCCGGTGATCTCGATCCGCCTGGCGCGGACGTGGCGCGCGTAATCGAGCGCGGGGGTCAGGAAGCGCGGGGACTCGAAGGTGACCGTTCCGTCGAAGTCGTACGGGACGACGAAGGTCCGTTCGGGAAACGGCGCCTCAGGCAGCGGCGGCGGGGGCGGCGGGGTGAAAGCCAGGCGGCCGGCACTCGGCCCGGGTGGCCGCGGCGCTTCGAACGGCAGCTCGTAGCGGTCTTCGGCCATCAGCAGCGTGTTGCACTCGGGCGAGAGCTCGGGGAGCACGGAGACCTTGACCGGGTCGAGCACGAGGCCGCCGCAGATTTCCTGTCCGCTGGCTGCGACCGTGCCTTCGACGAGGACCTTGTGACCCAGCGACGGCGGGTTGAAGTCCGCCGAGACGTCGGTCTGGATGCCGAGATAGTAGAGCTGGCCGCGGAACTCGGAGAGCCAGCACGGGACGCTGCTGGTGTCGCGTACGATCGGGCAGGAAATGAACGCCAGCTTCTGCTCGCTGGCTTGCGCGGCCTGCGCCGCCGCGAGGGCTACGGACAGAGCGGCGAGCGAGAGAGTGCGCATCCCGATGCCTTTCACAGGCTGCTGAGGAAGTTCAGAAGGTCGGTCCGCTCACGCTCGGTGAACCCGATGTTGTAGCGGCGGTCGTAGAAGTCGATCAGCTCCGAGAGGCTCGCCGCGGATCCGTTCGAGAAGTACGGCGCCCGCGCCGCGAGGCCGCGGAATTGCTGCATGACGATCGTGCCGACGTCGTTGCACCGGCCCGAGATCAGCGCGCGACCCGGGTCCTGCGTGTAGAACACGCGGCCGAGGTAGGGATGCGGCGGCACCCCGTCCTTGCAGGTGATCTTGAACAGCGGCATCAGCTCGCGCTCGTCGGTCCACGGGTTGCGCGGCGTCTCCCGCGCCCATGGCAGGTTGGTCGTGCCGATGTCCATCCAGCCGTTGGCCGAATCCATGCCGGTCATGTGCATGCCGTGGCAGGTGGCGCAGGTGCGCTTGGTCGGGTTGCCGAGACCGACCGTGTTGAGGTGCATCGAATCGCGGATCCAGAAGGTCCGGAAGTGGAACACCTCCTGACCCCGGCGAATGGACTCGCGCATGGCGATCTGCCCGGGGCTGTCGCCCGGCGCCGGGGCCTGCCAAACATCGCCCATCGGGAAGACCCAGCGGGTCGTGTTGTTGCCGAGCACGCCTTCTTCGCCGAGCAGCAGATTGCGGGGCCCGAACGCCTTTGCGCCATCGGGCTCAACCAGCGAGCCGGCCCCGTGGCGAAGGACCTGCGCGACGTAGATCTGCCGTTCGAACGCTTCGATCCGCTCGAGTTGGGCCTCGCTGAGCCTTTCGAGCAGCTGCAGGTGGGTGAGGCCCGCCTCGACCGCCTGCGAGCGCAGGGTGGCGAGGCGCGCGTCGGCCATCATGTTCATGTTGAGCGGCCGCCCGGTTTCGGGATCGCGCATCGCCGGTTCGCCTGTCTTGCCGACGAACGGGCTTACCCCGAACTTCTGCTGCACCACATACTTGAGGTTCGCCACCGGTCTTGGGCGGCGATAGACCGAGATCGTCGGAGTGTCGCTGGCGAGGCCGTAGACCGGATCGAGGTTGCATCCGCCGGGATCGCGCACGACTTCGATGGTGAACTCGGGCTCGATCGGCGTCCCGTCGGCCGCCCTGGGCGGCCAGGCTAGAGGAATGCGGAACAGCCCGCGCTCGAGCAGCAGCGAATGCGACGCCGGATCGCCCTGCGGCAGGTTCGGGCAATTCTTGCCGTCGATCGCGGCAAAGATCGGGTCCCGGCCTCCGGTAACGCGCCACCTTTCGCGGATCGTTTCCAGCGAAAGGCTCATGCCGTCGGAGGGTTGATGGCAGCTGACGCAGGCGCGCCCGTTGGTACCTATCGGCTCGAAGAACGGATGGCCCGCGGTGTCGAGCAGCCCGTCGGCATTCAGCACGCCTAGCCGGCCATAGGCGTTGTCGTACTCGAGCCATTCGGGGACTTTGCGTCCGTCGCCCGGCGACCACCACTCGCGGTCCACGGCAGATGGCGAGGACGGAACCTGCGCGGAGCTTCCGTTGGCCATGATCGCAGTCACGGCCAGCAAGGCCGAACCCACGAATGCCAACCTGCTGCCGACGGGTACCCGCCGCCGGCCGGTCAGCTCGCTTGCGGGTTGCACCAATCCCTCCCGATTCGCCCGTTCGATATAGTTATAAAAACTAAGTTGTTCCGATTGACAGGCAAGCCCCCGCTGCGCACCACCCGGGGATGGCACGCGAAGAGCGAGTTGCGCCGGAGACGGCCGAAGCCACCGGCGCCGAACTCGACATGGGCATTCTCGCCGACGACGTCGGCTTCCAGGTGCACATCACTCGCCGCGCGATCTGGAACGCGCTGCGGAGAACTCGCCAGGACGCCGCCCCTCGCAAGCCGTCCGGCTATTTCGCTACCCTGATCCTCATCGGCGCGAATCCCGGAATCTCGCAGACGCAGATTGCCGAAGCCTTGGTCATCGACTTGCCCAACGTCGCGCTGATTCTCCGGCGAATGGCTGCCGCGGGGCTCGTCGAGCGGCAACGGGACCCGACCGACCGCCGGCGGCTCCGACTCAGCCTGACGGCCGAGGGCGAGGCGCAGCTGCAGAGCGCGCTGGAATTCAACGACTCGCAACGTCGGTTGTTCGCCGAGGCGCTGACCGCCGTGGAAAGCCGCCAGCTCGTGACTCTGCTGTGCAAATTGCAGAAGTCGCTCCGGGGCGCAGATCGCTATACCAAATGCGAAGTCGATCGGTGAGGCATTGTGATCAGCAGTTCCAACCTCGGCTTGAGCGTATCTTCGAGATCCTGCAGAACGCGCCGGTCGGAAACCGATGCCGGACAGGTTTGCTTCTCCGATCGGGACGACTGATCCGGTCCGGACCAGATTGGTCGACAAACCGCTTTCCTACATCGCGTTCGCCGTTCCATGATGTCGCGATGACAGCTTTTCGAGCGATCTTTGTCCCTCTCGTGAGCGCCGCTTTCGCCGCCGTGCTGCTGGCCTTCGCTGCCGCCGGCGCCGCGGCGCAGGTGCTGCCCGAGGGACCGGTCCTCGCCGCGGCCGACCTGCGCGAGGGGGAGTCGCTCGACGGAAGCTGGACCTACTCGATCGATCCCTATCGCGACGGCGTTGCCGGTTTCCACGGCGAGGCTCCCGGCCGCGGGCACCGGCGGTGGGATGATGTCGACGTCGAGCGGGCGCGGGCGGCGGACCCGCTGGCGCTGTTCGAGTACGACATGGACACCGCGCCGCGCGCCGAGCTTCCGGCAAGCTGGCTGACCCACGCGCCGGAGATGCGGCACTACCAGGGCCTGGTCTGGTACCAGCGTCGGTTCGATGCTGCGCCGCAATCGGGGATGCGCTACTTCGTCCGCTTCGGCGCCGCCAACTACGCGGCGGAGGCATGGCTCAACGGCGAGCGGCTGGGGCGCCACGAAGGCGGCTTTACCCCGTTCGCCTTCGAGGTCACCGGGCTGCTGCGCGAGCGCGGCAACCGGCTGGTGGTCGGGGTCGATTCGACCCACACCGAACGCACCGTACCGCCGCCGGTGACCGACTGGGAGACTTACGGCGGAATTACGCGTTCGGTCCGGCTGATCGCCGTGCCCGAGACGTTCGTCGACGACGCCTGGGTGCGCCTGACCGGCGACGGGCGCATCGCGGTCGACGTGGCGCTCGACGGCCCGGCGGCCGCGGGTGCGACGGTCGAACTGGCGATCGGCGAACTCGGGGTCTCGCGCCGCACGACTGCCGATGCCCAGGGCTGGGCGCGGTTCGAGCTACCGGCCCCAGATGGCCTGCGCCGCTGGTCTCCCGAAACGCCGAAGCTCTACGATGTCACGGTCAGCGCCGGGGACGACCGCTGGCGCGACCGCGTCGGCTTCCGCACGGTTGCCATCGACGGATCGCGCATCCTGCTCAACGGGGAGCCGGTGTTCCTTCGCGGGATCAGCCTGCACGAGGAGGAGATCGGCCCCGACCCCGCGCGCCGGATCACGCCCCAGGCGGCGCGTGAACTGCTGACGCGGGTCAGGGACGGGCTCAGCGGCAACTTCGTGCGCCTCGCGCATTACCCGCACGACGAGACCATGGTCCGGATGGCCGACGAGCTCGGCCTGCTCGTGTGGAGCGAGGTGCCGGTCTACTGGCGGATCGCGTGGGACGAGGCCGAGACGCTGGCGAACGCCCGCCGGATGCTGGCGGAGAATATCCTGCGCGATCGCAACCGTGCGGCGATTGCGTTGTGGAGCGTCGGCAACGAGACGCCGGTGACCGAGGCGCGCAATGTGTTCATGGCCCGGCTCGCCGCCGACGTCCGCGCGCTCGATCCGGATCGGCTGGTCACCGCGGCGCTGCTGACCGAGCGCGACGAAAGCGAGGGGCACCCGGTGCTGCGCCTCGCGGACCCGCTGGCCGAGGACGTCGATGTCCTTGCGGTCAACTCCTACAACGGCTGGTACGGGCCAGACCGGCCGTCCGACCTCGCCCGTTTCGAATGGCGGCTGCCCGCCGACCGTCCGCTGATCCTGTCGGAGTTCGGCGCCGACGCGAAGATCGGGCTGCGCGAAGCCGGGGCGGAGCCGCACAAGTTCACCGAGGATTACCAAGCCGAGTACTATCGCCACACGCTGGCGATGGCCGGGCGAATACCTTCGCTCGCCGGCATGTCGCCCTGGATCCTCAAGGACTTCCGCTCACCGAGGCGCCAGCTTGCCGGCGTGCAGGATGGCTGGAACCGCAAGGGCCTGATCAGCGAGACCGGCGAGCCGAAGCTGGCTTTCGGAGTGCTGGCAGAGTGGTATGCAAGGAAGGCGCCTGCCGACTAGCGCGCGCTTGCCCGGTACCCGACCACGCAAAGCACGAGCATCGCGAGGTTCCACGCGAAGTCGAGCGCCATCCACTCATTGAACACCGGCACGACAAAGACGAACCAGTAGTTGAACCAGAAGAAGGGAAGCAGCGCGATCCCGTAGACGAGGAACGTCGTGCGGTGGAACCGACTGAACGCTGCAAACAGTCCCGAGAGCACCGCCTGCGCTCCGAAGCAGCCGATCAGCAGCGCGATCGCCGTGGTGCCCTGGCAGTGCTCCGGCCGCATTCCAAGCCGCTCGACCATACCGGACGCGACGACGTATCATGGGCCGAGCACGAGGAATGGCACGGCGATCAGCCGCTGCGCGAGGAGCGGCGACACGCGCGCTACTTCGCCAGCATCGCAGGCACGAACTTCTCGCGCACCGCCTGCGCCAACAAGCCGATCGGCAACAGGCCCTGGCCGACGATGAAGTCGTTGAAGGCCATCCGGTCGAACTTGTCGCCGAGCGCGAGCTCGGTGGCGACGCGCAGGTCGGCGAGCTGGCTGTAGCCGTAGAAATAGCTCCCCGCCTGTCCGGGCGCGCGGAAGGTGTAGCGGTCGATCTCCTGTTTCACCATCGCCGGCGAGAATCCGGCTTCATCGGCGAGGATGCGCTGCGCCGTTTCGACGTCGGTCAGCCGAAGGTTGAGCATCGGATCGAGCATCGCCCGGGCCTGGCGCAGCAGCCGGTGTTGCAACGCGATCAGTTGGCCCTCGACCGGCTCGTAGGGCAGCATCTCGGCCTCGGCGTAGAGCGCCCAGCCTTCGACGTTGACGCTGTTGAACGCGTAGAGCGCGCGCGCTTGGCTGACGCCATTCTCGACCATCTGCGCGAACTGCAGCTCGTGCCCCGGCCGGCCTTCGTGCACGCTCAGCGTCCACGCCGCGGCGTCGAAGTTGAAGTCGTTGGCGACGATCGTCGCGCCGGGGTAGACGCCCGTCGTCAGCACGAAAGTGCCGCGCTCGCCGGTGTTGCCGATCAGCCGTGGCGGGAGCATGTGCGGCGCGGGGCTCGCGGCGTTCTCGGCATCGGTGCCGAGGCGCATCAGCACCGGGTAGTCGGGAAGGGTGACGATCCGCTCGCGCGCGGCGATCGTCTGGATCTGGCCGAGCACGTCGGCGTAGTGCGCTTCCATCCGCTCGTTGGGAATCGTGCGTTTCTTGAGCTCGGCGAGAACCGACGGGTAGTCGGTCCCAGTGAAGCCGAACTTGGCGGCGACCTGCGGGGCGAGCGCCTGCATTTGCGCACGTGTCTCGTAGAAGGCGCGCCGCGCGCGGGCGATCAGTTCCTCGGGGGGCAGGTCGATGCCGTACTGCTTGAGCTGGAACGCGTAGATCTCTGGCGGCTGACGGAAATCCTCGCGCGCGAGCGGCAGGATCTCGGTGCGGCTCCATTCGACATATTCTGCGAACTGGCGTTCCATCGTCTCGAGGGCCCGTTCGGCGCCGCCGATCTGGTATTTCTCGAACAGCGCGCGGATGCCCGCGACATAAGTGTCGATCTTCGACAGGCCGTCCTCGACGTCGCCGCGGTAGGGCCCGACTTTGCCGGGGCCACGGCTGTCCATGTGCCGGTCGCGCGCGAGCTGGGTCAGCGGCGTGGTGCCCTCGTAAAGGCCAGTGTACCGCTGCAGCAGTTCGACCGCCCTGACGCGCCGCTCGGGCGCGACCTGGTCGTCGAGCACGCCGTTGAGGTTGCCGAACACCAGTTGCGGCACGTCTATCCAGGTCTGCGTCAGCCGCTCGCCGAGCCGGCTGCCCTCGATGTCGCGCTCGAGCGAGTCGATGAGGATTTCGATGTCCTGCCTGACGTTGGGATCGGTCTCCGCGGCGAGCGCTGCGCGCAGTTCGGCGAGCTTGGCCTCCTCGGCGGCCACGAACCGCTCGGTCAGGTTGGGCCCGAGATCGATCGCCAGCCCGTCGTATTGTTCGAGCCCGCTTTGCGAGGCGCCCTCGGGCTGGAACTGCGCCTGCATCTCGATCACCTCCAGGGTGATCGCGTTACTGCGTTCGACCCAGGCCTGATCCTGGGCGGCTGCAGGTAGGGCGAAGATCGAAGCGAGTGCGCAGGCGAGCGCGGCGATCGGCTTGGCCATCTGGGAAACCCCCGTCTGTCTGGTGCGACTCGTCATTGCACGGCTTGGGCGTGCTGCAAATCGTCCGCGTGCCGATGATCGGTGGACGGCCGATCGGCATGGGCCAACGCCTTCGAGCCGACCATTCGCCGTAGTCAGAGAACGCTTCGTCGTGAGTCGGCGCAGGCCGCCTGAATCTCAGGCTCCGAGCCCCCCTTCGGACACAATTTTCCTGTGCATAAGCGGTGGAAGGACCACTCCATGCCGCACTACAGCCTGATCTTCCGCGGGGACGGTGCCGAGCCCCGGAAACGCATTGAGTTTCAAAGCGAGGATCCCGGACGCGCATTGCTCCTGGCGCACCGCGAGCGAGGAGAACGCGCGGCCGAGCTGTGGAGCGACGGCAAGCGGGTCTGCACGATCCGCAAGGTCGGCGTCCGGCCCGACTACTGGATGATCGACCCCGCCCGGGGCTAGTCGATTCGCTGCACCCACCCGTGCGGGTCTGCGGCTTCGCCGCGCTGGATCGCGACCAGCCGCGCGCGCAGGCGGCTGGTCAGCTGCCCGGGGCCGCCGCTGCCGATCGTGAACTCGCCGTCGCGCCCTGCGACGCGCCCGATCGGGGTGACCACCGCCGCGGTTCCGCAGGCGAAACATTCGACGAGCCGCCCGCTTTCCGCATCCGTGCGCCATTGATCGATGCCGTAGCGCTCCTCGCGCACGGTCAGGCCTTCCTCGCGGGCCAGCGTGAGCAGGCTCTCGCGTGTGATGCCCGGCAGGATCGTGCCGGTCAGCGGAGGGGTCACCAACGTACCGTCGTCGAAGGCGAAGAACACGTTCATGCCGCCGAGCTCTTCGACCCAGCGGTGCTCGGCCGCATCGAGGAACACGACCTGGTCGTGGCCCTTGGCGATCGCCTCCGCCTGCGGAACCAGGCTGGCGGCGTAATTGCCGCCGCACTTGGCCGCCCCGGTGCCGCCCGGCGCGGCGCGGGTATAGTCCTCGGACACCCAGATCGAGACCGCCGGAACGCCTGCCTTGAAGTAGTTGCCGGCCGGGCTGCAGATCACCAGGAACTTGTACTGCTTGGCAGGGCGCACGCCGAGGAACGCCTCCGAGGCGAACATGAACGGCCGCATGTAGAGCGAGCCTCCCTCGACGGTGGGAAACCAGTCGCGATCGGCCCGCACCAGTCGGCGCACTGCCTCGACGAAAGTCTGTTCCGGAAGCTCGGGCATCGCAATCCGCCGCGCCGAGGCGTTGAAGCGGCGAGCGTTCTCGTCGGGACGGAACAGTGCCATGCTCCCGTCGGCAAGCCGGTAGGCCTTGAGCCCCTCGAAAATCTCCTGGGCGTAGTGCAGCACCGCGGCCGCCGGGTCGAGCGTCAGCGGCCCGCGGGGCCCGAGCGTCGCGTCATGCCAGCCGCGCCCTTCGCTCCACTCAATCGTCACCATGTGGTCGGTAAAGACCTTGCCGAACCCGGGGTCGGCGATCGCTGCCTCGCGCTCGGCGGCGACGACGGGGGCGGGGTGAGGGACGTGGGTGAAGTCGATGCGGGGGTCGGCGAGCGTGGCCATGAATTCCTTGTCCTTGCCTTGCGGGCCGCAGGTTAGAGTATGAAAGTTACAAAACCGCAAGAAAAATTGAAATAAATGGTATGAAGTGAAACTGAGTTATTCCGCTTGCCTAGACCCGCTGGTCGAAAAGGGGAAGGGCGGCGGAGGCGTGGGCGGAACGGCTCGCCTCTCGCAGGCGCGGACATGGCCGACGACGGCCGATATCGTGATCCGGTGCCCGCCGCTGGCGTTCCAGATTCAAATGAGAAGGGCGGCCCCGGTATCCCGAGAACCGCCCTCCGCATGGTCAGCGGCCGGTACAGCCGCCCACGAAGCCTCTATCGGCGATAGAAGTGATTACCGATAATGCTCCGCGAGGGTCGTCACCGACCTCCCTGCTGAACCATGAGACATCGGATCACCTCCTTTCGCGCTTGGAAAGCCATGCTCCGGTTTCACCCGGAGCCAGGCCCACGTGAACCGCCGGCCTGTCTGCGAATGTGAGTCACGCGAGTCGGCAAGACAAGTCTTGTATTTCCGTTTTTCCCCGTCAGAATCCCAAGCTTCGCGCCGCGCCGCGGAAGTCCCCTCAGCGACAGTCCTCGATCACCCGGGTCACTTCGGCCCACGACGGCGCGTAGAGCGACGGCAGGCCGGCAATCTCGATCGCGAACCGTCCCTTAGAGAACGCCATCGCATCGAGCAGCGCATCGCGTGCGGGTACGCGGGCGACGATCGTCGGGGGGGTGGTGCCCGAAGGCACCGCGTCGAGTGCACGGTCCTGGAACTCGGTCAGCACCCGCATCTGCAGTGCCGCGACCGCCGAACCCGCGCGAGCGATCTCGATTGTCCCGCTGGCTGCATCGCACCGCAAGGTGAGCAGCGGTTGCGCACCAAGCTGCCCGAAGGCGGCCGTGCCGCCGCGGTAGGTCCAGTCGCCGGGCGTCGCGGGGGCGTCCATCCAGTGGCCCTCGAACGGTAGCGGGGTCGGCGTGGGTGCCGGCGCGGGTGTAGGAGGTGGCGGTCCCGGGGCCGGCGCCGGAGCGGGTGCCGGCGTCGGTGTCGGCGCGGGCGCTGGCACGCAGGCGCCTGCCGCGAGCATCGCGGCGATTCCGGCGACGGTCGATCGAGCGCTCAGCCGCATGCCGCAAGCACCCGGCTGATCCCCGAATGGCCCGGAACGCGCAGCGGAAGCGCGGCCGCGCCGGTCACCTCGATCACCGCCGCGGGGTCGGTGAAGGCAGCGAAGATCGGTTGGCTCGTGTCGACGGTGGCGCTCAGGCCGGCAGCGCCCCCCGGGGCGAGCATCACGTCCGCCTTCCGGGCGCCCACAGTTATGCGAAAGCGTTGCGGTGTCGGAGCCGACCCGGCGCGGTTGAGGCTCAGCGCGCGGTTGGCGCGGTCGCACACGAGGACGAGCGCGGGCGTTCCGCTGTCTTCGATGAATGCGGCGCTGGCGCCCCCGGCGGCTTCCTCGATAAGCCAATCTCCCGTCGCGAGCGCTATCTCCTCGGACGATCCCGTCGGCCGAGCCGGCGTCGCCTGCGACACCTCGTCGGTCGGTGCGGCCGAATCCCCGTCGGCCTGCGAGCACGCCGCGACCGCACTCGCGGCCGCGAGAACCGGCAGGGCAAGGCGATCACGCATCGGACGAGGCTCCTGTCGCGGGATGAATCCGTCGGGCAAGCAACAAGCACTGGCCTGCCCTGTTCCTTCGCCCTATCGCGCCGGCATGGCGGGGAAGAGACGGATCGACCATTTGCTTGTCGAACGCGGGCTAGCCGAGAGCCGTGCCCGCGCGCAAGCGCTGGTGATGGCCGGCCTGGTGTTCGTTGGGGACACGCGTATCGACAAGCCGGGCCAGCAGCTTGGCACCGATGCCGCGATCGAGGTGCGGGGGCGCGACCATCCGTGGGTCGGCCGCGGCGGGGTCAAGCTCGACCACGCGATAGCCCACTTTGGGCTTGATCCGGCAGGAGCCGTGGCGATGGACATCGGCAGCTCGACCGGCGGGTTCACCGAAGTCCTGCTTGCGCGCGGCGCGGCCCACGTGTTCGCGGTCGATGTCGGCACCAACCAGCTAGCCTGGAAGTTGCGCCAGGATCCGCGTGTCACCGTGCTCGAGCAGACAAACGCGCGCGCGCTGACCACCGCCGAGATCGATCGGCCCTGCGACTGGGTGGTATGCGACGCCTCCTTCATCGGCCTCGCCAAGGTGCTCGAAGTGCCGCTTCGGCTCGCCGCTACGCCCTGCACGCTCGTCGCGCTGATCAAGCCGCAGTTCGAAGTCGGCCGCGACGAGGTCGGCAAGGGCGGGATCGTGCGCGACCCGGCGCTCCACGCGCGGGTCTGCTCCGATGTGCGCCAATGGCTCGAGGTCGGCGGCTGGACGGTGCTCGGGATCACGGAAAGCCCGATCACGGGAACCGAAGGCAACGTCGAGTTTCTGATAGCTGCGCAACGGCACTGATTGCGCCGCGCAACGGCGCCCGCCATATCGCCCACGATTCGCAGACAGGAGCTTCGATGAACCGTCTCGCCTCGCCCGCCCAGCTACGCGCGAGCGTGATACGCTGGGCGCTGTTCCTGGTGCCCGGGGTGATGCTGTTGGGGTTCCTCTCGGGCCAGTATGCCGGCAGCACCGGCGACAACCCGTGGTTTGCCACACTCGAGAAACCCTGGACCTATCCGCCGCCGGCCGCCTTCGGCGTCGTCTGGACCGTGCTCTACGCGCTTATGGGCTTCGCGCTGGCGCTGGTCTGCGCGGCCTGGGGCGCCCGCTACCGGGCTCCGGCGATCCTCGCCTTCGTGTTGCAACTCGCGCTCAATCTCGCGTGGTCGCCGGCGTTCTTCGCCGAGCACGAGATCGCGCTTGCGCTGGCGCTGCTCGTGGCGCTCGACGTCGCGGTGATTCTCACGGTGGTGCTGTTCTGGAACGTGCGCCGGCCTGCCGGCATGCTGCTGCTGCCCTACCTGGCCTGGATCCTGTTCGCCACGCTGCTCAACTGGCAGTTCCTGCAGCTCAATCCCGAAGCCGACGGCGTCGAGGTCTCGAATGCCGTGCAGCGGATCGAGCTTTAGCTTGCGCTTGTTCCAGCCCGAGACCAGATAGCGGCCATGCAGAGCGAAAACCCGATCATCGCCGACTTCGTCAAGCTCGCCAACAGTGCCGCCGGCACGCTCGCCGGGATGACCCGCGAGGCGCGCGAAGGCGCTCGCGAGCGGATGAAGGAGGCGCTCGGTGGCCTCGACTTCGTTTCCCGCGAGGAATTCGAGGCGGTCAAGGACATGGCGAGCCGCGCGCGCGAGGAATGCGCGAAGCTCGAGGCACGCATCGCCGCGCTCGAGGCGAAAGCGGAGTAGGCACCAGGCACCCCGGCGAAGGCCGGGGCCTCGTGCCTCAATTTACGACTTTGTCGAACGAGGCCCCGGCTTTCGCTGGGGTGAGGTTCGCCGTCTTTGCGTCCTTGCGCGAAATCCCTAACCCGTCACGATGCACCTGCGCACGCCTGCCATCCTCCTCGCCGCCCGGCCGCACGGTGAAACCGCGGTCGTCGCGCGAGTCCTCACCGAAGCGCACGGCGTCATCGCGGGCTACGTCGCCGGCGGTCGCGGGCGGCGGCTTCGTCCCGTCGTGATCCCCGGCAACCGAGTCGAACTCCAGCTCAGCGCCCGTTCCGACAGCCAGCTGCCGTTCGCCAGGCTCGAGCTGATCGAGAGCCGGGGGGCCTGGCTCGGCGAGCCGCTTCCGGCCGCGGCGATCGGGTGGGCCTGCGCGCTCACGGCGACCGCGCTGCCGGAGAGGCAACCGTACCCGTCCCTGCACGAGGCACTCGGCGGTTTGCTCGATGCGATCTGTCATGCGCCGTCAGCCAGGGGCTGGGCGGGCGCGCTGGTGGCCTACGAGACGCTCCTGCTGCGCGAGCTCGGCTACGGCGGAGACGCACCGGCGCCGCGCGATTTTGCCGGCACGCTGGAGCTGATGGACCGTCTTGCCGGGGCGCTCGATCACTACCTGCTTGCCGACCGGCGCGGCGATGTTATGGCCGCGCGCTCGCGCCTCAGGGAGTTGTTGGGACGGATATCGCCATGAAGATCGCCTGCCTCGCCGGAGACGGGATCGGCCCCGAGATCATGACCGAGGCGCGGCGCGTGCTCGCCGCGCTCGACCTGCCAAACCTCACGGTATGGGAGGGCGATGTCGGCGGCATCGGCTACCGCCGCCACGGCCACCCTCTGCCGCCCGAGACGCTCGAAATGGCCAAGGCGGCCGACGCCGTGTTGTTCGGTGCGGTCGGCGATCCCTCGTGCGATGCGCTCGAACGTCACCTGCGTCCCGAGCAGGCGATTCTCGGCCTGCGCCAGGCGCTCGGGCTGTTCGCGAACCTGCGCCCGGCGACGATGTTCGCGGGCCTCGAGGACCTGTCAGCGCTGCGTCCGGAGGTGGCCCGCAGCATCGACCTGCTGATCGTCCGCGAGCTCAACGGCGACGTCTACTTCGGCGAGAAGGCCATCCGGACCCTGTCCGACGGCCGCCGCCAGGGTTACGACTTCATGTCCTATGCCGAGGACGAGGTCCGCCGGATTGCCCATGTGGCCTTCCGTGCCGCCCAGGGTCGCAGGAAGCGGCTGTGCAGCGTCGACAAGGCCAACGTGCTCGAGACCAGTCAGTTGTGGCGCGAGGTCGTGATCGAGGTCGCTGCCGAATATCCCGACGTGGAGCTCAGCCACATGTACGTCGACAACGCGGCGATGCAGCTGGTCCGCAACCCGGGTCAGTTCGACGTCGTCGTCACGGGCAACTTGTTCGGCGACATCCTCTCGGACCAGGCGTCGATGTGCGTCGGCTCGATCGGTCTGCTGGCCAGCGCCTCGCTCGGGGAGGCGCGATCCGAGTTCGGCACGAAAGGCCTGTACGAGCCGATTCACGGCTCGGCGCCGGACATTGCCGGGCAGGGGAAGGCCAACCCGATGGCGATGATCCTCAGCCTCGCCATGCTTCTGCGCCACAGCCTCGGCCGCGAAGCCGACGCGGTGCGGGTCGAGGCCGCGGTGGCGAAAGCGCTGGCCGACGGTATCAAGGGCGCCGACCTGGGCGGCTCCGCCGGCACGGCCGAGATCGGCGAGGCGGTTCTTGCGCGCCTCTGAGCGCCCTCCGCTCGAACTCGCGGTCGTCCTGCCGACCTACAACGAGCGGGCGAATGTTGTGCCGATGATCGAGCGGATCGAAGCCGCGCTCGGTCCGACCGGGTGGGAAGCGATCTTCGTCGACGACGACAGCCGCGACGGCACGGCCGACGAGGCGCGCCGGCTCGCCGCCGTCGACCCGCGCGTCCGCGTGATCCAGCGCATCGGCCGACGCGGCCTCGCCAGCGCAGCGATCGAAGGAATCTGCGCCACCGCCGCGCCGATCGTCGCCGTGATGGATGCCGACCTGCAACACGATCCTGCGCTGCTGCCTGCGATGCGGGCGGCGATCCGGACCGGGGAATGCGACATTGCGGTCGCGTCGCGCTTCGCCCCGGGCGCAAGCACCGAGGCGTGGAACGAGCCGCGCCGCGAAAGGGCCTCGATGTTGGCCAACGCGCTCGCGCGCAAGGTGACCGGAGTCGAGCTTTCGGATCCGATGAGCGGCTATTTCATGCTGCGCGCGGATACCGTGCGACGGGAGGCGCACCGTCTCTCGGGGATCGGGTTCAAGCTGCTGCTCGACATCCTCGCCACGGTCGAGACGCCGCTGCGAGTGAAGGAGTTCCCGCTCGATTTCGCCGCCCGGGCCGAGGGCACGAGCAAGCTCGACCGCCGGATCGTGTTCGAGTTTCTCGTCGGGCTCTACGACAAGTGGCTCGGCCGCATCGTTCCCACCCGCTACGCCCTGTTCGGCACGATTGGGGCGATGGGTGTCGTCGTTCACATGGCGGTGCTGAGCGCGTTCCTCACGCTGTTCGGCGGCAGCTTCGAACAGCAGCTGTTCTCGGCCTTCGAGCTCGGCCAGACGCTCGCCGCGCTGGTCGCGATGACCTTCAACTTCGCGCTGAACAACGCCCTGACATACGCCGACCAGCGCCTGCGCGGCGCCTGGCACCTGTTGCGCGGGTGGCTCAAGTTCGCGCTGACCTGCTCGGTCGGCCTGCTCACCAACGTGGGCGTAGCGGCGATACTCGTGCGGATGGGTTTTCACCCCTATGTTTCGGCGCTCGCGGGCATCGTGATTGGCTCGGTGTGGAACTACGCCTTGTCGAGCCGCTTCGTCTGGGGCCGGTTCCGCTAACGCCAGCTGTCGAGCCAGGTGTAGCGCAGGAAGTCCGTGCCTTCGTCGAGCCGAGCGGCGCTGTAGATCGGCCAGAAGTAGGCGAACAGGCCGCAGGCGACGGCGAGTACCGCGATCGGCGCCCAGCGCCACCGGCCCCCGCGCTGCCAGAGCGCGTCGAGCGCCAGCGCGAGGCCCGCCATCAGGAAGCAGCTCGGCAGCAGGTAGTGATAGTAGAATTGCACGGGCTTGGGAGCGACGATCCACATCCCGAAGCCGACCGCATAGAGCGCGAACACTGCCGCCGCGTCCCACCGCCGCCGCGAGAAGCCGATCCAGGCGCACCACAGCATCGCGGGCACGCCGATGAGCATTGTCAGCGGGTTTCCGACCAGGAGCACGCCACGCTGGGCGCCATCGACGACCTCGTAGAGATACCAGATCGCCCGCCAGTTCCCGAGCCAGTGATACCAGCTGCTCATGTAGGTGTGCGGTTCGACCACCTGCCCCTGCAGCTCGAGCATGTGGCGGTTCCAGTCGACGAGCCCCCAAGGCGTCATCGACTTCTCGGCATAGAGGAAATGCGGCCAGAAGGATGCCGCATAGACCGCGAGCGGCACGAGCCCGAGCCACAGCGATGCCTCGATCAGAGTCATTCCGGGCACGGGCGCGCCGCGGTGCGCCGTGAGGAAATTCCACCCCGCGGTACGGATTCGGACGGCGAGGAACGCGAGGCCCGGGAGCGCTGCGAGCGGCAGCACGTTCCACTTGGAGGCCATTGCCAGCCCCAGCGCTGCACCACCGACGGCGAGCCGCCAGCGCGCGGTTTCCGGTTCACGCACGGCGCCCGCGCACATCCACAGCGCCACCAGCGTGAAGCTCGCCATGAACACGTCGAGCATCGCGATCCGTGACTGGATGAGCAGGTGCGGCGCGGTCGCCAGCAGGAGGCCGAAGGCGATCGTGGCGAAGCGCGAGCCGCTCGCGAACCATAGCCCGCGCATGCCGGCGAACAGCCCGAGGACGCCAAACAGCGCCGGCATGATCCGCCAGCCTAGCGGCCGGTCGCCGAACAGGGCGATGCCGAGAGCGAGGATTTCCTTGCCGAGCGGCGGATGCTCGGGATTGAGCGGCTGCGCCATCTCGAGGATCGCCCGCGCCGCCGGAAGGTAGTGAACCTCGTCGAAGTACGGTTTCGACGGAATGGTCAACCGCACGAGGCACAGCCCGAGAAACGCCAGCGAGACGGCGACGGTCCAGCCGATCGGATCCTTGGGATGGTGCGGCGGATGCGGTGCCGACGGGCTCATCGTCGCGGGGCCTTAAGCAGCGCTTGCCGGCGGCGCAAGCGCCCCGCTTTTTCGTTGCGCCATGGCCCGCGCGAGTCCTAGACGCGGCGCACGATGAAGAAGACCACCGGCACCGATCGCGCGATCACCTCGAAATGGCGTCCGCAGACCCGCGCGGTGCGCGCGGGGACCTGGCGTTCTGAGCAGGGCGAGACCAGCGAGGCGATGTTCCTCACCTCGGGCTACGCCTACGACGACGCCGAGACCGCCGCCGCACGCTTCCGCGGCGAGGTCCAGGGCATGACCTACTCGCGGCTGCAGAACCCGACCGTGGCCATGCTCGAGGAACGCATCGCCTCGATCGAGGGCGCCGAGGCCTGCCGCGTCCAGGCGAGCGGCATGGCGGCGATGACCGTCGCGCTGCTGTGCCAGCTCAGCCAGGGCGACCACGTCGTCGCCGGACGCGCCGCGTTCGGGTCGTGCCGCTGGATTCTCGACAACCTGTTCCCGCGTTTCGGCATCACGACGACGACGATCGACGCGCGCGACAATCAGGCCTGGGTCGATGCGACCAAGCCGAACACCAAGGTGTTCTTCTTCGAGACCCCGGCCAATCCGACGATGGACGTCGTCGACCTCGCGTTCGTCTGCGGTCTCGCGCGCGAACGCGGCATCACCACGGTGGTCGACAACGCCTTCGCGACCCCGGCGTTGCAGCGGCCGCTCGAGTTCGGAGCCGACGTCGTCGCCTATTCGGCGACCAAGCTGATGGACGGGCAGGGGCGGGTGCTTGCCGGCGCAGTCTGCGGCTCGAAGGAGTTCATCAACGAGAAGCTGCTCGCGATGCAGCGCCACACCGGACCGAACCTGTCGCCGTTCAACGCGTGGGTCGTGCTCAAGGGTCTCGAGACGCTCGACCTGCGGGCGAGGCGGCAGAGCGAGAATGCGCTCAAGGTCGGGCAATTCCTCGAGGGTCGGGTCCGGCGGATCAACTTTCCCGGCCTGCCGAGCCACCCGCAGCACGAACTGGCGATGCGGCAGATGGACGCCTGCGGTCCGATCTTCTCGTTCGAGGTCGAGAACCGGGAGCAGGCTTTCGCCGTGCTCAATGGGCTCGAGCTGATCGACATTTCGAACAACATCGGCGATTCGCGCACGCTGATGTGTCACAACGCGTCGACCACGCACTATTCGGTGAGTGCCGAGGCGCGCGAAGAGATGGGCGTGACCGAGGGGATGCTTCGCATCAACGTCGGCCTCGAGGATCCTGAGGACCTGATCGAGGATCTCGACCACGCGCTCGCCCGCGCAGGGCTCTGACGCGGCCGCGGAGGTATCCGCCACCGCTCCCGAGCTCGGAGGTCAGCGCTGGTGCCGGGTCAGCGCGAATTCGGCCGTCGCCCGGGCGAACACGGCCGCGGCCGAAAGCGGCTCGCACAGGTGATCCCGCGGGACCAGCTCGGAAAGGGCGTCCGCGGCCGCCGCCTCGTCGCTCGCCGCGAGGCGGAGGGTCTTAACGATCAGGCCCTCGTCGTGAGTCATTCGCGGGGCGCAGCAGGGTGCGATGCGGATCGGGCCATTCGCGGCGTGCGCGAGTTCGAGCATGAACGCACGCAGGAGGACGAGGGGGCGGCGGAAGCCGGTACTGTAGCAGTCGATCATCAGCCATGCGGCGCTGACGTCGCGGACTCCGTGTGCGGCCATCCGCCGGATCGCGAAAAGGGCCGATCGCTCGGTCCTCGGTTCGGGCAGGGGGAGGGGCAGCAGGCACCTGCCGGCGGGATCGGTCATCGGTCTCTCCAGTGCTCGGTGACCCTGGTTATCGTTAGTGCGAATGAATTGCAATAAGGTCGTCCGTCGGAGTCTGTGCGGAACGTTCGAAGAAATTGCGCGCAACTCGCCGCAGGACCTTTGCCCGATCTCCCCGATCAGGTTACCGTGCGTTCATGCAAGGGGTCCTCGCGAACCTGTTCCAACATGCGGCGATGACCGCCGGCGTAACGGTGCGCGTGGCCGTCAATTACATGCCCGACCAGTCACGCGCGGAGGCGCGCCGCTGGTTCTGGGTCTATCACATCCGCATCGAGAACCACCGCGAGGATACGATCAAGCTGCTGATGCGGCATTGGCGGATCACCGATTCGCGAGGAATGGTGAACCTCGTCGACGGCGAAGGCGTCGTCGGAGAAACCCCGGTGCTCGCTCCGGGCCAGACCCACGACTACGTGTCGGGCTGCGAACTGATGACCAATCACGGCTCGATGGAAGGGCATTATACCTTCGTGCGCGAGGACGGCACCCAGTTCGAGGTCGCCATTCCGTTCTTTCCGCTGTCCGCGCCCGCCCGCACCGAGAGCTGATCCGCTTCAGCGGCGCCACACCGGCGGCGGCCCCGGGGTTTCCCGCCTCGTGGCTCGCCAGACCTGCGGCGAGACCCCGAACGACCCCGCGAACCAACGGGTGAACGAGCTCGGCGAGGAGTATCCGAGCATCGCCGCGACCGAAGTCACGGGGCGCGTCGAGCCGGCGAGGTAGGCCGTCGCCAGCTCCTGGCGTACGCTGGTGAGCAGCTCTGCGAACTGGAGCCCTTCGTCGTCGAGCCGGCGCTGCAGGCTCCGCGCGCTCATGCCGAGTTGCGCCGCGACCTGGTCGACCGTCGCGCGGCCGCTTGGAAGCAGCTGGCTGATTGTGCGTCGCACGCGGTCGCCGAGATTCTCCGGGGCGCTGTTGAGCGGCAGCAGGTTGAGCAGGTAGCGGGCGTGCCGCGCCATCGTCGCGTCCGCCAGCGGGTTGGGAATCATCATCGAGTCCGTCGCGCACGAGAACCCGTTGAAGCCGGCCTCGAACTCGACGGGCGCGGGAAAGATCCGGCGCCATACCGCGAGGTCCTTCGGGGCCCGGTGGACGAGATGGACGCAGGCCGGCCTCCATCGGTTGCCCGACGCTCCGGCAAGCACGCGATGGCCCATGCCGACCACCAGGTCGATCGCCTGTTCGTTCCACACGTCCGGCAGGAGGTCGAGCTTGATGAGCGTCGTGTCGTCATCTTCCTCCATCGCGATCGTGACGACGTCGTTGAAATGGCGCTGGAACGCGATGGTGGCGCGCATGACCGCGCGCAGGTGCGGCAGGCGCTCGAGAAGCAGGCTGACCGGGCCGAGGCTGGCGAAGGTGCGCCGCTCCGCCACGAGCAGCCCGAAACTCTCGCAGCCCGACTCCGCGGCCGAGCGTTCGAGCAGGCGCACGACGGCGGAAGCCGGAATGCGGGTCTCCGGGTGTTGGAGCGCTTCGAGCGAAATACCCGCCTGTCGCAGCATGCGTCGACCATCGAGGCCGGCAAAAGTCGCCACCTCCAAATAGTTGGAGAGGGTTACTGCCCTCATCTGATGCATCGGCGGCTCCTCGACGCCAAGCGGAAGGCTCTGACTTATGCTCTTGTTGGCGACCTGTCTCTCAGGGTTTCAACCGGGACCCATAGGCCAACATTGTGGCAATTGCGAAATTTTTGACGCGATTTGTCAAGCGAGGTCGATCCGTCGCCCCTAGCTGCGCCCGCCGCCGAGCATGCCGCTCCGGAAGCCCGTCGGGCCGGAGGCGGCCTTATGAGGATCGAACACCGTGGAGAACCCTCCTCCGACGCCGGGCGAGCTCCGGGCGTTGGCCAATCAGCTTTTGGCCTGGGCCAATCAGATGGCTTCCCGGCCCGTGGCGGCCCATGCCTCGCCGGTCGCCGGCGATACCCGCGAACTTGCCCTGTCCTTCGCCACGGCTGCGCGGGAGGTGCTTCGCTGTCGGGCAGAATCCTTCCCGCAGCTGCGGTTGCGCGAACCGATGTGGGACGTACTGCTCGAACTGTTCATCGAGCAGGAACGCGGCCATCGTGTCTCGCTGGATCACCTGACCCTGACGAGCGAGCTCGAAACCGCAGTGATCCAGCACGCCGTGGCCGTGCTGGTCACTTCCGGCCTTGTCGATCGCGTCGTCGACCTGTTCGACAAGCGCGTCGTGTGGCTGACGCTGTCGGACGCGGGGTACGACGCCATGATCGGGCACTTCGCCGATGCGGCGGAATTTCTGCGGCCGATCGCAGAGCCGCTGCCCGATATCGCGGTGCGGGCGGTCCGCTAGTCTCGGTGACTGGCGCGTTGTTGTTGTCGTCTCCGTCTGCCGAGCCCCGTTCCACTCCATTGGGGTGAGTTCCGCCTCGACCGGGATCAACCGCGCTACGCCGTTGCTCGGGGACATGTTGCCGCCCGGCGCGCGCACGCCTAAACGCGTCGCGCCATGAAGCGCACGCACCTGCCCCTGAACGCCCTGCGCGTGTTCGATGCCGCCGCGCGGCACCTGAGCTTTACGCGCGCAGCCGACGAGCTCGCAGTGACGCCGGCCGCGGTGGGGCAGCAGATTCGCGCACTCGAAGATGTGCTCGGCGTGGTGCTGTTCCGTCGCACCAGCAAGGGGCTCGAGCTGACCGACGAGGCCGAGGCGGGCCTCGATGCGTTGCGCGAGGGCTTCCTGCGTTTCGAGGAATCGGTCCAGGCCATGCAGGCGGGCCAGGCCAGCCATTCCTACACGATCGCCGTGCCGCGCGAGTTCTACAGCCAGTGGCTCGCACCGCGTCTGGCGACTTTCCGGGCATCCCGGCCCGAAATCCGTTTCCAGTTGATCGCCGACGAGGACGCCGACTTCACAGAAGCCAACCTCGATGTCGCCGTTCGCCTGGTCGAAGGGCCCGGCGAGCTCGAGGGCGTCCAGCTGGCCACCGCCAGCCGGGTGCTCGTCGCGGCTCCCGGCGGCGCCGACGGATGGATCGCCTGGCCTGGCCACCCGGGCCCGGAGGAGGGCTCCGCCGAGGAAGTGCTGCTCCAGGTCGGCAATGCCGGTCAGGCGCTGAGCTCGGCCCTTGCCGGGCTCGGCAAGGCGCTCATGCCGCTGCCGCTGGTCGAGGAATCGCTTGCCGACGGCCGGCTCGTTGCGCTCGGGCCCGCGGAAGAAAGCCGCAGTGCCTATTGGCTGGTAGCGCCGCGTCCACAGTGGCGGCAGAAGAAGGTCAAGGCGCTGGTCGAGCACCTGACCAGCGGCTAGGATCGCGCGTTCCGGAAGGAGGGGGGAAATGTCGCATTCCGATATACGCTGGGGCGCGGGCCTCGCGCTGGTCCTGGCGGCGGCATCGCCCGCCGCCGCACAAGAGACTCTCGAAGCCGGGGGCATCGTGTCGGGCGAAGTGGCCAGGGCCGGCGAACCGGTCACGATTTCGCTGCGCACCAACCCCGGCCAGACGGTCCAGCTGGACGCCATTCCCGCGCCGCGCGCGCCGGACGGGCTCGACCTCGTGATGAGCGTTTACGACGCCGATGGCGAACTGGTCGGCGAGGATGACGACAGCGGCGGCGCCCTCAATCCGCGCATCACGGTGAACAGCGAAACCGGCGGATTCTATCGCGTCGAGGTGGACGCGCTCGGCACGGGCGGCGAATTCAGTGTGCTCGCCCGCGAGAGCGTGTTCGTGCCCGAAGTGACAACCCCCCTGACCCTGTCCAACGGCCGCGCCGAACAGCGCGTGGCCTTTCCGGACGACGCCGACGCGTTGTTCACGTTCACCGCCCAACGGGGTGAATTCTACTCGATCACGCTCGTCGCCGATGAGAGTGACGAGGAAGATGGCCGCGCCGATCCTGTGCTCGAGCTGTTCCAGGGCGAGGGCACGAGCCAGAGCTCGCTGGCGTCCGACGACGACGGGGGCGGCGCGCTCAACTCCCGCATCGTCACCGAGCTGCCGGCAGACGGCGTCTATACCGTACGCGTCTCGAGCCTCTCGGGTTCGGGTGGCGCTCGCCTCTCGGTAGCGAAGATCACTCCGCGGTCGGCGCCGGTCGCCAATCTCGCCTACGGGCGGGCAGCCACGATCGGCTTTTCCGCGGAGTCCCCGCTGCTGATCGGCGATACCATGCGTCCGTTGGCGCCCTACGCGATGTTCCGCCTGCCCGGATCCCCGACACCGTCGGCACTGGCCGGCCGCGGCGAGAAGATCGTGATCACCGCGAAGAGCGGCGAGATCGATCCCTGGCTCGAGCTCGGCATCGATACCCCGCTCGGCTTCGCCGTATTGCTCTCCAACGACGATTATGAAGACCTCGACTCGCGTCTCGAGTTCGACCCGGCCGATTTCGACGGTGCCGACGCTGCGGAATGGTGGAGCAAGCTCCGCATCCGCGTCACGGCGCCCACGGGCAGCATGGGCGAGATCGAGGTGGCAGCGGAACGCGAGGCGAGCTAGCGTGCCGTTCGGGGCTTGGATGAAAGCCCCGGATTCGCACGCACCGGAAGCGGGTCTTGGCGCTTGCCCGACGAGTGCCGATCCGGTTGCCAATCCCCTCCGATCGGATAGGGACCGGTGATGCGCAAGCTTCTCGTACTCGCAACGGCGGCCCTGGCGGCATACGCGCCGGCTCCGGCCCTGTCGCAGGACAATTCGCAGGACGGGCAGCCCGGCATGGGCACGGTGCGTGAGGGTTTCGAGCACCTGACCGAGGGCGAGCCGCGCCGCCGCCCTGGCGAGGCGATCAGACGCGACCGGTTCGACGAGGCGGTCGAGGAGATGTTCGCCTCGGCCGACCGCGACCGTGACGGCACGCTGACGCTCGACGAGCTGCGCACGGTCATCGAGAGCCGCAAGGTCGCCGCTATCCGAGGGCGTTTTGCCGCCATCGACACCGACCGCAACGAGTCGCTCAGCTTCGCCGAGTTCGACCGCTGGCAGCGCGGCCTCGGCTCGGTCGTCCTGTCAGACACGGGCGCGGCGGCCGCCAGCGAGGCCGCCGTTTCGGAGGACATCGGTCCAGAACCGATGCGGGGTCCAGGCGGCACGGTGCTCGTCCGCCTGGTCGCCCCGCTCAACGCCACGCTGCTGGCCGCCGCCAACGCCAACTACGATGCCGGCGCCTCGCTTGCCGAGCTTCTCGCCTACGAAGGCAAGCGCTTCGAGGCCGCCGACGCGAACGGCGACGGTTGGGTCACCGACGACGAATTGCGCGCGCTCCCGACCGGCTGACGCCGGGCACGTAGGGCAACGGCGAAAAGGGGGGCGACAGCTCCCGGGTCTGAGGGTCGATGTCCCGCTCCAAACGGCAAGCCAACGCGCATATTGGCGATGAACCTCACGCATCGCCAGGCGCTGGATCGAATCCGTCATCGCCGTGGCTTCATTGCCGCAATCGACCGGCGCTGTTGTCGGACCTCGGATCACCATGAGCGACACCGAGTTCGACGCCGCGGATCGACGAGATCTACCGGCCGAGCGCCTGAGCCTGTTGGAGGAGCCGGGCGATGTCTGCCGGCCGCGCGAGATCGGTGCCCGGGGTAAGGATCGCCGCGGTGCCCGCAGCGATGCCGAACCGGAACGCGTCCTCGACCTCCTGCCCGCCGGCGAGTGCATGGACCATCCCCGCGAGGAAGCTGTCACCCGCGCCGACAGCGCTTGCCACTTTCGCTTCGATCGCCGGCAGGCGCAGCGTACCGGCGGCGTTCGCCAGCAGTGCGCCGTCGCGGCCCATCGTCACGGCGACGTGTTCGGCCTCGCCGCGGCGCACGATGGCCTGCGCGGCCTCGGAGATCTCTTCGTCCGACGCCAGTTCCCGCCCGGTCAGCCCGCGCAGCTCGCCGATGCTCGGCTTGACCAGGAACACGTCGCCACCGGCGAGACCTTCGGCAAGTCCGGCGCCGGAGCTGTCGAGCACGAGGCGGATTCCGCGCTCCTTCGCCTGCCGACCCACCCGCGCATAGAAGTCGCCCGGTACGCCGCGCGGGAGCGAGCCGCTCGCGACGATATAGTCGCACTCCGCCTCGGCGAGCGCATCGAGGCATTGCTGCCACTCGCCAGACGAGACCTCGGGACCGTCGGTGACGAAGCGGTACTCGCGCCCGGTCTCCGTCTCCAGCACGGTCGTGCTGACCCGCGTCTCGCCCGCGATCGGAATCTTTCGGCGGACGAGCAGGTGCAGGTCGAGCAACCCATCGAGCGCGACACCGGTCGGGCCGCCCGACAGATAATAGCAGCGCGCGTTGCCGCCGAGCCGCACGAACACGCGGGCCACGTTGATTCCGCCGCCGCCGGGCGCGTGGCGCTCGTCGCGCCCGCGCATCTTGTGGGTGGGGAACACCCTGTCGACCGCGAACGAGACGTCGAGCGTCGGATTGAGCGTCAGCGTCGCGATATTCATCATGGTCCGGACCTTGCGCCTGTGCGGGGCGGTGATACCGCCCCGGTGCCGGCTCCGGCAACGTCCCCGCTATTGCCACGAGGCGGATCGGCTTCCCGTCCGCTTCATGCCACGCCGATCCGCCCGCGGTCGCCCTCGCGAGGCGTTCCGAGCTCCTCCGGACTCACCAGGTCGGCGAGGTCCGCGCCTTCGAAGAACGGCCTGATTTCGATCTCGCTCCGGCCGTCGGCGAGGTTGGGGCCGCGCAGCGCCCAGGCGACCGCCTCGTCCATGTCCCTGACTTCCCAGATCGAGAACCCGGCGATCAGTTCGCGGGTTTCGGCGAAGGGCCCGTCGGTCACCGTGCGCTCGCTGCCTTCGTAGACCACGCGCTTGGCCGCGGCGCTCGGCTTGAGGCCGGCTCCGGCCACGAGCACGCCGGCCGCCGCAAGCTCTTCGGTAAATTTGTCCATAGCCGCCCACGCTTCGGCCGTCGGCGGCTCGCCCCGTTCGCTGGCCTCGGTGGCTTTCACGATCACCATTACCCGCATCGCCTGTCTCCTCGTCTGATCCGGCGCGTATCGGCCGGCATCGGAACGACGAACGAGATCTTCCGGAATCGACAGGACCGTGCAAATCCATTCGACGCGGTCAGGGCGCGCCGTAGCGCGTTCCCGAGGCGGCGCGTTCACGCCGTTCTTGACCAGGTCCCCAAACGCGCTTAAGGGCGCCGCCATCCGAGACAGGGGCAGGTTCGCCCGCACCCGCTTCGGGCAGATAGAGCTGAACATTGCCGGTGATGTCCCGGAGGCCTTCGCGACTGCGCAAGGCCTTTCTCTGTTGGAGCCGAATGGCTCTTTGGGGCAGCCGTCAAAGTAACCCGGTGCCGCAGGCGCGGGTGGAGCGTTTCAGGCTCGTGCGACTTTCCCCGGCTCTGGCCGGCGGCCGCGCATGACCCTTTGGGCTTCACCCTCCTCCTCGTCGGCTCCGCAGAACGGTGAAGAGATTACATGCCGACGATCAACCAGCTGGTCCGCAAGGGCCGCGAGCCGAAGCCGGACAAGAGCAAGGTGCCGGCGATGGAGCAGAACCCGCAGAAGCGCGGCGTCTGCACCCGCGTCTACACGACGACCCCGAAGAAGCCGAACTCGGCGCTGCGCAAGGTGGCCAAGATCCGCCTGACCAACAGCCGCGAGGTCATCGCCTACATCCCCGGCGAGGGCCACAACCTGCAGGAGCACTCGGTGGTGCTGATCCGCGGCGGCCGTGTGCGCGACCTTCCCGGCGTGCGCTATCACGTGCTGCGCGGCGTGCTCGACACCCAGGGCGTCAAGGACCGCAAGCAGAGCCGTTCGAAGTACGGCGCGAAACGGCCGAAGTGACCATGCCGGGGGCATGGTCATCCTGAAGAGTTCGCCATGAGCGGTCTTGTTCAGGATCCGACCGGCCTCCGCTGCAAGGTCGCGTGAGAGATTTCGAGTTCCGTTCCCGGCCGCGAAAATGAGCCCTGAAACGAGTTCAGGGTGGCGGTGAAGGGGAAGGGGCTCTCGAAGATAAGGAATTAGTCCGATGTCACGTCGTCGTCGTCCCGAGAAGCGGGAGATCCTGCCCGATCCCAAGTTCGGGGATGTGGTGCTGTCAAAGTTCATGAACAACCTGATGCTTGACGGCAAGAAGTCGGTCGCCGAGCGCATCGTCTACGGCGCGCTCGAGACCGTGCAGAGCCGGGCCAAGGCCGATCCGATCGCGCTGTTCCACGACGCGCTGAACAACGTGAAGCCGGCGGTCGAAGTCCGCTCGCGGCGTGTCGGCGGTGCGACCTACCAGGTTCCGGTCGAAGTCCGTCCGGAGCGTGCCCAGGCCCTGGCGATCCGCTGGCTGATCTCGGCCGCGCGCGGCCGCGCCGAGACGACCATGGCGGCGCGCCTGTCGGGCGAGCTGATGGACGCCGCCAACAACCGCGGCAACGCGGTCAAGAAGCGCGAGGATACGCACCGCATGGCCGACGCCAACCGGGCCTTCTCGCACTACCGCTGGTAACGAAGGCAACTATATAGGCGGGCGCCGGACCCGGTCCGGCTCCTCCCTCACGCAAGGAATTTCCCATGGCCCGCAGCCATCCCATCGAGCGCTACCGCAACTTCGGTATCATGGCGCACATCGACGCCGGCAAGACCACGACGACCGAGCGCATCCTCTACTACACCGGCAAGTCCTACAAGATCGGCGAAGTCCACGACGGCGCCGCGACGATGGACTGGATGGAGCAGGAGCAGGAGCGCGGCATCACCATCACCTCGGCCGCGACGACGACCTTCTGGCGCGCCGATGACGGCAAGGGCGAGGAGCATCGCTTCAACATCATCGACACTCCCGGCCACGTCGACTTCACCATCGAGGTCGAGCGTTCGCTGCGCGTCCTCGACGGTGCGATCGCCGCGTTCGACGGCGTTGCCGGCGTCGAGCCGCAGTCCGAAACCGTGTGGCGCCAGGCCGAGAAGTACGGCGTGCCGCGCATGTGCTACATCAACAAGCTCGACCGCACCGGGGCCGACTTCTACTACTGCGTGCAGACGATCATCGACCGTCTCGGTGCCACGCCGGCGGTACTGTATTTGCCGATCGGCGCCGAGTCCGACTTCAGGGGCCTGGTCGACCTGGTCAACAACCGCGCGATCATTTGGCACGAGGAAAGCCTCGGCGCGAAGTTCGACTTCGTCGAGATTCCGGCCGAGTTGGCCGACAAGGCGGCCGAGTACCGTGAAAAGCTGATCGAGCTCGCCGTCGAGCAGGACGACGAGGTCATGGAAGCCTATCTCGAGGGCAACGAGCCCGACGTCGCGACGTTGAAGCGGCTGATCCGCAAGGGCACGCTGAACCAGAGCTTCGTTCCGGTCACGTGCGGCTCGTCGTTCAAGAACAAGGGGGTTCAGCCGCTGCTCGACGCGGTGGTCGATTATCTGCCGAGCCCGATCGACGTTCCGGCGATCAAGGGCGTCAAGCCCGACAGCGACGAGGAAGACAGCCGTCCGTCGAGCGACGACGCGCCGTTCTCCGCGCTCGCGTTCAAGATCATGAACGATCCGTTCGTCGGCTCGCTGACCTTCACCCGCATCTACTCGGGCAAGCTCGCCAAGGGATCGGTGCTGAACTCGGTCAAGGACAAGCGCGAGAAGATCGGCCGCATGCTGCTGATGCACTCGAACAACCGCGAGGACATCGAAGAGGCGTATGCCGGAGACATCGTCGCCCTGGCCGGCCTCAAGGAGACCACCACCGGCGACACGCTGTGCGATCCGGCCAAGCCGATCGTGCTCGAGCGGATGGAGTTTCCCGAGCCCGTCATCGAGCTGTCGGTCGAACCCAAGACCAAGGCCGACCAGGAAAAGATGGGTGTCGCCCTCAGCCGCCTGGCGGCCGAGGATCCTTCGTTCCGCGTTTCGACGGATCACGAGTCCGGCCAGACGATCATCAAGGGGATGGGCGAGCTTCACCTCGACATCCTGGTCGATCGCATGAAGCGCGAGTTCAAGGTCGAGGCCAACGTCGGCGCCCCGCAGGTGGCGTACCGCGAGAGCCTCGCCCGCGAGGTCGAGGTCGACTACACGCACAAGAAGCAGTCGGGCGGCTCCGGCCAGTTCGGCCGCGCCAAGGTGCGCGTCTCGCCGGGCGAGCGCGGCCAGGGCATCGTCTTCGACGACCAGGTCAAGGGCGGCAACATCCCGCGCGAGTACATCCCGTCGGTCGAGAAGGGCATGCGCGAGCAGGCCGAGAGCGGTCACCTCATCGGCTTCCCGATCATCGATTTCACGATCACGCTGCTCGACGGTGCCTACCACGACGTCGACTCGAGCACCGTGGCGTTCGAGATCACCGGTCGCGGCGCGATGCGCGAGGCGGCGGAGAAGGCCGGCATCAAGCTGCTCGAGCCGATCATGAAGGTCGAGGTGGTGACGCCCGAGGAGTACATGGGCGACGTGATCGGCGACCTCAACAGCCGCCGCGGCATGATCCAGGGCACCGACACCCGCGGCAACGCGCAGGTCGTCGAGGCCATGGTGCCGCTCGCCAACATGTTCGGCTACGTCAACGAACTGCGCTCGTTCACCCAGGGCCGCGCCCAGTACACGATGCAGTTCTCGCACTACGACGAGGTGCCGGCGAACGTCGCGGCAGAGGTCAAGGAGAAGCTTGCCTAAGGCAGGCCGAGCGTCTAGGGGCGGCGCCTGATTTTGGGCGCCACCCCCGATTTCCAAACACAGCGGATTTGCGAAGAACAGAAGGTTACAGGACATGGCCAAGGAAAAATTCCAGCGGACGAAGCCGCACTGCAACATCGGCACGATCGGTCACGTCGACCACGGCAAGACCACGCTGACCGCCGCCATCACCAAGGTTATGGCGCAGAAGCACGGCGGCACCGCGGTGGCGTTCGACAACATCGACAAGGCCCCCGAGGAGCGTGAGCGCGGCATCACCATCTCGACCGCGCACGTCGAGTACGAGACCGACAAGCGCCACTACGCGCACGTCGACTGCCCGGGCCACGCCGACTACGTGAAGAACATGATCACCGG
>JBIQKN010000141.1:0-3950 GCA_044506565.1 Sphingomonadales bacterium | reverse complement strand
TGCAGTGGGGCCAGTACCGGCTCGAGGTCGAGAGCAGCGGCGATGGCGCCAATGCCTCGAGCTATGAGTTCTATGCCGGCTACTATTATCCGCAGGCCGGGTCCGATACGCCCGACACGCTCAAGGTCGCGCTCGACAAGCCGGCCTACAGGATCGGCGAGACGGCGAACCTGAAGCTCGACCCGCAGTTCGCGGGGACGGCCCTCGTGATGGTGGTCGACGACCGCATCATCGAGATGCAGGCGGTGGACGTGCCGGCGGAAGGTACAACCGTGCCGCTGACCGTCAGCGAGACCTGGGGTCCGGGCGCCTATGTGACGGCGATCCTCTACCGCCCATCGGATGCTGCGGAAAAGCGGATGCCGGCACGGGCACTCGGGCTTGCCTTCGCCGACGTCGATCCAGGCGACCGCCAGCTCGATGTGAGCTTCGATGTACCCAGGGAAACCCTGCCTCGTCAGGCGTTCACGGCGAAGGTGAAGATCGCCAATGTGAAGCCGGGCGAGCAGGCCTATGTGGCCGTCGCTGCAGTGGATCTCGGCATCCTCAACATCACGCGGTTCCAGACGCCCGATCCCGATGGCTGGTACTTCGGCCAGCGGCAGCTGGGCGTCGAGTTCCGCGATCTCTACGGCATGCTGATCGACCCCACGCAGGGCGATCCGGGCGCGCTCAACGTCGGCGGCGACGAGTTCGGCTCGCGCCTGTCGACACCGCCCGCGACCTCGGTGCTGCTGGCGCTGCATTCGGGCATCGTCGAAGTGGGTGCGGACGGTACGGCCGAGATCGCGTTCGACCTGCCCGACTTCACGGGCACGGCGCGGCTGATGGCGATGGCCTGGACCGACAGTGCCGTCGGGCATGCGCAGGCCGATGTGTTCGTGCGCGACCCGGTGGTCGTCACCATGAGCCCGCCGCGGTTCCTGCGCCTCGACGACACCTCGCGCCTGCTGGTCGAGATCAACAATGTCGGCGGTCCCGCCGGCGCGTACACGGTCGAGCTCATCACGGGCGACGGCCTTTCGACCGAAGCGAGCGAGACCACGGTCACGCTCGACAAGGGCGCGCGGACCTCGCTCAATCTGGGGCTCACGGGCACGGCTTTGGGGAACAACGAGCTCAAGCTCATCATCACCCAGCCGGACGGCGTTTCGATGGTCAAGGAGCTGACCCTCGGGGTTCGCGCCGCGAGCGTCGAGCAGACGACGAGCCAGCTGATCCCGATCGGTGCGGGCGAGACCATCACCATCGGAGCGGACCGCTTCGCCGATGTGATCGCCCATACCGGGTTCCTCACCCTCGCGGTGGGACCGGTGGCCCGGCTCGACGTGCCCGAGCTGCTGCTGCGTCTCGATCGCTACCCCTATGGCTGCGTCGAGCAGGTCACGAGCCGCGCAATGCCGCTGCTCTATCTCAATGCGGTCGCGACCAGTCTCGGGTTGGGAACCGACGGCGAGATCGACCAGCGCGTTCGCGATGCCATCGCCGATGTGCTGAGCAAGCAGAACTCGGCCGGCAGCTTCGGGCTCTGGGGCGCCTATTCGTGGACCGATCTCTGGCTCGATGCCTATGTCACCGAGTTCCTGCTCCGGGCCGGGGACGAAGGCTATGCGGTGCCCGAGCAGGCTCTCAACATGGCGCTCGACAGCCTCGGCAACCAGCTGAGCTATGCGACCGACTTCGAGACGGGCGGCGAAGACATCGCCTATGCGCTCTACGACCTGGCCCGCGCCGGCCGGGCGGCGATCGGCGACCTGCGCTACTATTTCGAGGCCAAGCTCGACAAGTTCGGCAGCCCGCTCGCCAAGGCCCAGCTCGGTGCCGCGCTCGCCCTGTATGGCGACCGCACCCGCGCCAGCGCGGCGTTCCAGGCGGCCGTCGATGGCCTGCGCGTCAAGGACGACCCCAAGGTCTGGCGTATGGACTATGGCAGCCAGCTGCGCGACACCGCAGCGGTGCTCGCGCTCGCCGCGGAGTTCAAGCCCGCGGGCGTGGACATTGCGGCGCTCGCGAGCCGGCTCAGCGACCTGCGCGATGCGGAACGCTGGACCTCGACGCAGGAAGATGGCTGGACGCTGCTTGCGGCCTCCGCCCTCACCCGGCAGGTGGGCGATGGCAGCATCACCGTCGATGGCGAAGAGCTCGGCAGCGTGGTCTATCACCGCTACATGCAGGAGGAGTTCGACGATGGTCCGGTGACGATCGTCAACACCGGCAATACCGCCACCGAAGCCAAAATCTCGGTGACGGGCATTCCGGCGACGCCTCCGGCGGCCAGCAACAATGGCTTCAGCATCTCGCGCACGTTCTACAATCTCGATGGCAGCGAGAGCGACCTCGCCGACATCACGCAGAACGATCGCTTCATCGTGGTGCTGAACCTCGCGCCGGCACAGCTCGGTTCGGGCCAGTACCTGGTCGTCGATCCGCTGCCCGCCGGGTTCGAAATTGAGAACCCGGACCTGTCGCAGGGCGCCAATGTCAGCGACTTCCCGTGGCTGAGCGTCAACACGCCGAGCCACGTCGAATCCCGCACCGACCAGTATGTCGCGGCGTTCCGCTACACCTCCGACGTGGTGAACTTCGCGACCGCCTATATGGTCCGGGCCACCTCGCCCGGCAGCTTCGTGCTGCCCGGCGCGACGGTCGAGGACATGTACCGGCCCGAGTTCCGCGGCAACACCGACGCGGGCAAGATCGAGGTCAAGACGGCCGGCAAATGAGCACGGCCGTCACCACACGCACGGGGCGCGGCCGCAAGCCGCGCCTCCCGCAATGGGCCGCGGCCGGGCTCATCGTCATCGCCGGCCTCGGCGTCGGCGGCGTCGCCTATACGCGTGGCATGATCGAGCAGATCGCCCTCGCCCTCCCGGCGACTCCCGACCTTGCGACTCTCCCCGTCTCGACCGAAGTGGTCGATCGCAACGGCCAGCTCCTCCGCCCCTTCACCACCGATGGCCGCTGGCGCCTGCCGGTGACGCTCGACCAGGTCGACCGCCGCTTCATCGACATGCTCATCGCCTACGAGGACCAGCATTTCGCCGAGCACCACGGCATCGACTGGCGCGGCATGGCGCGTGCCGCGCTGCAGTTCGCCGGCGCCGGCGGCAGGATCGTCTCGGGCGGCTCGACCCTCACCATGCAGGTCGCGCGGCTGCTCGAGACCGGCTCGACGCGCAGCCTCGAGGCCAAGCTCCGCCAGATGGTGCATGCCGACCGGCTCGAGCGCGACCTCAGCAAGGACCAGATCCTCGATCTCTACCTCACCATCGCGCCCTATGGCGGCAATATCGAGGGCGTGCGGGCGGCTTCGCTCGCCTATTTCGGCAAGGAGCCCACCCGCCTCACCACGGCCGAGAGCGCGCTGCTCGTCGCCCTGCCGCAATCGCCCGAAGCGCGGCGGCCCGACGTCAACCCCGTGGCCGCCCGCCGCGCCCGCGACATGGTGCTCGACCGCATGGTCGGCGCGGGCCTCATGATCGCCGAGGAAGCGGAGGCCGCCAAGAGCGAGCCCATGCCCACCATTCGGCGCGAGTTCCCCATGCTCGCCGCGCACCTCGCGCAGGAGGCGGTCGCCGCCGATCCCGCCGCGCGCACCATCCCCCTCACCATCGAGCGCAAGCTCCAGCATTCGCTCGAACGGCTGGGAGCAACGCGCGCGACGCCGCTGGGCGACGAAGTCTCGGTGGCCATCGTCGTCGCGGACCAAGAGACGGGCGACATCCTTGCCTCGGTCGGCTCGGCGGGCCTCCTCAAATCGGCCAGCGACGGTTTTGTCGACATGACCAGGGCCGTGCGCTCGCCCGGCTCGACGCTGAAGCCGCTGATCTACGGGCTCGGCTTCGAGCTCGGCCTCGCGCATCCCGAGAGCCTGATCGAGGACCGTACCACCGCGTTCGGCGCCTATGTTCCGGTCAACTTCGACAATTTCACCCGCGGCACGGTGACCA
>JBIQKN010000140.1:0-3965 GCA_044506565.1 Sphingomonadales bacterium | reverse complement strand
TGCAGTGGGGCCAGTACCGGCTCGAGGTCGAGAGCAGCGGCGATGGCGCCAATGCATCGAGCTATGAGTTCTACGCCGGCTACTACTATCCGCAGGTTGGGTCCGACACGCCCGACACGTTGAAGGTCGCCCTCGACAAGCCGGCCTACAAGGTCGGCGAGACGGCAAACCTGAAGCTCGATCCGCAGTTCGCGGGGACGGCACTCGTGATGGTGGTCGACGACCGTATCATCGAGATGCAGGCCGTGGACGTGCCGGCGGCAGGCACAACCGTGCCGCTGACCGTCAGCGAGAACTGGGGTCCGGGCGCCTATGTGACGGCTATCCTCTACCGCCCGTCGGATGCGGCGGAAGAGCGGATGCCGGCGCGAGCGCTCGGCCTCGCCTTCGCCGACGTCGATCCGGGCGATCGTCAGCTCGATGTGAGCTTCGATGTGCCCAAGGAAACCCTGCCCCGCCAGGAGTTCACGGCGAAGGTGAAGATCGCCAATGTGAAGCCGGGCGAGCAGGCCTACGTGGCCGTCGCCGCGGTCGATCTCGGCATCCTCAACATCACGCGGTTCCAGACGCCCGATCCCGATGGCTGGTACTTCGGCCAGCGGCAGCTGGGCGTCGAGTTCCGCGATCTCTACGGCATGCTGATCGACCCCACGCAGGGCGATCCGGGCGCGCTCAACGTCGGCGGCGACGAGTTCGGCTCGCGCCTGTCGACACCGCCCGCGACCTCGGTGCTGCTGGCGCTGCATTCGGGCATCGTCGAAGTGGGTGCGGACGGTACGGCCGAGATCGCGTTCGACCTGCCCGACTTCACGGGCACGGCGCGGCTGATGGCGATGGCCTGGACCGACAGTGCCGTCGGGCATGCGCAGGCCGATGTGTTCGTGCGCGACCCGGTGGTCGTCACCATGAGCCCGCCGCGGTTCCTGCGCCTCGACGACACCTCGCGCCTGCTGGTCGAGATCAACAATGTCGGCGGTCCCGCCGGCGCGTACACGGTCGAGCTCATCACGGGCGACGGCCTTTCGACCGAAGCGAGCGAGACCACGGTCACGCTCGACAAGGGCGCGCGGACCTCGCTCAATCTGGGGCTCACGGGCACGGCTTTGGGGAACAACGAGCTCAAGCTCATCATCACCCAGCCGGACGGCGTTTCGATGGTCAAGGAGCTGACCCTCGGGGTTCGCGCCGCGAGCGTCGAGCAGACGACGAGCCAGCTGATCCCGATCGGTGCGGGCGAGACCATCACCATCGGAGCGGACCGCTTCGCCGATGTGATCGCCCATACCGGGTTCCTCACCCTCGCGGTGGGACCGGTGGCCCGGCTCGACGTGCCCGAGCTGCTGCTGCGTCTCGATCGCTACCCCTATGGCTGCGTCGAGCAGGTCACGAGCCGCGCAATGCCGCTGCTCTATCTCAATGCGGTCGCGACCAGTCTCGGGTTGGGAACCGACGGCGAGATCGACCAGCGCGTTCGCGATGCCATCGCCGATGTGCTGAGCAAGCAGAACTCGGCCGGCAGCTTCGGGCTCTGGGGCGCCTATTCGTGGACCGATCTCTGGCTCGATGCCTATGTCACCGAGTTCCTGCTCCGGGCCGGGGACGAAGGCTATGCGGTGCCCGAGCAGGCTCTCAACATGGCGCTCGACAGCCTCGGCAACCAGCTGAGCTATGCGACCGACTTCGAGACGGGCGGCGAAGACATCGCCTATGCGCTCTACGACCTGGCCCGCGCCGGCCGGGCGGCGATCGGCGACCTGCGCTACTATTTCGAGGCCAAGCTCGACAAGTTCGGCAGCCCGCTCGCCAAGGCCCAGCTCGGTGCCGCGCTCGCCCTGTATGGCGACCGCACCCGCGCCAGCGCGGCGTTCCAGGCGGCCGTCGATGGCCTGCGCGTCAAGGACGACCCCAAGGTCTGGCGTATGGACTATGGCAGCCAGCTGCGCGACACCGCAGCGGTGCTCGCGCTCGCCGCGGAGTTCAAGCCCGCGGGCGTGGACATTGCGGCGCTCGCGAGCCGGCTCAGCGACCTGCGCGATGCGGAACGCTGGACCTCGACGCAGGAAGATGGCTGGACGCTGCTTGCGGCCTCCGCCCTCACCCGGCAGGTGGGCGATGGCAGCATCACCGTCGATGGCGAAGAGCTCGGCAGCGTGGTCTATCACCGCTACATGCAGGAGGAGTTCGACGATGGTCCGGTGACGATCGTCAACACCGGCAATACCGCCACCGAAGCCAAAATCTCGGTGACGGGCATTCCGGCGACGCCTCCGGCGGCCAGCAACAATGGCTTCAGCATCTCGCGCACGTTCTACAATCTCGATGGCAGCGAGAGCGACCTCGCCGACATCACGCAGAACGATCGCTTCATCGTGGTGCTGAACCTCGCGCCGGCACAGCTCGGTTCGGGCCAGTACCTGGTCGTCGATCCGCTGCCCGCCGGGTTCGAAATTGAGAACCCGGACCTGTCGCAGGGCGCCAATGTCAGCGACTTCCCGTGGCTGAGCGTCAACACGCCGAGCCACGTCGAATCCCGCACCGACCAGTATGTCGCGGCGTTCCGCTACACCTCCGACGTGGTGAACTTCGCGACCGCCTATATGGTCCGGGCCACCTCGCCCGGCAGCTTCGTGCTGCCCGGCGCGACGGTCGAGGACATGTACCGGCCCGAGTTCCGCGGCAACACCGACGCGGGCAAGATCGAGGTCAAGACGGCCGGCAAATGAGCACGGCCGTCACCACACGCACGGGGCGCGGCCGCAAGCCGCGCCTCCCGCAATGGGCCGCGGCCGGGCTCATCGTCATCGCCGGCCTCGGCGTCGGCGGCGTCGCCTATACGCGTGGCATGATCGAGCAGATCGCCCTCGCCCTCCCGGCGACTCCCGACCTTGCGACTCTCCCCGTCTCGACCGAAGTGGTCGATCGCAACGGCCAGCTCCTCCGCCCCTTCACCACCGATGGCCGCTGGCGCCTGCCGGTGACGCTCGACCAGGTCGACCGCCGCTTCATCGACATGCTCATCGCCTACGAGGACCAGCATTTCGCCGAGCACCACGGCATCGACTGGCGCGGCATGGCGCGTGCCGCGCTGCAGTTCGCCGGCGCCGGCGGCAGGATCGTCTCGGGCGGCTCGACCCTCACCATGCAGGTCGCGCGGCTGCTCGAGACCGGCTCGACGCGCAGCCTCGAGGCCAAGCTCCGCCAGATGGTGCATGCCGACCGGCTCGAGCGCGACCTCAGCAAGGACCAGATCCTCGATCTCTACCTCACCATCGCGCCCTATGGCGGCAATATCGAGGGCGTGCGGGCGGCTTCGCTCGCCTATTTCGGCAAGGAGCCCACCCGCCTCACCACGGCCGAGAGCGCGCTGCTCGTCGCCCTGCCGCAATCGCCCGAAGCGCGGCGGCCCGACGTCAACCCCGTGGCCGCCCGCCGCGCCCGCGACATGGTGCTCGACCGCATGGTCGGCGCGGGCCTCATGATCGCCGAGGAAGCGGAGGCCGCCAAGAGCGAGCCCATGCCCACCATTCGGCGCGAGTTCCCCATGCTCGCCGCGCACCTCGCGCAGGAGGCGGTCGCCGCCGATCCCGCCGCGCGCACCATCCCCCTCACCATCGAGCGCAAGCTGCAGCATTCGCTCGAACGGCTGGGGGCAACCCGCGCGACGCCGCTGGGCGACGAAGTCTCGGTGGCCATCGTCGTCGCCGACCAGCAGACGGGCGATATTCTCGCCTCGGTCGGCTCGGCGGGCCTCCTCAAATCGGCCAGCGACGGCTTCGTCGACATGACCAGGGCCGTGCGCTCGCCCGGCTCGACGCTGAAGCCACTGATTTACGGGCTCGGCTTCGAGCTCGGCCTCGCCCATCCCGAGAGCCTGATCGAGGACCGCACCACCGCCTTCGGCGCCTATGTCCCGGTCAACTTCGACAATTTCACCCGCGGCACGGTGACCATCCACCAGGCGCTGG
>JBIQKN010000139.1:0-3972 GCA_044506565.1 Sphingomonadales bacterium | reverse complement strand
GCGCCGGGGTGCAGGTGATCTACGGCTTCGTCGACTGGAAGACCCACGCCAAGGTGTCGATGGTCGTGCGGCGCGAAGACGACGGCTACCGCACCTACTGCCACTTCGGCACCGGCAACTACCACCCGGTCACGGCGAAGATCTACACCGACCTCAGCTTCTTCACCGCCGACCCGAAGTTCGGGCGCGACGCGGCCAAGTTGTTCAACTTCGTCACCGGATACGTCGAGCCGCAACGGCTTGAGATGCTGGCGATCTCGCCGCTGAACCTGCGCGAGACGCTCTACGAGCTGATCGACCGCGAGATCGGCAATGCCCGCAAGGGCAAGCCGGCGGCGATCTGGGCCAAGCTCAACGCGATCACCGAGCGCGGGGTGATCGACCGCCTTTACGAAGCGAGCCAGGCCGGGGTGCAGATCGTGCTCGTCGTGCGCGGCATCTGCTGCCTGCGGCCCGGCCTGCCGGGGCTGTCGGAGACCATCACGGTCAAGTCGATCGTCGGGCGGTTCCTCGAGCACAGCCGCATCTGGGCTTTCGCCAACGGCCACCCGCTGCCGAGCGACAAGGCGAAAGTCTACATCTCGAGCGCTGACGCGATGAGCCGCAGCCTCAACCGCCGGGTCGAGACGCTCGTGCCGATCCGCAACGAGACCGTGCACGACCAGGTGCTCGACCAGGTGCTGCTCGCCAACCTGCTCGACACCGAGCAGAGCTGGCTGCTCGACGGCGAGGACGGCAGCTACGAGCGCGTCGAGGCCGAGGGCCCCGATACGTCCGGGGGCTTCAACTGTCACGCCTACTTCATGACCAATCCCTCGCTGTCGGGCCGCGGCGGGGCGCTGGCGGAAAGCCGCGTCCCCAAGCTCACGCTGCGCAAGGGCGCGACGTGACGCAGAGCCGTTCCGCCCGCCACACGCACGAAGGACTGAGACCCACCTGCGCGGTGATCGACATCGGCTCGAACACCGTCCGCCTGGTCGTCTACCGTGGCTCGCGACGCGCGCCCGACGTCTGGCTCAACGAGCGCGTCGTCGCCCGGCTCGGGCGCGATCTCGCGACGACCGGGCGCCTGCCCGGCAAGGCGATCGACGAGGCGCTGGCAGCGCTTGCGCGCTATGCGACGATCCTCAGGGATAACGGAATCGAAGACGTGCAGACCGTCGCCACGGCCGCGGTGCGCGAGGCCGTGAACGGCGCCGCATTCCTCGGCCGTGTGCAGGCGCTCGGGCTCGAACCGCGCCTTCTCAGCGGCGAAGAAGAGGCGGTCGGCGCGGCCTTCGGGGTCATCGGCGCCTTCCCCGGCGCGCGCGGGACGGTGGCCGACCTTGGCGGCGGCAGCCTCGAGCTGGTGATGATCGAGGGCGACGCGTGCCACGAGGGCGTCAGCCTGCCGCTCGGCACCCTGCGACTGCCGGCGCTGCGAGCCGAGGGCAAGGCCGCCTTTCGCCGGGCGGTCGAGACGGAAATGGCCCGCGCGGGCTGGGCCGCCGCGCATCCGGGCCCGCTGTACATGGTCGGCGGGACCTGGCGGGCGCTCGCCGCCTACGCGATGCGCGAGGCCGGGCACCCGCTGACCGATCCGCACGCCTTCTCGCTCGAGGCCGCCGAAGCCGACGCCGTAGCCCGCCGCGTCGCACGGCTCGATCCCGAAGCCCTGCAGGCGACCCCCGGCATCGGCGCCACTCGCGCCTCCAGCCTGCCCGATGCGGCGGCGATACTGCGGATCATGCTCGCGGAGCTCCAGCCCGACGGCCTGGTCTTTTCCTCGTGGGGCCTGCGCGAAGGGCTGTTGTTCCAGCGCCTCCCTCCGTCGGAACGGCAGCAGGACCCGTTGCTCGCCGGCGTCGCCCAGTTCGCCGCCCCGCGTGGCGGCTCGGCGGCGACGGGGGCGATGATCGCCGGCTGGACGGCCGATGCCGCAAATGGCGGCGGTGCGGGAGACGAGCGGCTGCGGCTGGCAGCCACGATCCTCGCGCTCGCCTCGATCAACGTCGAGCCCAACTGGCGCGCGCGGCATGCGTTCGAATGGGCGATGGACAAGCGCTGGCTCGGCATCGACCCGGCCGACCGCGCGGTAATCGCGGCGGCGCTGCTGGGCGCCTGCGGCAAGACCTCGCTGCCGCCCGAACTCGAGCGCCTTGCCAGCCGCAAGCGGCTAGACGAGGCGGTCGGCTGGGGTCTGGCCATCCGGCTGTGCCGCCGGATCGGCGCCGGCTCGCGCGCCTCGCTGACCCACAGTTCCCTGCGGCGCGAAGACGGCAGGCTCGTGCTGCGGATCGATCCGAGCAGGGCGCAACTTGTGACCGATCTCGTGACCGGCGACCTCGCAGCGCTGGCCCGCTGGCTCGAGCTCGAACCCGAAGTACGTATTCCCGCGGATATCTGAGGGTTACCCCTTGCGTTCGTCGCGGTTCTGTGGACCTAGAAGGGCAGCAAGACCCTCGCGTCCGAACCTCGGGACGGACACGAGGGCGCGAAACATGGCAGGTAACCCGGGCACATAGCCAAGAAAAGTCCGGGCCCTTCCGGGTCGCCCCGGAAGTAACTTGGGGCCACCGCCGTTCCGCCCCCCGGTTCGGCGGTGGCCGTTTCAGACCGCTACCAGCCGTCTCGTGTCTGCTCGTCGAAGGGCCGCGTGTCGGCCGGCTCGGGCCTGTAGGGCGGCCGCATCGGCAGCGTGCGCTCGCCCTTCCACGGCACCTGGTCGGCCTGCGTCCACGCGTTGACGTGCAGGCGGTAGAACTTCCACCGCCCGTTGCGCCTGACCAGCCGGTCGTCGCGCGTGCCGATGCCGAACACGAAGTTGGTGTTGTAGTCGGCGTTCCATTGGATGATCTGGAAGAAGCACCGCACCCGCGCGCCTTCGGGCAGCGGGTCCATGATGAAGTGGTTCATCAGGTGCTGGCGGCCGTACCACCAGTGCTGGCGATCGTACCACAGCTTGCGCAGGTTCTCGCGGATCGCGGCGTGGCCCCTGACCTTGCCCTGCCACAGGTGATCGAACTCGGCATCCTCGGCGAAAGTCGCGATCGCCTGCTCCTCGTCGGCGAGGTCGATGCCCCAGGCGTAGCGCGCGAACAGCTCCTCGATCTCCGCGCGATCCTCGGCCGGCATGATCTCGGGGACCCCGATGGGCCACGGATTCTCGGACATTTTGCTCTCCCTCAATGCGGTCTTGCCAAGCCGTGGCCAGCACGGTTCAATCCGATGAATAACAAAGCGAGAGAGCGATGCCCGAGATTTTTCATCCCTACGCGAGCTTCGGCCACCAGTCCCGCATGCCGATGCGCTTCGAGGCCGACGTGTTCGAATGCGAAGTCGAAGGCGAGATCCCGCCGGAGCTCGAAGGGGCCTATTACCGCACCGGCGCCGACCGCCAGTTCCCGAGCCTCGAGGGCGACATCATCCTCAACGGCGACGGCATGGCGTCGATGTTCCGCTTCGAGAACGGCCACGTCAGCTTCCGCAGCCGCTACGTGCAGACCGAACGGCTCAAGCGCGAGCGCGAGGCGCGGCGGCGGCTCTATGGCGTCTACCGCAACAGGTACACCGACGATCCCTCGGTCTCGAACCTTCCTCAGCGCGACAACACCGGCAACACCAACGCCTTCAACCACCACGGCGAGCTCTACATGCTGCGCGAGGACTCGCACCCCTACCGGGTGGATCCCGAGACGCTCGACACGATCGAGGTCGGGCGCTTCGGCGCGCTCGGCAGCAGCGCGCTGACCGCGCATCCGAAGATCGACCCGAAGACCGGCGAGTGGTGGAGCTACGGCGTGTTCGCGCGGGGCGAGCCGACCACCGACGCCAACCTCCACGTGTTCGACCGCGACGGCCGGCTGATCCGCGAGGAGTGGTTCCACACGCCGTACCCCGGCCTCAGCCACGACTGGGGCGTGACCCGCGAGCACCTGGTGTTCCCGATCATGCCGCTGACCGCGAGCGAGGCGCGCATCCGCAACGGCGGCG
>JBIQKN010000036.1:24768-27875 GCA_044506565.1 Sphingomonadales bacterium | reverse complement strand
GCGATCAATCCCTCGGCGCTGCCCTGGATCGCATAGCCGCCGGCCTTGCCGTGCCATTCGCCGCCGGCGAGGTAGGCGCGGATTTCCTCTCCGGACAGGCGCTTGAAGCGCACGACCGTCTCGCTCAGCCGCTCGCGCAGCGAACCGTCGGGCGCGAGCAGGGCGACGGCGGAAAGCACGCGGTGGCGGCGGCCCGAGATGAGCTCGAGGCAGCGGCGCGCCGTCGCCTCGTCCTCGGCCTTGGGCAGGATGCGACGACCGACGGCGACCACGGTATCGCCGGCGAGCACGTGCGCGGCAGGGTCGGCTGCGGCGAGCGCTTTCTCGCGTGCCATTCGCGCGGCGTAGAGGCGCGGGATTTCGGCCTTGAGCGGCGTCTCGTCGATGTCGGCGTGGATCACGCGCGCCGGCTCGATGCCGAGACGGGCGAGAAGCTCGCGTCGCCGCGGACTGGCCGATGCGAGGATGAGGTTGGGGGCGCTCACGCCCACCAGGCTTACTGCGGCCCCGGGCCGCCCCGGCCGGGCATGAAGCGGTAGGTGATGCGCGCCTTGGTCAGGTCGTAGGGCGTGAGCTCGCACAGCACCTCGTCGCCGACCAGCACGCGGATGCGATTCTTGCGCATCCGGCCGGCGGTGTGACCGAGGACTTCATGGCCATTCTCGAGCTCGACCCGGAACATCGCATTAGGCAGCAGTTCGACCACCTTGCCGCGCATTTCGAGGAGTTCTTCTTTGGCCATGCAGTCTCGTGTTCCCGTGTCGGATTTTTTCCAGGCGGCGCGCCATAGCGGCGCGAGAGGCAAAAGGGAAGCGCTGGCGCGCAAGTCGCAAAAGGAAGGTCGTCCGATACAACTGCGACACTTTATTACGGGTCGCGGCTTGTCTGTTCATCTGGCGGTAGCCAATGGCCCGCCATCGGGGGACGGGTCGAGATTGTCCGAGGAAGTCGAAATTGCGCAAGGTTCCTGCCACCAGCCTTCTGGCGATCGCTGTCGCGCTTCAGGGCGTCGCGCTGCCGACGGCTGCGCAGGACGCGCCGGAACCGGGGCCAATCGCCGCGCCGGCGGAGGATGACGAGGAAGATCCGGCCGACGGCAGTGCGATCATCGTCACCGCCGATTCCCTGCGCGGCACCGTCGATACGCCCGCGCCGCCCGTACTCGAGCTCAACGAAGCCGACATCGCCGCCTACGGTGCGGGTTCGATCGCCGACCTGATCCAGGCGCTGGCCCCGGCTACCGGCGGCGGCAGCGGCCGCGGCGGTGGCTTTCCGGTGATCCTCGTCAACGGCGTGCGCATCTCGAGCTTCCGCGAGCTCCAGTCGTACCCGCCCGAGGCGATCGAGAAGACCGAGGTGCTGGCGGCCGAAGCTGCGCAGCAGTTTGGTTACGGCCCGGACGAGCGGGTCATCAACATCATCCTCAAGCGGAGTTATTCGAGCCGCGAGGTCGAGGTCGAATACGGCCAGCCCTGGGAGGGCGGCTATTCGACGCAGGAGGCCGAGGCGACCTACCTGCAGATCGCCGGCCAGGGGCGCTACAACTTCAACATCGAGTGGCAGAACCAGAGCCCGCTGACCGAGGCCGAGCGCGGGGTCATCCAGTCGACGGGCGTGCCGACGTTCGCGACCGATCCCGACCAGGCGGCCTACCGCAGCCTGATCGCCGATACCGCGGGAATCGAGGCCACGGGCAACTTCACCACCAGCCTCGGTGGCCGCAGCTCGCTGAGCCTCAATGCGAACTTTCAGCGCAACGATTCGCTGCGCTTCCAGGGTCTCGACATCGTGCAGCTGACCGCGCCCGACGGCTCGACCGCGCTGCGCACCTTCGGCGAGGACGACCCGCTGACGGTCGACACCCGCAACACGACCTACGCCTTCGGCACCACGTTCAACACGCGCGTCAGCGACTGGCAGATCACCGCGACGGCCGACGCCAACCACTCCGTCTCGCGCAGCCTGATCGACCGGCGCGCAGACACCAGCGGACTGCAGGCTGCCGCGGCCGCCGGCACGCTGGCGATCGATGCCGAACTCCCGCCGGTTCCGGATGCCGGTTTCGACCGCGCGGACAGCAAGACCGACACGCTGAACTCGCTGGTCACGGCCATCGGCCGGCCCGTGCTGTTGCCGGGAGGCGAACTGACCGTCACGCTGGATACCGGCTACAACTTCACCCGCATCCAGAGCGAGGATACCCGCAACCCGGGCGTCACGACCTCGCTCAAGCGCGGCGACCTGTCGGCGGGCATCAACGTCGGCATCCCGATCACCAGCCGGCGCGAGGATTTCGGCGCGGCGATCGGCGACCTGAGCCTCAATTTCCAGGCCGGCATCGACCACCTGTCGGATTTCGGCACGCTGACCGACTGGACAGCCGGGCTCAACTGGGGCGTGACCGAGCGCCTCAACTTCAGCGTCAGCTATGTTGCGCGCGAGGCGGCGCCATCGCTGTCGCAACTCGGCAATCCGGAGATCGCCACCTTCAACGTGCCGGTCTACGACCTGTCGCGCGGCGAGACGGTGCTGGCCACCGTGATCAGCGGCGGCAACCCCGACCTGCCGGCGCAGACCCAGCGTGACTGGCGGTTCGGCCTCAACTGGCAGCTGCCCGAATTCACTTCGGCGATCCAGCAGGGGCGGCTCAACATCGAGCTGTTCAAGAACCACTCGGAAGACGTCGCTTCGGGGTTCCCGCTGCTGACGCCGACGATCGAAGCGGCGTTCCCCGGACGGGTCGTGCGCGACACGACCGGCCGGCTGGTATCGGTCGACCAGCGGCCGGTGTCGTTCGCCCAGCAGGATTCGACGCGGCTGCAGGTCGGGCTGTTCTTCACCGGCCCGTTCGGCAAGGCGCGGCCGCAGGCGGCGCAGAGCTCGGGCAACCCGCTGCAGCAGGTCTTCCGCGCGGGCCAGGGCGGGCAGGGCGGCCCCCCGGGCGCCGGTCAGGGCGGCGGCTTCAACCCGCAGGTGTTCCAGCAGCTCCGCACGCGCTTCTGCACGCCCGAGGCGGCCAATGCCGTGCCGACCCCGGCCGACCTCGAAGGTCTGCCGCAGCCGATGCTCGACCGGATCAAGAACCCCGACGGCTCGGTCAATCCGGA
>JBIQKN010000036.1:20833-24668 GCA_044506565.1 Sphingomonadales bacterium | reverse complement strand
GGTGGTGGGCCGCGTGGCCCGGGCGGCGGCGGTTTCCGCGGGCCGGGCGGCGGCGGGAGCCCGGACGGCCGCGGCCGATGGTTCTTCAACCTCAACTACAGCTACCAGTTCGAGAACGAGGTGCTGGTCGCGCCCGGCGGCCCGCTGCTCGACCTGCTCGACGGCGACGCGACCGGCGGAGCCCAGTCGCGGCACTCCGTCCAGGGCAACCTCGGCCTGTTCTACGCAGGCTTCGGCGCGCAGGTGAACGGGCGCTACCAGAGCTCGGCGCGGATCGACGGCAGCGGGCTGCCCGGCAGCACCGACCTGTTCTTCGGCGACCTGGCGACTTTCAACCTGCGGGTGTTTGCCGACCTCAACCAGCGCACCAAGCTGATCGAGGACGTGCCTCTGCTGAAGAACACCCGCGTGACCTTCGCGGTCAACAACGTGTTCGACGCGCGCCAGGTGGTGACCGACAATACCGGTGCGGTGCCGCTGCGCTACCAGCCCTACCTGGTCGACCCGACCGGGCGGTTCTTCGAGATCGAACTGCGCAAGCTGTTCTGACGGCTCAGGCCGCGGCCGGACATCTCCGGAGGACGGAGGTCATGGCTTCGCGGTAGCTTTCGGTCGTGCGGGCGAGGACCGGGGCGGAGTCCCGCTCCGGCCGTCGGATGTGCGCGGGCTTCGGCGAGGGCTCGGGAAGGCGGAGCGCATCGACCAGCCGCTGCAGCTCGCGCACGCTGACCGATCGCGTGGGGCCAAGATCGGGAATGAGCTTGAGATCGAGCTGCGACAGCCCGAACGGCATCAGCTCGCGATAACCGACCCTTTCGGTGAGCCCGTCGATCGTGCGGAAGCCCAGGTGGCGCGCCATCGTCGCCAGGTTCTGGTCGACCGAGGCCAGCAGCCGGTGCTCGCAATGGCGCACGCGGTTCTTCCCGACGACCCAGTCGAACCCGGCCTGCCCCAAGGCCAGGCGCTCGGCACGCAGCGCGGTCACGATCTCGGCGAACGGTCCCGCGCCGCGGAAGCGCCGGGTGACCGGGTTTACGCGGCCCAGCGCATCGAGATCGGTCGGCGAGCAGTTGACCGGCGTCACCACCGTGTCGGCCAGCGCGATCGCACGCCGGGCGATCGGGGAATCATGGCCGGCGAGGTCGATCACGACGTAGGCGCAGTCCGTCCCCAGGCGTTCGATTTCCTGCGTCAGCAGGGACCCGCTCTGGTGATCGAGCACGACGCGCCGCGGCTGCGGCAAGGCGACCTTGAGCGCGCGGGCCGTGCCTTCGCGCGCTTCGAGCAGGCGGTTCAGGGTCTGCTGGCGGCGGTCGCAGTCGATGACCAGCACGTCGGCGTTGCGATGCGCGAGAGCGAGTGCGCAATTGAAGGCAAGCGTCGACTTGCCGACGCCGCCCTTCTCGTTGGCGAACGCGATCACGTGGCCTTGCGGCCGTCGGCGAGAGCAGAGGCCCTTCAGGACCACCGAAGGGTGCTCGTTCCTCTGCGGAACCTCGCAAAGGCGAGGCTCGTCGTCCGCGGCGATGCCGATCGCCGAATCGTCCAGCGTCATCCGTCGTCCCCCGAGGTAACGAATCGACCTCATGCGCTCCCTGTGGAAAACTTAGCGGATTATCGCCGATCCTCAAGGAAGACGTCCTCCGGAGATCCGGGGACGGCTCGTGACGCCGATCATAATTTCCGCGACTTGCCAAAGTGACCTGAGAGTCCGTCGGCAATACGGACGCGTGCGAGGGGCTGTGCATAACGCCGAAGAGCGCGCCCGCGGTGCCCGGCGATAACGATCCCATGGCGGGATGACGAATGAAGGGCCTTTCCTTATCTCCCCGACATGGCCCGCACTCCCGCCGGAACACCGCCGCATCCGAAAGGCGCCGAGCGCTTCCACGAGGAGCGCGCGACTTACGCGCTGCGCGGCTCGGCGCAGCCGGACATCGAGGCCGGCGTGGCGGCGATCCGCGAGGTCGTGCGGACGCTGAAGCCCAAGCCGGGCGTCTACCGGATGCTCGATGCGCGCGGCGACGTGCTCTACGTCGGCAAGGCGCGCTCGCTGAAGAACCGCGTGGCCAACTACTGCCAGATCGGAGGCTTGCCGCTGCGGCTGCAGCGGATGGTCAGCCAGACGCGAGGGATGGAGATCGTCACGACGAACTCCGAGGCCGAGGCGCTGCTGCTCGAGGCGCAACTGATCAAGCGCTTCCGCCCGCCGTACAACGTGCTGCTCCGCGACGACAAATCGTTCCCGTTCATCCTGCTGCGGGCGGGGCACGACTTTCCGCGGATCATGAAGCATCGCGGGGCGCGCAAGCACAAGGGCGATTACTACGGCCCGTTCGCCAGTGCCGGATCGGTCAACACCACGATCAACGCGCTGCAGAAACTGTTCCTGCTGCGCAGCTGCACCGACAGCTTCTTCGCCCGCCGCGAGAGGCCGTGCCTACTGTACCAGATCAAGCGGTGCTCGGCCCCCTGCGTGGGCCGGATCGACGTCGCCGGCTACGCCGAGCTCGTGCGCGAGGCGAAGGACTTTCTCGGCGGCAAGTCGGTCGCGGTGCAGCGAAAGATCGAGACGCAGATGGCCGCCGCCGCCGAGGCGCTCGACTTCGAGACCGCGGCCACGCTGCGCGACCGGCTGCGCGCGGCGACCTTCATCCAGGGCACCCAGGCGATCAACGCCGAGGGAGTGGGCAATGCCGACGTCTTCGCGATGGCCTCGAAGGGCGGTCAGATGGTCATCCAGGGCTTCTTCGTTCGCGGCGGGCAGAACTGGGGCCACCGGGCGATCTTCCCGAGCCACACGCAAGGCGTTGACGAGGCCGAAGTGATGACCCGCGTGCTTGCGCAGTTCTACGAGGAAGTGCCGCCCCCGCGGACGATCCTCGTCGACCGCGCGCTGCCCGAGCGCGAGCTGCTCGAGCAGGCGCTCGGCGAGGCGGCCGGGCACAAGGTCGAGATCAGCGTGCCCCAGCGCGGCGACCGCCGGCGGCTGATGGAGCAGGCGGCGCGCAACGCCGCCGAGGCGCTCGACCGCCGGCTCGCCGAGAGCGGCACCCAGGCCAGGATCATGCGCGAGCTGGCCGAGTTCCTCGAGCTGCCCGAGGTGCCCAGGCGCATCGAGGTCTACGACAACAGCCACATCCAGGGCGCCAAGGCAGTCGGCGCGATGATCGTCGCCGGACCGGAGGGCTTCCTCAAGAACCAGTACCGCAAGTTCAACATCCGTCACGCCCAGACCGACGACGACTTCGCGATGATGCGCGAAGTCATGGCGCGCCGGTTCCACCGCGCGCTCGAGGAGGATCCCGATCGCCAGACCGGGACGTGGCCCGATCTGGTGCTGATCGACGGCGGCAAGGGACAGATGTCGAGCGTGCGCGACGCGCTCGAGGAGCTCGGCATCGAGGACGTGCCGGTGATCGCGATCGCCAAGGGCCCGCACCATGGGCGCGAGGGGCGCGAGGTGTTCCACTTCCCCGACGGGCGCGAGAAGACCCTGCCGGTCAACTCGCCCGTGCTGTTCCATCTCCAGCGGCTGCGCGACGAAGTGCACCGCTTCGCCATCGGTGCCCACCGGCAGAAGCGCAGCCGCGCGATCAGCGCTTCGCCGCTCGACGAGATTCCCGGGATCGGCCCCGCGCGCAAGCGGGCGCTCCTGCTGCACTTCGGTACCGCGAGCCGCGTGCGCGCGGCCGCCCTCGACGACCTGAAACGTGCGCCCGGCGTCAGCGAGGCGGTCGCGCAGGCGGTCTACGACTTCTACCACCCGCGGGGGTGAGCCGCATGGCAACCGACTTCTCGATCGTCGATACCCGCGACGGCATCGTCGCGACCT
>JBIQKN010000036.1:0-20733 GCA_044506565.1 Sphingomonadales bacterium | reverse complement strand
CTATCGCCGCAAGGGCATGCACCTCGAGGCCTGCTATTTCTCGCTCGATCTCTGAGGACAACTGTTCAGCGGCGTCACCGTCTCGCTAGGCAAGACGGGGCGCGAGGAGTATTTCGACCGACAGGGGTCGTCCGTTCGCTGCAGGGGGTACCATGAACAAGCTCAGGTTGGCGGTCGCCGCCGCCCTCGTGTCGGCCTCGACGGCGGCCGTCGCCGCGACCGACGGCAAGAACCGCATCGTCGTGGTCGAGAACTTCAGCGCCCAGTCGGTTCACTACCTCTACGCCTCCCCGGTCACCTCGGAGACCTGGGAAGAGGACCTGCTCGAAGACCGGGTGCTGCCGGCCGGCGAAAGGATTGAGGCCGACCTCGATAACGGCACCAACGAGTGTCAGTACGACCTGCGCGCGGTGATGGCCAGCGGCCGCGAGGTCATCCGCCGCGACGTCAACATCTGCGCGGTCAGCAAGTGGACGATCGGCGAAACCGGCGACTCGCTCGGCTGAGCGTGGTCGGCTGGGCCGCAAGGGAACGCGGCCTCACCCCCTCGGCGCAACCTCGCGCAGCATCCCTTCCTGCGCCACGCTCGCCACCAGGCGGCCGTCACGGGTGAAGATCTGGCCGCGCCCGAACCCCCGGGCGAGGCCCGACCAGGGGCTGTCGGTGACGTAGAGCAGCCAGTCGTCGGCGCGGAACGGGCCGTGGAACCACAGGGCGTGGTCGAGGCTCGCTGCCTTCACCTGCCCGAGATGGAAGCTCAGGCCGTGCGGCTGGATCGCGGTCGAGAGGAGCTGGAAATCGCTTGCATAGGCCAGCACCGCGCGATGGATCGGCGGGTGGTCGGGCAGCGGCGCAACCGTGCGGAACCAGCAGTGGGCGACCGGTTCGCGCTTGCCGGGTGATTGCCAGTTGCGCGGCTCGACGGAGCGGATGTCGATCGGGCGGGGCCGCAGCATCAGGTTCTTTAGCGGCCCGTCGGGCAAGTCCTGGGCGAAACGCCGGCGAATGGCCACATCGGGTTCGATGTCTTCGGGCGGCGGCACCTCCGGCATCCGCGCATACTGATGCGACGGGCCCGACTGGGGCTTCTGGTAGGAGGCCGTCAGGTTGAGGATCGGCTGGCCGCGCTGGCTGGCGACGACGCGGCGGTTGGAGAAGCTGCGTCCATCGAGGTCGCGCTTGACGCGGTACTCGATCGGCATTTCGTCGGTGCCGCTGCGCAGGAAGTAGGCGTGCAGCGAATGGGCGTGGCGATCCTCGTCGATCGTCCGGCGCGCGGCGACGAGTGCCTGCGCGATCGCCTGGCCGCCGAAGACGCGGCCCGTGCCTTCCTTCTGCTGCCGGCCGATGAACCGGTCCCCGCCTCGGGGCTCGAGGTCGAGCAGGAGCACGAGCTCGGCGACGAGCTGTTCCGGAGTCGGCAAGGGCGTTGCGGGAGCCGCCATCGAGGCCGCATTGCGCGGCGCCATGCCGTCAGTCAATTGATGCCGGGCAATCGGCGCAACATGCGCCAGGCGATTGACTTGGCCCTGTTGCGCGCCGGCCACCGGCCGGGTGGGGCCGGATCGAGGCCCCACTGGCGCAGCAGCTTGTTGAAGGCACGGGCGTCCGCCTCGGCGAAACTCCATTCGCTGCGCCAGGTGATCGACAGTGAAATCGACGGCTCGGGACCGTTGCGGACGTAGTGCGGCGCCATCACGGGAACGTAGATCGCCTCGCCGGGCTCGATCCGGAACGGCACGCCGAGCTCGGTGAGCTCGTCCCGCCAGGTCAGTTCCCGGGCGCCGCCGGTGTGATAGGCCTCGTGAACGCTGTCCGGCGCGCACAGCGTGTGCCCCGCCGGGAACACGGTCATCGTCTTCGACCCCACTATCTGCAGCAGGATGTTGTGCTCGGGATCGAAATGATAGGGCGTCACCGCGTTCGGACTCGACACGAAGATGAACGCCTGGGTCATCAGCATGCGGCCCGTCTTGGCGACGATTTCCGGTTCGAGTTCGGCCAGGAGGTCGGCGAGCAGGGCGGCGTAGGCGGGGTGCTGCTCGACGTTCTTGAGCACGGCCCAACTGCTGGTGCCGTGAATCCCGCGAATCGTCTCGCCGATGGTCAGCCCGTTGGCTTCCGGTTTGCCGTCGACCCCGATCGGCAGGTCGCCGCGATTGTATTCGATCGACTTTTCCGGAAGCGCCTCGCCGAGAGCGGCCAGCGATTCCAGCTCGAGCAGCGGATGGGTGCCCAGATCGTGGCGCAGCTTGTGCGCGCCCTCCGGATAGGAAGCGGCAAACATCGCGCGCGACAGCGGCGGAAACACCGCGCTGGCAGAGGCTCGGGTCACGGGGCGATGGGCTGTCATACGCTCTCTTTCGTATCGGAACGGGTTTCGCGGGCGGCGAGGGCCCGGAACAGCAGTCGGCGGGCGGCACCGCCGAGCGCCCCGTTGAGGCTGGCGATCGCGCGGCGCTCGCGCCAGATGTGGTCGATCATCGGATGCCCGGCGGACGCGCAGCTGTCGGTCCACGCGATGTCCTCGCGCGTCAGCAACGCCAGGTTCTCGCGCTGCAGCAGAACACCGGGAGAGAAGCGGGCGTAGGCTTCATCGAACGCGGTCTTGTAGGAGAAGGCGCCGGGCGGGCAGAGGAAGGTCGCCAGCATGGCGATCGGCCGACCGTCGAGGCGCACGGCGAGCCGTTCGAGGCGCCCACGACGCCCGGCGCCTTCGAGCGCTTCGAGCGAAAGCATCCGCGTGGCGACGTCGCAATCGAGCGCCGAGCCGGCCTGGCCCTTCCACCCGGAACGCTCGAGCGCGAGGAACTCCTCGGCCCACGCGGCGATGCCGGTGTCGCCGGTCGATCGCTCGACTGTAAGCTCGCCCAACTCGGCCAGCCGCCGCTCCTGCCGGCGCAATTCCTTGCGCTTCTTGCCCGTCAGCGAGTGCGCCAGGTATGCGTCCGGCGAAAGGCCCGAGCGCAGCATCGCGCGCTCCGCGCGTACGACGGTTGTGTGCGGGCGTCCGGACTCGCCCAGCGTGGCGGCGAGGGCCGCGTGCAGCGGACCGTCCGCCGGGACCTGCGCCAGATGCAGGAACAGCGCAGAGCCCACGTGCCGGTCGCACCACGCGAGCGTCTCGCGCCAGAACGCGCTTTCGAAGCCGCGCTCGACCAGCGGACTGCCGAGAAACACGTTCGCGTGCAGCCAGTTGCGCCAGTGGGGCAGCGGATAGTCGTAGTAGCGGCGGGCTCGCCGCAAGGGCAGCAGGCCGACGACCCGATCGCCGGCTTCGAGCCACAGCAGCCTGACTTCGCCGCGCGGATCGAACAGCCGCAACGAGGGCAGCAGATACCAGCTCTCGTAGAACGGGTTGGGTTCGGCAGCGGTGTCGGCGAGCGCATCCCAGGCGGCAATGTCTCCTTCGCCGAGCTTACGCCAGTCGCGGACTTCGAGCTGCGCACGCACGCCGGGCACGGCGGCGCAGGCCGCGGGTGTCAGGTCAGTCAGCGGTAAGGCAGGGGCTGTGGCCAAGCGGCGTTAACCTTTTCGCACGGAACGGATCGAACCGCTGCGATCGGGCTAGTCCTGCCGGGCGAATGAAAGGCTAAGCGAAGTGGTAAAGAAAACCCCACCCGGGCGGTCCCGGGTGGGGTCGAGCAAACACCGTGGAGGCGGCCGTCAGCCGGCCGCAAGCGCCGCCAGCAGCAGCAGGGCGACGATGTTGGTGATCTTGATCATCGGGTTGACCGCCGGGCCGGCAGTGTCCTTGTAAGGGTCGCCGACCGTGTCGCCGGTCACGGCCGCCTTGTGGGCCTCGGAGCCCTTGCCGCCGTGGTGGCCGTCCTCGATGTACTTCTTGGCGTTGTCCCACGCCCCGCCGCCGGCGGTCATCGAGATCGCCAGGAACAGGCCGCCAACGATCACCCCGAGCAGCAGCGCGCCGAGCGCAGCGAAGCCGTTGTCGCTGCCCGCGACCCAGCTGATCACGAAATAGACCGCGATCGGCGCCAGCACCGGCAGCAGCGAGGGGACGATCATCTCCTTGATCGCCGCCTTGGTCACGAGATCGACGGTCTTGGCGTAGTTCGGCTTGCTGGTCCCGGCCATGATGCCGGGGTCGTTCTTGAACTGGTCGCGCACGTCGATGACCACGTCGCCCGCCGCTCGGCCGACCGCGGTCATGCCCATCGAGCCGAACAGGTAGGGCAGCAGTGCGCCGAGCAGCAGCCCGACGATCACGTACGGGTTCTCGAGGCTGAAGCTGACTTCGCCGTTGGTCAGGTCGCCGTCCGACAGGCCCGGGAAGAAGTGCCGGAGGTCGGTCGTGTAGGCGGCGAACAGCACCAGCGCGGCGAGGCCGGCCGAGCCGATCGCGTAGCCCTTGGTGACGGCCTTGGTGGTGTTGCCGACCGCATCGAGCAGGTCGGTCTTCTCGCGCACGCTGTCGTCGAGCCCCGCCATCTCGGCGATGCCGCCGGCGTTGTCGGTGACCGGGCCATAGGCGTCGAGCGCCACGACCATGCCGGCGAGCGCGAGCATCGCGGTCGCCGCGTAGGCGATGCCAATCAGGCCGGCGACCTGGTAGGCGACGATGATGCCGGCAACGATGACGATCGTCGGCAGCGCGGTCGCCTCGAGGCTGATCGCGAGGCCCTGGATCACGTTGGTGCCGTGGCCGGTCTCCGAGGCCTTGGCGATCGATTTGACCGGGCGGAACCCGGTGCCGGTGTAGTACTCGGTGATCCAGATGATCAGGCCGGTGATGACGAGGCCGAGCAGCGAGCAGTAGAACAGCTCGCGGCCGTTGAACTCGGTGCCCGGGATATCGGCCTCCATGCCGCCGAGCGCGTAGGAGGTGGCGAACCAGATCGCCGGGATCGCCAGGATCGCCGAGACCAGGAATCCCTTGTACATCGCGCCCATGACGTTGGTGCCGCCGCCGAGGCGGACGAAGTAGGTGCCGATGATCGAGGTGACGATGCATACGCCGCCGATCAGCAGCGGCAGCGCCATCAGGTTGCCGAGCAGCTCACCGGCGCCGGTGAGCAGAAGAGCGGTCAGCACCATCGTCGCGCCGACGGTGACGACGTAAGTCTCGAACAGGTCGGCGGCCATGCCGGCGCAGTCGCCGACGTTGTCGCCCACGTTGTCGGCGATCACCGCCGGGTTGCGCGGGTCGTCCTCGGGAATGCCGGCCTCGACCTTGCCGACGAGGTCGGCGCCGACGTCGGCCGCCTTGGTGAAGATACCGCCGCCGAGACGGGCGAAGATCGAGATCAGCGAGGCGCCGAAGGCGAGGGCGACGAGGCCGTCGACCACCGTGCGGTCCTCGCCGCCGACCGAGTAGCCGCCGGGGCCGGTCAGGTACCAGTAGAACACCGCGATCGCGAGCAGCGCGAGGCCGGCGACAAGCATGCCGGTGATCGCGCCCGCGCGAAACGCGAGCGTCAGGCCCTGCTGCAGCCCGTTTTGCGCCGCCGCCGCGGTGCGCACGTTCGAGCGCACCGAGATGTTCATGCCGATGAACCCGGCGACACCCGACAGGATCGCGCCGAGCACGAAACCGGCCGCACTGATCGGGCCGAGGAACACCGCGACGATCACGGCGACGATGACGCCGACGATCGCAATCGTCGTGTACTGGCGCTTGAGGTAGGCCTGTGCGCCTTCCTGGATGGCCGCGGCGATCTGCTGCATCTTTTCGGTGCCGGCGGACGAGCCGAGCACCTGACGGCTGGTGACGAAGCCGTAGACCACTGCAAGCAGTCCCAGCACGATGGCAATCAGTACGAGGTCCATAGCGAGACCAACTCCCCCTCTCCTAAGAGCGAAAGCGCGGCCCGATCTGTGGCGCCGGGTCCGCGCGTGATGGAGATGGCTAAAGCGCGGCGCACCCCCGCGCAACCCCCAAACCCGCGGAATCCCGGCCTGTGGCGCGCATTCGGCCGGTTGTCCCCAAATGCGACGGCAAACCGCGGATTATTGCCGCTCGGCATGGTTTATGCGAAGTAAACGGCCGAATTCGCCGGCCCAGGGCCGCATACTTTTTGGGGATCGCACGCGTGTCGGACAGACCGATCGGCGAAGAGCACCTTCTCGCGCGCGACAGCGCAGAACTCGAGACTTACTCGCCCGAGGCGGAATCGCCGGCGATTCCGCTCGCCGCGGACGAGGAACTCGACCGTCACGTACGCCGCGACCTGCGCAAGCAGGAACTGGCGATCGCGAGGCAGTACATGGGCGGGCGGATGTGGCCTTACGTCGTCGCCGCCTGGGGCGGGTTTGCACTGTGGCTGAGCCTGTTCCCGCTGACGATGCTCGACATCGTGCCGCTGCCGATCGCCTTCGTGATCTCGTGCATCCTCGCCACCGGCGGCTACGTCACCAGCCACGAGGCGATGCATTCGAACATCGCGCAGAAGGGCTCGAAGTACCGCTGGATCAACGAGTGGGTCGGGCAGGTTTCGACGATCCCGATCGTGTTCCCGTTCTCGATGGCGCGGCTGATGCACCTCGAGCACCACTACCATTGCAACGACCCGCTGCGGGACCCCGACTACACCGACGAGGCGCCCAGCGCGCTGAGGGCGTGGTACAAGACCTGGTACAACCGCCAGCCGGGCGTCGACGGCTCGATCCACGCCTACAAGCGCATCCTCAAGGAGATGGGCACGCCCGAGGCCGAGCGCTCGCTCAAGGAGACGATGGTCCTGCAGCTGGTGTTCATGGCCGTGCTCTTCACGATGGCCTGGACCGGCTATGCGATCGAGGCGGCGCTGGTCTGGTGGCTGCCGCGCCATATCGGGCTGAGCTACATCCGCTTCTACCTGAGCTGGGCGCCCCACCACCCGCGCGAAGGGCGCACCGGGCGTTACGAGAACACTTACGTGTTCAAGAGCCGGCTCGGGCACGTTCTGTCGATGTGCATGGAAACGCACCTGATCCATCACCTCTACCCGAACATTCCCAACCACCGCACGCGGGCGGCGTACTTCGCGCTGAAGCCGATCCTCGCCGCGCGCGGCGTCGACGTGAGCAAGCTCTGATGCAGGTCGCCGTCCAGCAGCTCTTCAAGTGGATGCCGTTCCTGTTCGGCATCGGCTTCATCGCCCCGCTGATCGCGCAGACGATGGCCTACTGGGACATCGCCGCGCCGTTCGGCATGAGCCGGATCGCCTTCGGCCTGCTGATCGGGGCGCCGTGGGGGCTTTACGCGGTGTTGCGGGGGCGGTGGGTCTGACCCAGACCGGCTAGGCCGGCCTTCCGACGATCAGGCGCAACGGGCCATCGAAGAACGGCTGTGAACGGAACTGGCCATACTTCTCGTCCCAGCGGCCGCTCGCGAGGTCGCGTGATAGGTGCGTGACGAAGCGCTCGACGGCTGTCGTGGGAACGAGGCTCCAGCTCGAGCAGGCCAGCCGGGCCTCGGGGTCGAGGAACGCCTCGGGCCGCCCGTAGTACGCCTCGTTGAAACCGTCGCGGCAGCGAAGGGGAATGGGTACCCGAAAGACTTCGACCTGCCCGCCGCCGAGCGCCGCGGCAATGCGCGCGATCGCCGGGAAGCGGCGCGCTTCGATCGCTCGCACTTCGGGAATGTAATCGTTGAGCCAGTAATCATGCATCCGCTCGGGATCGCAGACGAGGAGCACGATCGGGCCGCGCGTGACGCGGCGCATTTCGGCGAGGCCCCGTTCGAGGTCCGACCATTGGTGCACGGTTACTGTCGCCATCGAGGCGTCGAAACTGGCGTCGACGAAGGGTAGGTTTTCGGCGACGGCGTCGATCGCGTCGCCGAGGTGTGTAGGCCGTTGTGCGCGCATCGAGGCGGAGGGTTCGACGGCCGTGACCTCTCGGTCGGCCGGCTCGTAGGAGCCCGCACCCGCACCGACGTTGAGCACAGTGCGGGCGTCTCCCAGCGCCTCGAGGATTTGGGCGGCGATCGCGGGCTCTGGCTGGCGATAGCGCGCGTAGTTCGAGCCGATCTCGCCATAGTCAACGTCCCCCGCGCTGCCGTCGCTGCGCCGCGCCGTCTCGGCCGGGTTCGTGACCGATGTCATCGTCCGGCCTCGTGCTCCCATCCCAGGCCTTCGCGATTGGCGATTGGCTCGCCGTCGAGGAACAGCGGGACGAAGCCGCGGGGTTCCACGGCGCCGATACGGGCCGCGGGGATCGGGGAGTCGACGCCGCCGGGAAGGGTGAACAACAGCTCGTAGTCGTCGCCCCAGCGCAGCGCGTCGAGGCGGCGGGGCTCGGGTGCGGCGATCGGGACAGCGGCGCCGTCGATCGCCAGCGAGACCTGGCTCGCCTCGGCCATGCGCCAGGCGTCGAGCAGCAGGCCGTCGGAAACGTCCATCATTGCCGTCACCAGAGGGGCCAGGGCCTGCCCCTCGGCCAGCCGGGCCAGCGGGCGGAGGTAGGTTAGTGCGTCGCCGCCGGTGCCGTCGCGCAGCGCCTCGCAACCGAGCATTGCCGCGCCGACCTCGCCGGTCAGCCACAGCGCGTCGCCGGGCCGGGCGCCGCTGCGCGCCGGGACCGGGCGATGGGTCGCGCGGCCGATCGCGGTCAGGCCGAGCGCCTGCGGCGGGCCGCCGGAAGTCGTGTCGCCGCCGAGAAGCGGCACGCCGTAGTGATCGAGAACCTCGGCCAGTCCCGCGGTGAACCGCTGGTCGTCGGGACCGAACAGGTAGCCGAGCATCACGCCGAGCGGCTCCGCGCCTTTCGCGGCAAGGTCCGACAGGTTCGTCGCCACCAGCTTCCATGCCACGTCGGCCGGGTCGGCGTCGGACCGGAAGTGAACACCCTCGACCAGCATGTCGTGGGTCAGCACGAGCGTTTCCCCGCCGACTTCGAGCACGGCCGCGTCGTCGAGCAACCCGCGCGCGGCCGGATGGAGGGCGAGTGCACGCAGGCTGTCGATGAAGGCGGCTTCGGCTTTCATCTGGCGGTCACGCGGCTAGGGAAGGGCGCCGAAATCGTCGAGGAGTCGCGCATGTCCCGCCCAATCGCCTTTGCCCTGTCCGCAGCCCTCGCCGTCGCGGCGGCGCCCGCGGCCGCGTGGGGGCCAATCGGCCACCGGGTAAGCGCCGAGCTGGCCGAGCGCAACCTCAGCGGCCGGACGCGAGCGCATGTCGAGGAGATACTCGGCCGTCAGCGGCTGCCGGAGGCGGCGACCTGGCCCGACGACGAGCGCTCCAATCCTGATCCGTTCTGGCGGCAGGAGGCCTCGCCCTGGCACTACGTGACGCTGCCTCCGGGGCTGCGCGCCGACCAGCTCGAGCACCCGCCCGAAGGCGATGCCGCGACCGCGCTCGCCCGGTTCACCGCAGTGCTGCGCGATCCGGCGGCGAGGCGGGAGGACAAGGCTCGCGCGCTGCGCTTCGTGGTGCACATCGTCGGCGACCTGCATATGCCGCTGCACACCGGCAAACCCGGCGACCGCGGCGGCAACGATTTCAAGGTGACCTGGTTCGGCGCGCCGCAGAACCTGCACTGGGTGTGGGACGAGGGGATCATCAACCACCAGCAGCTGAGCTTCAGCGAATATGCCGAGCGGCTGCACAGCCGGACCACGCCCGCCGAGGTGCTGCAATGGTGGGACGCGCGGCCGGGGACCTGGATCGACGAGAGCACCGCGCTACGCGAGCGGATCTATCCGGCGACCGGCGGCGAGGTGGGGCAGGGCACGCTTGAATCGCCGGTCGTGCTGTCGTGGGACTACGTGTGGCAGTGGCGGCCGAGCCTCGAGCAGCGGCTGCAACAGGCTGGCGTACGCGTGGCCGCCTATCTCGACTGGGTGTTTGCGGCGCCGGCTGGGGATTGATGCGCGGCCCGCGTGCGGCTCGCGGGCCACGCGCAACTTCTAATCCATCCGTCATCCTGAACTCGTTTCAGGACCCATCGTGCCCCACCCGCGGAGCAAGCGGAGGTGCACGACCGCGCAGCGTGGCCGGACCAGGCCCCAGAGTTCTGCGCAACGGGCCAAATGGGTCCTGAAACAAGTTCAGGATGACGTGGGAAATTGTTGGCGGCGCCCCGCAGCTAGGCGCGCACAGCCTTGGCCACGGCGTCGAGCACGCCGTTGACGATCCGCGTATCGCCTTTCTCGAAGAACGCGTGCGCCACGTCGAGGTATTCGCTGATCGTGGTGCCGGCGGGGATGTCGGGGCGGGCGAGCAGCTCGTAGGTGCCGGCGCGGAGGATCTGCAGCAGGGTCTTGTCGAGCCGGTCGAGCCGCCAGTCGTTCGTCAGCCGCTCGGCAAGCAGCGCGTCGATCTCCTCCTCGCGCGCGACGACACCGCCGACCACGTCGTCGAAGAACTCGACCTCGGCGCGTACATACTGCGCGTCCTCGATCTCCTGGCCGAGGCGGTGCTGGTGGAACTCGTCGAGCAGGCGCGCGAGCGGGGTGCCCTCCATCTGGCGCTGGTACAGCGCCTGGACTGCCGCGAGGCGGGCAGCGGAGCGGCGACGCGAGCGGGACGGGGCCTTGCTCACTTGAGGCGCAGCTCGACGGACTTGGCGTGGGCCGGCAGGCCCTCGACTTCGGCCAGCTTGACCGCGGCCGGGCCGATCCGGCCGAGCGCCTCGGGTCCCATCGCGATGAAGCTCGTGCGCTTCATGAAGTCGAGCACCGAGAGACCGCTCGCGAAACGGGCACGGCGGCCGGTCGGCAGCACGTGGTTGGGGCCGGCGACATAGTCGCCGACCGCCTCTGGCGTGTAGCGGCCGAGGAACACGCTTCCCGCGTGGCGCAATTCGCCGAACAGCGCCTCGGGCTCGTCGACGGCGAGCTCGACGTGCTCGGCGGCGAGGCGGTTGGCGAGAGCTGGGGCCTCGGACAGGTCGTTGACGATGATCAGCACGCCGTTGTCGTCCCAGCTCTGCCTGGCGGTGTCCTCGGTCGAGAGCATCGTGCACTGCACGTCGATCGCGTCGGCGACCAGGTCGGCGAACTGGCCGTCGTCGGTGATCAGGATCGACTGCGACGAGGGATCGTGCTCGGCCTGGCTCAGCAGGTCGGCGGCGATCCAGTCGGGGTCGTTCTTGTTGTCGGCGATGACCAGGATCTCGCTCGGACCGGCGACCATGTCGATGCCGACCACGCCGTAGAGCTGGCGCTTGGCCTCGGCGACGTAGTCGTTGCCCGGGCCGGTGATCACGTCGACCGCAGCGATGCGTTCGGTACCGTAGGCGAGCGCGGCGATCGCCTGCGCGCCGCCGATGCGCCAAACCTCGTCGACCCCGACGAGATGCGCGGCGGCGAGCACCAGCGGGTTGACCTCGCCGCGCGGCGTCGGGGTGGCAACGACCAGGCGCCCCACGCCGGCCACTTTGGCCGGGATCGCATTCATCAGCAGAGACGAAGGATAGGCGGCGCGGCCGCCGGGTACGTAGAGCCCGGCCGCATCGACCGGCCGCCACTTGGCACCTAGCCGCACGCCCATGGTGTCGGTGAAGTCGCGGTCGCTCGGTAGCTGGTCGAGGTGGTAGGCGCGGATGCGCTCGGCGGCGAGCTCGAGCGCCTGGCGCAGCGCCGGGTCGAGTGCCTCGAATGCGGCCGCACATTCGGCGGGGGAAACGCGCCAGTCCTCGTCCGTGGTCAGCGTGTGCTTGTCGTACCGCTGGGTATACTCGCTGACCGCCTCGTCGCCGCGCTGACGGACCTCGGAGAGGATGTCCGAAACCACGCGCGAGACGTCCTCGCCGCTCTCGCGGCGGTCGTCGACCAGCCGGGCGAACTTGCGCTCGAACGCCGGGTCGCGGGTCTCGAGCCGCAGCATCAGGCGGCCTCGCTCTCGGACAGGGCGCGGAAGCGCTCGACCAGGGCGGCGACGCGGGGATCGGTCTTGAGCGCGGCGCGGTTGACGATCAGGCGGGCCGAGACCTGCATGATCGTATCGGTCTCGACGAGCCCGTTGTCCGCCAGCGTGCGGCCGCTCGAGACGAGGTCGACGATACGCATGCTGAGCCCGAGCGAGGGCGCCAGCTCCATCGCGCCGTTGAGCTTGACGCACTCGGCCTGGATTCCCTGGCGCTCGAACCAGCGGCTGGTCAGGTTCGGGTACTTCGTAGCGACCCGCAGGTGGCTGGCGTTGCCGGGGTTGTAAAACGTCGCGTCCCTCGGCTCGGCGACCGACAGACGGCAGTGGCCGATGTCGAGGTCGACCGGCGCGTAGAGCTCCGAATAATCGAACTCGGCGATCACGTCGGAGCCGACGATGCCCGCCTGCGCGGCGCCGAAGGCGACGAAGGTCGCGACGTCGAACGCGCGCACGCGGATGACCCGCAAGTCGCGGTCTTCGCAGGCGAAGCTCAGCGCGCGGCTGCCCTTGTCGTGAAACGCTGCTTCGGGCACGACGCCGGCGCGCGCCATCACCGGCAGCGCCTCGTCGAGGATGCGGCCCTTGGGCACGGCGAAGGTCAGCGGCGGGGACATGGCGCGCGCATGTAGCAGCAGCGGACGAAAGGGCAACGGCGATGGCAGCCGGACCGATCATGGACATCACCGACGTCCGGCAGGCGATCGACTGGCAGGCGAGCCACGCCGAAAGGGCCGATGCGCCGATCACTGGGCGGATCGTGCGGGCGCAGCTGGCGATCCTCGACACGTCGACCGAGCTTGCGCGGCGGATGAACGACTGGCCCGGGCTGAGCCTCGAGGATGCGATGCCGTTGCGCGTCGCCGGCGGGCTGCACTGGCTGCATTTGTCGGGAGCCGAAGCACGGCTGGCGCCGGTCTACGCGGGGGAGGTGGCCGACCAGCCGGCGATCGATGCGATCGTCGCCCAGGTGGTGCGCGAGTGGGACGCGAAGCTCGTGCCCTGGCTCGACCATCCGCCGCAGACCAACGAGGCGGGCCGCTCGTCGAGCATCGTCGCCGGGCTGCTGTGGCTGTTGCAGCGGCTCGGCCCGCGCTTCGAGATGAACGAGATCGGCGCCAGCGCGGGCGTCAACACGATGATCGAGCGCTACCGCTACGACCTCGGCGGCGTCGAGCTCGGCCCGGCGGATTCGCCGATGCGGCTGCAACCGGAGTGGCGCGGAGCGCCTCCTCCGGCGGGCCAGATCGAGATCTTTGCGATCCGCGGCTGCGACGTGGCGCCCGTCGATCTGGGCGATCCCGCCGAGGCGTTGCGCCTGAAGGCCTACGTCTGGGCCGACGCCCGGGAACGGATGGGCAGGCTGGATGCAGCCGCGCGGCTGGCGGCCGAGAAACCACCGCTCCTCGAGCGCAAGGATGCCGGGCCTTTCGTCGAGCAACGTCTTGCAGCCCCGCAGGACCAAGGGGTGACGCGCGTGCTGTACCACTCGGTCATGTGGCAATACCTGCCCGAGGCCACCCGGCGCTCGATAACCGCGGCGATGGAGCACGCGGGCGCCCGGGCGACGGCCGACCGTCCGTTGGCGTGGGTGCGGCTCGAGACCAACCGGCAGACGTTCAGGCACGAACTCTCGGTCCGCTACTGGCCCGGCGGCGACGAGCCGGTAATCCTCTCCGAAGCCCACCCGCACGGGGCGTGGATCGCCTGGCACGGCACTGCGGACGATTAAGCCTGCTGCAAGAAGCGTAGCAGAACTGTAACCGCTGTCGCAGGGCACCGACGCCCGATCTGCGGCCGCCCGGGGCGCAGGCCGTTGAATTCGCTGGCGTCCAGGGCGCCGAGAGCCGCTCGCGGCAGGCATACAAAGTCCGACAAATTGGTTCACGCGCGACAAAACGCTGCGACGAACCGGTCCTAGTTCGGTGCCATCGCCCAACAAGGCGTCGAACAAGGGAATTGCATCATGAAGAAGCTTTCTGTCGCTGCCGCCGTGTCTGTGGCGCTTTCGTCGATCTTCGCCGCTCCGGTTGCGGCGCAGGAAATCCAGGTCGCCATCCCCTACGGTGACCTCAATCTCGCCACCGCCTCCGGGGTCGAGACGCTGAACGGCCGGATCGAAGCCGGCATCAAGTCGGCCTGCGAGCGTCCGGACATGCGCGACCTCAAGTCGATGGCCGCGTGGGAACAGTGCAAGGACGTCGCCGAGAGCTCGGCCGCCGAGCAGCTGGCCCGCATCACGGCGCGCGTCAACGTGGTCGCCGCCGCCAACTGATTTCTCCCTCCCTCACCCCCCCCGAGGGTCGCCGGGCCGGTCGCACTACTGTGCGGCCGGCCTCTTTTCGTGCGATTTCAGCGAAGCCTCACCGTTCGCTCATGCCTTTCATCGCCGCCTCCGCGAGGAGGGGGTGCCCTGAAACACGCAAGGAGAGGCAAGATGACGACGGCGCTCGAAAAGCGGCCCTGGGCGCGCAATCCGTGGCGATACCTGCTCTGGGCCGTGCCTGCGGCATTGCTGGCCACGCCGGCGGTGATGATGCTTCGCGGTGCCGAAGGTTGGCTGTGGGGACCGCTCGACTTCGTATTCGCGGCAATCTTGCTCTTCGGCAGCACTGCGATGATCGACCTCGCGATCCGCAGGGGCGGCAGCACGGCGTACCGCCTGGGTGCCGCGCTCGCGGTGCTGGTTTCCTTCCTGCTCGTCTGGATCAACGCGGCGGTCGGGGTGATCGGTGACGAGGACAATCCCGCCAACCTGCTGTTCTTCGCGGTGATCCTGGTGGCGCTTGCCGGTGCCGCGCTCGCACGCTTCGAGTCCCCGGGCATGGCGCGCGCGATGGCCATCGCCTCGGCCTTCACCGTGGCGATTGCAGCGGCCGTCATCGTGCTCGGCTGGGGTGCCACGGAACCGCCGGGTGCGATCGGGCTCGTCGTGCTGATCGGCGGCTTCGCGGCATTGTGGGCGCTGTCCTCTGCGCTGTTCGCCAAGGCCGCCCGCGAGGCGGGGCCGATCGAGCGAGGCTCGCAATGACGCCGGGTGTCGGAAACCGGCCTCGCTCACCGTTTCGCACGACCAGCGCGTGGATCCCCGTGGCGCTCGCCGGCGCGGCGACCGCGCTGCTCGCGGGCCACCTGCTGACCGGTCCGCACGCCCCGACGGTCGTGGTCGAGAACGGCATCGCCCGCCCCGACGAGAGCGGCACCGCGCGCCTGTGGCAGTTGCTGATGCTGCTGCAGGTGCCGTGCGCCCTGTACTTCGCGGCCTGGTGGCTGCCGAAGGATCCGAAGCGGACGCTGGCGATGCTCGGCATCCAGGGCTTCGCCTTCGTCGCCGCAGCGCTGCCGCTGGTGCTGCTCGAGCTCTAGCGGCATGGGGCATTACCTGAAGTTTGCCGGGATATTCTTCGGCTCGATGGTGCTCGGCGCGTTCGTGTTGGGGCTCCTCAGCACCTTGCCGGCGCGGCTTGGCCTCCCGCTTGTCGTCCTTGGCGTGCTGACCCTGATTGTCGCTCTCGGAATTGGGGCGGTCGTGCTCCTGGTTCACGGTATCCGCTGTGCGAGGGAGGTGCGAGATCCGCTTCTCCAGGCGGTTGCGGTTCTGACCAGCCCGCTCCTGACGGTGGGCGTGCTGATCGCTATCCTGCCGCTGGCCACGTTCGGGCACCACCTCGGCCGCCTGGCCCGTCCGATCGAGCGTGTGCGCGTCGAACACGGACCGCCGATCAACGTGCAGGATCCGCCACCGCCGATCTACGTGCGGCCGACTCCGCTTGAGAACTCGCCGGGAGGCCACTAGCCCTCGGCTGATGGACATCCTTTCGGCCACCACCAGCCTCGCCGGCGAACTGCTGCAGCGGACTTCGAGCACGGTGCGGGTGCAGCAGGTCGTGCAGCTGTCGCTGACGCCGGCGTTCTTCCTCGCCGCGATCGGTGCATTCCTCAACGTGATGAACCAGCGGCTGACCTGGCTCGTCGACCGGGTCCACGTGCTCGAGCGGGCGGTCGAATCGAACGTCCCCAACAGCGAGATCGAGGAGCTGCCGGTGCTGCGCCAGCGGCGCTGGCATGCGCACCTCGCGATCAACCTGAGCACGGCCGCCGGACTGCTGATCTGCGTGGTCGTCGCGCTGACCTTCGTCAGCGCGTTCGTGCGGCCGCCACTGGGGACGGTCGTCGCGCTGTGCTGGATCGTCGCAACGACGCTGGTGTTCGGCGCGCTGCTGTTCTTCCTGCTCGAGACCCGGCTGGCCACCAAGTCGACCGCCGACACCCGGCGCATTTCGCGCAAACTCGCCACGCGCGAGAAGGACGCAGGCGAGGGCGAAACGCTCGATCAGGGATAGCTGACGGTCTTGGGTCTCTCGGGTAGGGGAATGAATTCCTCCGCGTCGCCCGGGATCAGCGGGAAGCGCCGCGCTACCCAGTCCTCCTTGGCCTGCTCGATGCGGTCGCGGCTCGAGCTGACGAAGTTCCAGTAGACGTAGCGGTGGGTGGTGAAGGCCTCTCCCCCTAGGAGCATGATCTTGCCGCCGCGCTCCGAGGTCAAAGTCATCGGGTCGCCTGGCTTGAGCACCACGAGCGCGTAGAGCTCGAGCGCCTGGCCGTCGAGGCTCGCTTCGCCGCCGACCAGCATTACCGCGCGCTCGTCGGCCCCGGCCTCGATCGGCACCGCCCCGGCGGGGCCGAGATCGATCTCGGCGTAGATCGTCTCGGCGTAGCAGGTCGTCGGCGCGCGCTTGCCCCACAGCTCGCCCATGATCACCCGCGCCCGGACGCAGCTGTCCTCGAGCAGCGGCAGATCGCTCACGGATTCGAATGCCGGCGCGATTTCCTCGCGCCCGTCGGGCAAGGCGAGCCACGTCTGCATGCCGTACATCGCCGCGCCGCCGTCGCGCTCGCCTTGCGGGCTGCGTTCGGAATGCACGATCCCGCTGCCGGCGGTCATCAGGTTCACCGTGACCGGATGGATCGTCGAGAAGGTGCCGAGGCTGTCGCGGTGGTCGATCGCGCCCTCGAACAGCCAGGTCACCGTGGCGAGATTGATGTGCGGGTGCGGGCGCACGTCCATCCCCTGGCCGGCCTCCAGCCGCGCCGGACCAAACTGGTCGACGAACACAAACGGGCCGACCATGCTGCATTGCGGGCTGGGGATCGCGCGGCGAACCTGGAAGCCGCCGAGGTCGTGCGTCACGGGGGTGACGGTCTGGAGGATGGTCATGCGGCGTCGAGCTCCGGATAATGGCGGAAGATGCCTTCCTCGTTGAACGGCAGCCGCCGCTCGGAAGCGAGATAGGCGGCGACTCCTTCGATCTCGGGTACGGCCGACTGCAGGCCCTCGAGATGCGGCCAGGTCCCGCGCATGTCCCTCATGTAGGCGGGGAACGCGTAGTCGAGCCCTTCCATCACTTGGAACAGGCTGGTGTCGACGTGGCTCCATTGCTGGCCGAGCGAGTACGGCCCGCCATGAGCGGCGAGCGCGTTCTCGAAGTGGATCAGGAACTTCGGCAGCCTGTTGGCGCGGAAGTCATGCGCGCGCTCATAGGCCGCATCCATCTGGTCCGCGTAGTAGAGGCTGCTGGCGATCGGGTGGTGGACCGAGTGGACCTCGGCGACGAGGTCGGTCACATCGAGCTGGAGCTGGATCAGCTGGAGGTCCGTGTCGAGATCGCCCGAGCCGAGGCCGAACTTGTCGCTGAGGTAGGCGAGGATGTGTGCGACCTGGCCGATGCACAGGTCACCGTCGACGATGTAGGGCGGGGCGAACGGACGGATGCCCTGGCGCGCGTGCAGGTCCTCGACGAGCGCGTCCGCGCCCTCCTCGCGGGCCATGTCCTCGTACTCGATCTCGCCGGCTTCCATGAACAGGCGGACGAACTCGCCGCGGCCGGGGATGTCCGGCCAGTACCACAGCTGGATGGTCACGAGGCCTCTCCGGGCGCGAAGGCGCGGATCGCCAGCGCGTGGACGCGCTCGCCGGGAATGTCGCCCAGCGCGCGGTTGACCATGCGCTGGCGCTCGAGCCGGCTCTTGCCGGCGAATGCGACGCTCTCGATCACCACGGTGAAGTGCGATTCGCCGCTGCCGTCGTCGCCCATGTGGCCGCGGTGGCGGGCGCTGTCGTTGATCACGTCGAGCTGCGTCGGCAGAAACGCCTCCTGCAGCAGGATTTCGATCTCGCGTGCGACAGGTCCGCTCATTTGCCGATTCCGGGGGTTTTCATGCGCCCCGCCTATCACCATTCTAGCCCGAATGCGCCCCGACAAGTTCCATGGCCGGTTCCACGACGTCGGCCGGCTCTGCGCGGCTCCCGGCTGCGGCGAGCCGGGAGAATTCCGTGCGCCCGGGTCGCGCCCGCCGAGCTTCGACGGCCCCGGGGAGTGGCGCTGGCTATGCCTCGAGCATGTGCGCGAATTCAACGCCGGGTACGACTGGTTCGAGGGCATGACCTCGGAGGAGATTCTCGCCGCGCAGTCGCCGGTCGCCGGCTGGCGCACCGACACGCGCGCGTTCCGACCGGACGCGGGGATCGACGGGGTGCCGCGCTGGGCCGACTTCGACGATCCGCTCGACGCGATCGGCGCGCGGGCGGCGGATATCCGCGCGCGGGCGGCGGGGCGGCAGCAGGCCAGGCACCAGGCAAGCCGGTTCACGCCGCAGGAACGTCAGGCGCTCGAGACGATGGGCCTCGGTCTCGACACCGACCTGCACGGGCTGCGCAAGCGTTATTCCACGCTCGTGCGGCGCTACCACCCCGACCGCAACGGAGGCGACCGCAGTCACGAGCGGCGGCTGCAGTTGGTGATCGAATCGTACCAGCTGCTGCGCAAGGCGGCGGCGTTCGCGTGATCGGGCCGGGGTAGCGGGAGAATGATTCCCCGGCGGGCGACGGGCCTGCGTAGCTGGCCATCGCTCTCGATCTCGCTGCGACGCCTCGGCGATCCGCACCGCCGCTAAGACCCTTTGCGATCCACCTCGACATCCTGAACTTGTTTCAGGACCCATTTCGCCCTGACGCGGAGCCGGCGAGCATCGCACCGCGTCGCCGCCTGCGCTCTGAAATCGGAGCCTGCATGTGCGGGCACCCTCCGGGGATTCGGCTCGACGGGCCCTGAAACACGTTCAGGATGGCGAGTGAGGGTACGGGCGCCCTTGAGCGGGTGGCAGGCGGCCGCGCGCGCTCGGTGCTAGATCTCGTATTCCGGCCGCCAGCGCGGGTCCTCGTGCGCGGGGCGCATCGCACCGGGCTGGCGGGCGGCCATCTCCGAATAGAGCCGCTTGACCGTGCCGCTGCCGGTGCGCTCGAAAAGCGCCGGCACCAGCGCATGGACCAGGCACGCGACGCCGCCCGAAACCATCGTCAGCCCGAAGCGGACGGCGACATGAAAGTGCTCGGCGTAGCTCTCGCCGACGCTGCGCGGGTGCGCCGCGAACCAGCGATGGATCAGTGCAGTCATGCCCGGCGTCATAAGGCCGTCGGCGCAATCGGGCAATTCGCGCGCCGCCTCAGGCCGCGGCGCCGTCGAACTCGGTAATGGTGAGCGCGCCGAGATCGCACTCGGGCACGCAGCGCAGGTTGATCTCGACCATTGCCACGCCGCCCGGGCCTTCGCCCTCGGCGAACGGTGCGCAGCCGCAAGTCGTGCAGAACTGGTGGCGGATCTTGTGCTTGTTGAAGGTGTAGACCGCCACCTGGCTTTCCGGGCGGGTGAAGGTCACTTTGTCCGCGCTGGTAAAGTGATGGATGTTGCCGCGCCGGCGGCACAGCGAGCAGTTGCATGTCACGCCCTCGGCGGGGAGGTCCTCGTCGACCGTCGCCGCGAGCGCGCCGCAATGGCAGCTGCTGGTGTAGCTCACTGGCCCGCTCCTTCGCCCTGTGCCTGCATCTCGGCAATCATCGCGTTGTCGATCGCCTTGCCGGCCTGATAGGCCTCGCGCGCGCGAATCCGCTCGGCATAGGCGGCGAGGTTGTCACGCGGGGTGATCGTGCCGAACTGCAGGCCCCAGTCGATCTGCGAGCCGACATAAACGTCGGCCATCGTGAAGCGGTCGCCGCAGACGAATGCGTGGGCGGCGAACCAGCCGTCGATCGCGTCGATCGCCTTGTCGTAGCTGCCCCAGCCGAGCGTCATCTGCTTCCTGGGGTCGTCACCGCTGTCGAAGCCGAAGGCCTTCGCAGTCGCCGCGGCTTCGAGCGGGCCGGCGGCGAAGAACAGCCAGCGGAAGTAATCGGCCTTCTCGTGCGGTGCGGGCAGCAACTCGGGCGCGGACATTTCGGCGAGGTAGTGACACACCGCCGCGGCTTCGGTGACCACGTGATCGCGGCCGTCGCGGTGGTGGATGAGGGTCGGCAGCTTGCCCATCGGGTTGGCTGCGAGCAGTGCCTGCGGACGGTTGTTCCAGTCGACGAATACCGGCTCGTAGTCGGCGCCGGCCTCATGCAGCGCCCAGCGCGCGATCTGCGCCCGGCTCATCGGATTGAAGAAGAACGTATACTCGGCCATCGACTCGCTCCCACCTTGACTGGACCGGAACATTTAGAGAACACAGGGCGCGCGTCAACTGTTCGTATAACAGCCGGTGACGCGGAGTTCGTGGGCTCCGGTCACAGCCCGTCCTCCGATCCGTAGGGCCTGGTAATGAGCTCGAGCAGGTGGCCGTCGGGGTCCTCGAAGTATACCCCGCGGCCGCCGAAGTGGTGGTTGATCGCGCCGGGTTGCGTGCGCGCGGGATCGGCCCAAAAGGTCAGGCCCCTGGCTTCGATCCGCTGCATCCCCGCATCGAACTCGGCGTCGCTGACAAGGAAAGCGTAATGCTGTTGCGCGATCGGCCCGTCCTTCTCCATGAAGTCGAGCGAGACGCCGTTTGCGGCGTCGACGATCTCGAAGTGCAGCAAGGTGCGCGGCGGGGGCAGGCCGAGCATTTCGGC
>JBIQKN010000138.1:0-3987 GCA_044506565.1 Sphingomonadales bacterium | reverse complement strand
TGCGGATGAAGCGCGCGATCTCCTTCGACGACGGCCAGATGTCCTTCAGGAACACATTGCGTCCGGTTTTGGTCTTGCCGAGCGGCTCGTTGGCGATATCCACCTGCATGGAGCCCGCGATCGCGTAGGCGACGACGAGCGGCGGCGAAGCGAGATAGTTGGCGCGCACGTCGGGATTCACGCGGCCTTCGAAGTTGCGGTTGCCGGAGAGGACCGCCGCCGCGATGATGTCGTTCTCCTGCACGGATTTGGAGATCGGTTCGGGCAGCGGGCCCGAGTTGCCGATGCAGGTGGTGCAGCCGTAACCCACGAGATTGAAGCCCATGGCATCCAGATCCTTCTGGAGGCCGGACTTCTTCAGATACTCGCCGACGACCTGCGAGCCGGGCGCGAGCGAGGTCTTCACCCAGGGCTTCACCTTCAGCCCCTTCTTGCGCGCGTTCCTCGCGAGCAGGCCGGCGCCGATCATCACGCTCGGGTTCGAGGTGTTGGTGCAGGACGTGATCGCCGCGATCACCACGTCGCCGTGGCCGAGATCGTGCTTCTTGCCCTTCACCTTGAAGCGCTTGTCGGCTTCCGCGCTCTTGCGGAATTCGTTGTCGAGCGCATCGAGGAAGCCGGCCCTGACGCCGGCGAGCGGCACGCGGTCCTGCGGACGCTTCGGACCGGCGAGCGACGGCTCGACATCCTTGAGGTCGAGCTCGAGCGTGTCGGTGAAGACCGGGTCGGGCGTCGCCGCCGTGCGGAAGAGCCCCTGCGCCTTCGCATACTGCTCGACGAGCCTGACCTGCTCGGGCGCCCGGCCGGTGTCGGCGAGATAGCGCAGCGTCTCTTCGTCGATGGGGAAGAAGCCGCAGGTGGCGCCGTATTCCGGCGCCATGTTGCCGATGGTGGCGCGATCCTCGAGCGAGAGGGCGCCGACGCCCTTGCCGAAGAACTCGACGAACTTACCGACGACGCCGTGCTTGCGCAGCATCTCGGTGACGGTGAGCACGAGGTCGGTCGCGGTCACGCCCTCGCGCAGTTTGCCGGTCATGCGGAAGCCGACCACTTCGGGAATGAGCATGGAGATCGGCTGGCCGAGCATCGCGGCCTCGGCCTCGATGCCGCCGACGCCCCAGCCCAGCACGGAGAGGCCGTTCACCATCGTGGTGTGGCTGTCGGTGCCGACCAGCGTGTCGGGATAAACGGTTTCGACTTCGCCTGCCTTGGTCTTTTCCTTCCGTCGCCAGACGGTCTGCGACAGATATTCGAGATTGACCTGGTGGCAGATGCCGGTGCCGGGCGGCACGACGCGGAAATTGTCGAACGCCGCCTGGCCCCATTTGAGGAAGCGGTAGCGCTCGCCGTTGCGCTTGTATTCCATGTCGACGTTGCGCTTGAACGCACCCGCGCTGCCGAAGAAGTCCACGATCACCGAATGGTCGATGACGAGATCGACCGGCACCAGCGGATTGATCCTGTTCGGGTCGCCGCCGAGCGTCTTCATCGCGTCGCGCATGGCGGCGAGATCGACGACAGCGGGCACGCCCGTGAAATCCTGCATCAGGACGCGGGCGGGGCGGAAGGCGATCTCGCGGTCGCTGCGGCGCTTGTTCAGCCAGTCCACCGTCGCCTTGATGTCGGCCTTCGAGACCGTGCGCCCGTCCTCGTGACGGATCAGGTTTTCCAGCAGCACCTTGAGCGAGAAGGGGAGCTTTGAAGCGTCCTTCAGGCCCGCAACCTCGGCCGCCTTGAGGCTGTAGTACTGGTAGGTTTTGGCCCCGATTTTCAGGGTCTTGCGGGACTTGAAGCTGTCGAGGGAGGTCACGGGATCGATTCCCCAAGGTTGGGCGAGGAAGCTGTGGGCCGACGACTCAGCCGGCACGGCGAGGGAACGACCGCTTTATAGAGGGAATCCAAACGGGGGTCACGGTCGCTGCGCTGCGACAGAGCGGCAAGGGGAGGCTGCCCGACGGGTCAACATGCTGATAGATTTTCATTTTTTCGGACCCCGCCGCGCCGTGCGGCGGCCGTTGCGGGAGCCTCGATGCGACTGATTGCCGAGGGACTGGGCCTTGAGCGGGGCGAGCGCCGTCTTTTTCGGGATCTTGGCTTTGCGCTCGCGGGCGGCGAGGCACTCGCCGTCACCGGCCCGAACGGGGCGGGGAAATCGTCGCTGCTGCGGCTGATCGCGGGGCTGCTCCAGCCCACGGAGGGCCGGATTGTCGTGGATGGGCCGGAGGACCGCACGGTCGCTGCGCTCGCCCATTTCATCGGTCACCTCGACGGCGTGAAGGCGGCGCTCACGGCGGCGGAAAATCTCGAATTCATGCGGGCGCTGCTCGGCGGGCGGCCCGACGGCCGCTCGGCGCTCGCCGCGCTCGGGATCGAGCGGCTGGCCGACCTGCCGGCCGGCCTGTTCTCGGCCGGGCAGAAGCGGCGGCTCGCGCTCGCCCGGCTCCTGATCGCGCCGCGGCCGCTGTGGCTGCTCGACGAGCCGCTCACCTCGCTCGACGCCGACGGGCAGGCCGTGTTCGCGTCGCTCGCGCGCGCGCATCTGCAACGCGGCGGGCTGATCGTCGCGGCGACGCATGCGCCGCTCGGCATCGACGGCGCGCGCGAGCTGAAACTCGGTGGCGGCGCATGATGGAAACGCTCCGCGCCGTGTTCCTGCGCGACCTCAAGATCGCGTTCCGCGCCGGCGGCGGGGCGGGGGTCGGCGTCGTGTTCTTCCTGTCGCTCGTGACCGTCGTGCCGTTCGCGGTTGGGCCCGACCTGCCGCTGCTCGCGCGCATCGGGCCGGCGATGCTGTGGATCGGCGCGCTGCTCGCGACGCTCTTGGGCCTCGACCGGATTTTTTCCGCCGACCGCGAGGACGGCAGCCTCGACGTGATGATGCTGTCGGCCACGCCGCTCGAACTGATCGCGGCGGCGAAGGGTGCCGCGCACTGGGTCGCGACCGGACTGCCGCTCACCGTTGCCGCGCCGCTGTTCGGATTGCTGTTCGGCGTCGAGCCGGCGGCGCTCGGCACCGTCACGCTCACGCTGCTGATCGGCACGCCCGCGATCACATTTCTGGGATTGATCGGCGCGGCGCTCGCCGTCGCCTTGCCGCGCGGCGGGCTGCTCGTCGCCGTGCTCATCCTGCCGCTCACGATCCCGGTGCTGATCTTCGGCGTCGCGGCCAGTGCGGGCGCGGGTCCGGTGCCGTTCGACACGTCGCTGAAATTCGTGGCGGCGCTCACCCTGTTTGCGCTGGTGCTGGGACCGGTGGCGAGCGCCGTGGCGCTGCGCCACATTCGCCAATGATTGCCGGGTTGAGAGGGCAGGACTAGAAGGCCGCCATGCCGCTGATCGATCTCGCCAATCCGCACCGCTTCCTCGCGCTCGCGCGCTGGCTGGTGCCGGTGTTTGCGCTGCTCGCGGCCATGCTGTTGGTCGCGGGCTTCGCGCTCGGCTTCCGCGCGCCGCCCGACTACCAGCAGGGCGAGACGGTGCGCATCATGTATGTGCATGTGCCGGCGGCGTGGCTCGCGCTCGGCATTTACGTGATGCTCGCGGTCGCGGCGCTCGGCACGCTGGTGTGGCGGCATCCGCTGGCGGACGTTGCGGCGAAAGCGGCGGCGCCGATCGGCGCCGCTTTCGCGCTCATCTGTCTTGTCACCGGCGCGCTGTGGGGACGGCCGATGTGGGGCGCCTACTGGGTATGGGACGCGCGGCTCACCTCGATGCTCGTGCTCTTCCTGCTCTATCTCGGCATTCTCGCGCTGTGGCGCGCGATCGAGGACCCGGGCACGGCGGGGCGCGCGGCGGCGGTGCTGGCGCTCGTCGGCGTCGTCAACGTGCCGATCGTGAAATTCTCGGTCGACTGGTGGAACACGCTGCATCAGCCGGCGGCGGTGTTCCGGCTCGACGGGCCGTCGATTCATCCCTCGCTGCTGTGGCCGCTGCTGATCTGCGCGCTCGGTTTTCTCGCGCTCTTCGTCGCGCTGCATGTCGCGGCGA
>JBIQKN010000035.1:26441-28542 GCA_044506565.1 Sphingomonadales bacterium | reverse complement strand
TCATCCGCAACCTCGCCATCCAGACCAAGTGCCATCCGACGCTCGAATGCGTGCCGATGAACCTTGCCGCCAACGGGGAGCTGGACCCGAAGTCCTCGGATCGCGCGGCCTACAGGGAGGCGAGCTTCCACAGCGGCAACACGCTGCTGCCGTCGGACAACACCGCGGCCTCGTTCTGGATCACCAACCCCGACAACGTCTACGTCGACAACGTCGCGGCCGGATCCGACCAGGTCGGGTTCTGGTTCTCCGTGCCCGAGCACCCGAACGGGCAGTTCCTCGGGACCGAGATCAGCGCCAACACCTGGCCGCGCCGCACGCCGGTGCGCGAGTTCCGCGGCAACGTTGCGCATTCGAACTTCGACGGATTCCTGATCGACCGGCACATCGACCAGGACAACACCTTCGGGCTGGCCTCGATTCCGCTGCTGCCGCTCAAGGATCCGACCGACCTCGAGAGCGAGGTGATGGAGACGCACTTCGAGGACCTGACCGCCTACAAGAACCGCAACGGCGGGCTGTGGGGGCGGGGCGACATGTACGTGTACCGCAACCTCAAGCTGGCCGACAACGCGATCGGGATGACGCAGGCGGCGGGCGACATCGGCAGCCTGCCGTTCAGCTCGCGGCTGGTGGACTCGCTGGTCGTGGGCGAGACCGACAACATCGGCAACCCGGTGACGCCCGAGGAGATCGCCTACGGCCGCAGCCTGCCGAAGCGCCGGATTCCGGACTTCCCGATCCGCGGGTACGAGTACTACGATTACCGCGACGACGTGGTGAACACGACTTTCGTCAACTTCCAGGACAACGCGCAGCGGAAGACCGGGGCGCTGTCGTTCCTGCTCTATACGAGCGCGGGGCTGAGCACCGGGAGCACGATCAGGGGGGCGAAGTTCGTCGACGCCAAGCCGGTCTATTTCCCGACTTACGATGCCCGGTTCGACAACGACAACCGCGGCGGCAATGCCTACCGGACGCTGTCGTTCCGCGACCTCGACGGGTCGGTGACCGGGGTGCCCGACAGCCAGGTGCTGCTGCACGACGGCGAGAACGACAGCGTCGCCATCGACGACAGCTGCACGATCCAGCCGAGCTGGAACGCGGCGGTGTGCACCGGCGATATCGGGCGGCTGAACCTGTCGGACAGCCGCGGCGAGCTGCCGGCGGCGGTCGATCTCGAATCGCGCACCGCGCGGTTCGCGCTGCTCGCCTCGCTCGGCCCCAATGCGCCAGATACGCCGCTGGTGCGGGCGCAGCGCACGGCGCTGTTCTCGCGCCGTCCGCCGCAGGCGCCGATCACGCTCGTGCGCAACGGCAGGGAATTCAAGGCGCCGGGCGACCAGGCCACCGTGCGGGCCGGCACCGAGATCGAAGTCCGGACCGAGCGGCCCGAAGTCACGCTGAGCCTCGCCGAAATGGACGAAGGCTCGTGGGTCCTGTTCAAGCTGCCGGGCTTCGCCGAGGCCTCGGGAGCCGAGCAGCCGAGCCTCGCGGCGCTGCGGCGGGCGAGCGAGACCTCGTGGTTCAGGGACGGGAATGCGCTGTGGGTCAAGCTGGTCGCCGGGCCGCCGGCCGGGCCGGTCATCCGCCCGACCGACCTGCAGGCGAGCGTGAAGGTCGGCCGCGAGGGGCTTGGCGGCTGAGGGTAGGACGGGCGAGCGACGGCGATTCTCCGGGATCGACGCTGCACCGGGATGCGGGCCGCCATGCCGGCGGCCGGTTCGCAAGGGGGGATCCGATGAGCGTACATGTGATCGAGGGGAAAGTGGTCGAGGCGCCGGTCAAGTTCAGCCGCAGGGGCATCGTGCGGTTCGAGCACCTGACGCTCGCGCGAACGGACGGCCAGACCGAGCGGATCGCCAAGCCGGTCACCACCGCCGAGCTGGCGGAGGCGATCGTGCCGGGGGCCGAGGGGCGCCTCTACCTGTACAAGGTGCTCGACGTCAGGGGTATCCACGGGGTCAGGCTGGCCGACGGCACCGCGCTCTACGCCTACCCGGGGCAGAACGTGCGGATCTTCCTGCTGGTCGTGGTGATGAGTCTCGCCTGGCTCGCGTTGCGGTTCTTCGACCGGGGCGATCTGCCGATCCTCGGGCTG
>JBIQKN010000035.1:23263-26341 GCA_044506565.1 Sphingomonadales bacterium | reverse complement strand
GCGCAGACCTGCCGCTCGCGCTGGGTCAGCGCCGGGTAGCGGCGGGCGAAGCGGTCCTCGAGGTGCTCGGGAGTGAGGGTGTTCCCGGCGGCGGCCGCGGGGCGGGTCAGCGGCAGCATCGGCAGCGCGAGGCGGGCGAGGCCGGCGAGCGCGTCGAGCTCGGCGTCGGAGAACGGGCCCTGGCTGGCGTGGCGCGAGACGTTCATGCCGCACCAGCCGGCCTTGCTGCGCTGGACGATCGAGACGCGCTCGACGATCCCCGGCGCCTCGAAGAAGCGCCGCCGGAAGCCGGCCGAACCGATGTCCGAGGGGCGGATACGCTGGACCGCGAGGTCGCCGACGGCGGGGGCCGCGCGGTAGAGGTCGCCGAGCGGGTCGAGCTGCTTGTAACGCTGCGCGTAGGCGGCGAGCTGCTCGGCGATGTGCGGCTCGCAGTGGTAGTAGCGCAGGTCGTCCTCGCCGCGGCCGGTGGCCTCGAACAGGTAGAGGCGGCGGGCGCCCGCGGTCAGCGCCTCGACGCCGTGGCGCAGCGCCGCGCCGAACTCGTCGCTGCCGATCGCTCCGATCAGCGACTGGTAGACCGGTCCGACCGCGGCCGGCAGCCGCCAGTCCGTCACGCGCCAAATCTGGGCCATGCGCCTCTCCCGCCGCTCCGGCTCGCCGCATTGTGCCCTGTCCTCTCGCGATAGGACAGACCCCGCGTGCAATCCGCGCGAAACCGGCAGGCGGAAGAGGAGAGAGGCCCATGCTCGACGGCAACAAGGTGATGATCACCGTCGCCCTCAACGGCGGGATGCAGCAGGACCGCGACGGCGCGGTCGTGCCCAAGCAGCCCGACGAGATTGGCGAGGCGGCGGCGCGCTGCTGGGAGGCCGGGGCCTCGGTGGTCCACGTCCACGCGCGCGGGCCCGACGGCAAGAACAGCGGCGATCCGGCGATCTATGCCGAGATCATCCGGCAGATCCGCGCGCGCAGCCCGATCCTGATCCAGACCACCAACGGCATCGGCGTGCGCCGCGATCCGGCGACCGGGCAGTTCATCTGGCCGAGCGACAGCGAGCGGCTCGGCCTGCTCGAGATCGAGCCGCAGCAGGACCTGTTCGGCATCGCCGGCGGCTCGGCCGACTTCCACAATCCGGAAGGCGGCTATCCCGAGGAAACGCCCTACGTGAACTCGCCGCAGCTGCTCAGGCGGACGATCGAGGCGGTCTATGCCAAGGGCTCGGCGCTCGAGTACGAGATCGTCGAGGCGAGCTCGCTGCACCGGCTGATGCGCTATGCCGAGGAAGGGCTGTTCGACCGCCATCGCAAGAACATCTGGCTGCTGCACGGCGGCGGGTTCGGGGCGACGCCGCCGGTCGCGCGCAACGTGATCTTCAACATCGACGAGGGCCTGCGGATGTTCCCGCAGGCGATCTGGGGGGTGACGGCGACCGGGCGCGACATGTTCCGCATCGTTACGCTCGGCCTCGCGATGGGCTGCGACCTCGTGCGCGTCGGGTTCGAGGACGGGATCCACCTGCCCGACGGCAGCGTCGCCCGCGACAACGCCGAAATGGTCCGCGCCGCGGCCACGATCGCCGCGTTTTACGGGCTCCGGCCGGCGACGGTCGAGGAGGCGCGCGCGCGGTTCGGCATATGACCGCCCGCGCCGCCGCCGCGCCTTCGGTCACGGGGGCGATCGCCGTGTGCACGGCGATCTACTTCCTCGACGGCCTGATCCACACGATCCTCGGGCCGCTGGCGCCGGACATTGCCCGCTCGCTGTCGCTCGGCAACGCCGAGCTGGGGCCGATCTTCTCGTCGAACCTCGTCGGGCAATGCCTCGGCCTCGTGGTGTTCCCCGCGCTCGCCAGCCGGTTCGGCCACCGGATCACGGTCGCGCTTGCGGTGGCGGGCTTCGCGCTGGGACAGACCGCGAGCGCGCTGGCCGACAGCGGGACCAGCCTGTTCGTCATCCGCCTGGTGACCGGGGTGTTCCTCGGCGGCTGCCTGCCGAGCTGCCTCGCCATCGTGACCGCGCAGGCGCCGGCGAAACGGCGCGGGCTGTCGATCCTCGTGCTGTTCACCGGCTACGGCCTCGGCGCCGCGGTCGCCGGTATCGTCGCCGCCGGGTTCGCCGATCACGGCGGCTGGCGGGCGGCGATGGTGGCGGTCGGCGGGCTGTCGTTCCTCGCGGCCGTCGCGGCCTGGGTGTGGCTGCGCGACGGTGACACCTCCGAAGCGGAGGCCGAGCCGCGCGAGACGAGCGGGCCGCCGGCGGCGCTGCAGATTCTCGGCCCGGGCTACCTCGTCGGCACGATGATGCTGTGGCTGCTGTTCATCGTCATGCTGACGATCAGCTACTGCCTCAATTCCTGGCTGCCGATCATGTTGGTGGAAGTCGGTCACGACGAGGCTTTCGCCGCGCTGTCGATCACCATCTTCGGCTTCGGCGGGGCGATCGCCGCGCTCGGCGTGGGAGCGCTGATCGACCGCTTCGGGGCGATGCCGGTGCTGATCGGCTTCCTCGCGGCGGCGGCCGCGTTCCTGTTCGCAGCGGGGCAAGTGATCGCCACCGCGCCCCAAGCAACGCTGGCCGTGCTGCTCGGCGCGGCGGGGTTCTTCAGCCTCGGGGCCTACGGCGGTGTGAACGTGGTGCTGGCCGGCTTCTATCCCGACGCACTGCGCGCCACCGGGATCGGCTGGGCCAAGAGCGTCGGCCGGCTGGGCACGGTGATTGCGCCGATCGTGATCGGCTTCGCGCTGGCGGCGGGGCTGTCGAGCACGGTCGTGATGTCGCTGTTCGCGATCCCTGCGGTGCTGGCGATACTGGCGCTGGTGACGATCTCGCGGACGCGCACCTGGCGGGCGGCGTAGGCGGGGCGACCGCTGGTTGGAGCTCGCGTTCGATCGAGCCGTACCGGCTCGCAAGCGGAAGCTGCGCGAAGGCCTGATCTAGCCCGGACGGTAAGCGCACCTTCGGAGGATGGCGATCTGTTCCGACTGTAGAGCCTCGGGTGCGCGCACCTTGAGTTCGACAAGGTTCGACCGGGGCGTCAGAGTGACTTTCGCTCCCTCTTCGCCCAGGTAGGTTGC
>JBIQKN010000035.1:16838-23163 GCA_044506565.1 Sphingomonadales bacterium | reverse complement strand
GGCTGCGGCAGGACTTCCGGAACGGGTTGCCACACCGGCGAAAACTGCCGCCAGGCGAGGATCGCCGCGCCGAGCGCCAGCGCGGCCAGCCCGAAAACGCGATCTCCGATCATCGGCCTCTCCCCCGAGCACCCGGCGACGAGGCTAGACGTGCGTGGCCCGGAGGTCGAGGGTCGCCGGTCTGCAGGCCGGCGGAAAGTCTCGCGGGCTCGTGCGTTGCAGGAGCGGCCGGGTTACCGAGGAGGATGCGCGTGCTGAAAATGATCGAAAGTGCCGGCGACGTGCTGGCCGTCGAGGTGTCGGGCAAGATCGTGGGCAGCGATCTCGACACGGTGATGGATGCGCTCGACCGGGCGATGGCCGAGCACGACAAGGTCCACATGTTCGTCGAGACGCGCGCGATCGAGGGGCTCGAGTTGTCGAGCCTGCCCGCCTACCTGAAGCGGTCGCTGCCGCTGTTCGGCAAGCTGAATCGCTTCGGGCGGGTCGCGGTGGTGGCGGACCAGGCCTGGGTACGGGCCGGCAGCCGGCTCGAGAGCGCGATGCTGCCGAACATCAGTTATCGGGTCTACCTGCCCGAGGAGCGCGACGAGGCGCTCGCCTGGGTCAAGGGGCCAGGCGCGGCGTGAACGTCAGCGCGCCGCCGCGTCGTCCTCGCGGGGGCCGAGGCGGGCGTCGATGAACAGCTCTGCACTGACCACGTCGCGGAAGGTGCCGATCAGGGTCCCCCGGTCCCACACGTCGTAGCGCCGCCGACCGAACAGCCCGCCCCTGCGGACGATGATCAGGTGGCGGCGGTAGGGTCGCCACTCGGCGGACTCCTCGGCAATCACTCCTCGCGCCCCGGCTGGATCACGTCGACGATCCGGAAGCGGCGGGTGGCGCCGAGGCGGTTGGGCCAGTCGATCGTGCTGCCGCGGCGCAGCCCGATCAGCGCGGCGCCGACCGGGGTCAGCACCGAAAGGCGGCCGGCCTCCATGTCTGCCTCGCGCGGGTAGACCAGCGTGACGCGGTGCTCCTCGCCACTGTCCTCGTCGCGGAACACGACTTCGGAATGCATCGTGACGACGTCGGGGGGCAGGTTCTCGCGCGGGCAGAACTCGGCGCGCGAGAGTTCCTCCAGTAGCAGGGCGGCCGACATCTGCGAGCGGCCGCGGGCAGCCCAGGCGAGCTCATAGAGCGTGTCGGCCTCGGCTTCGAAAAGAGTGATCGGCGGCCGCTCGGCGGCCGCATGTTCGACGTGCATTGCTCTAATTCCTGGACGAACGGATCCGCTGTGCGGATCGCGTGGATGGTTCTTGCCTGGAAACCCCGAGCTCTGCGGAGGGTGAACGAATGCGAGCCCGGGGCTAGATGCCTGCGAGCAGCTGGCCGCCGTGATATCGGAATCGGACAGGGGCGGTGTACATGTCTCGATGATGGTGACGAACGGGGGGAAGTCAAGGCGGTGCCGACGGGCGTCGTCGAGAGCCGGAAAGCTTGGCGCGCTCGCGCGTTGGTCGGGCGAAAGGAAGGCTCATGTCGAGAAACTGGCTGTTCGGACTGCTCGCCCTGGTGGTGGTGCTGTTCGTCGTCTCGGTCGCGTTCGGCTCGCGCCTCGCCGCGGGCGGCGGGGCGGCGCTGCTGCTGATCGCGATCGTCTATGCGACGGTGCGCAACCGTGGCGGCTCGCCCGAGGAGATCGCCCGCGCCGAGCGCGGCGCGCGCGAGCTGCGCGAGGAGATCGAGGAGGACGAGGCGCGCAGCGGGGCGCCCTAGGCAGCCTCTGGAGCCGCGCGGCGCGACGGTTCGATGTGGCGGTCGACGATGAACACGGCGGCGAACATCAGCAGCGCGATCGCGGCCATCGTGCCGAAGTAGTAGACGAAGCTGCCCTGGCCGAGGTTCATCAGCCAGCCCCCGGCAAAGACCATCGCGATCACCCCGATGCGCGCGACCGTCAGGTGGAAGCCGATCGCCGCCGCGCGACAGCTCTGCGGATAGCCGACGGCCATGACCGCATAGAACCCGGCGATGTTCATGCTGACGAGGCCGCCGATCACCCCGACGAGCAGCGCCGCGGCCTGCCGCTCGCCCCAGGTCGGCGCCGGGGCGATGCGGTCGATCAGCAGGCCGAGCGCGACGATCGACAGCAGCGTCAGGACCGCGCAACCGACGATCAGTGCGCGGCTGCCGAAAGTGCGCACCAGCCAGCCGGCGGCGATCGCCCCGACCATCGACAGGATGCCGAACCAGAAGATCGCGCTCGCCGCCTGCTCGGTGGTGAAGCCGGCGCCGGTCAGGAACACCGTGGCCCAGCTCGACAGGCCGTAGATCAGCGTGGTGCAGGCGGCGAAGCTGAGGCCGATGCCGAGGTTGAGACGCGCGTTGCTCGCGTGGAGCACGCCGATCTCGCGGGTACCGGCGGCCTGCTCGACCTCGGTCACCGGTTCGGGCAGCAGCTCGATGGCGGGGTCGATGACCCGTGCGGCATTGCGCTGCGCTTCGGCCGTGCGCCCGCGCGCCAGCAGGTAGACCGGGCTCTCGCGCAGCACGAGGAACAGCACGGTGCCGAGCGCGATCGAGCCGATCCCGAAGACCTGGAAGATGCCGCGCCAGTCGGTCACGCCGAGCAGCGGCGGGACGACCGCCGCGGCGGTCGCCGTGCCGAGCGGGATGCCGATCGACAGCGTGGCGATGACGTAGGTCCGCACGCGCGCCGGGACCCAGTCGTTCACCAGCGCCAGCGCGTTGGGATAGCCGGCGCCGAAGCCGAGCCCGCCGAGCGCGCGGACCGCCGACATGGTCCAGACGTCGTTGGTGAAGGCGGCCGCGATCGTGCTCGCGCCGAAGATCAGCGAGGCGAGGTAGAGCGCCTTGAGCCGCCCCCAGCGGTCGCCGAGCCAGCCGCCGAGCGAGGAGCCGAACGCCATGCCGAACAGCGCCGCGGCGAGTGCCGGGCCGAACAGCGCCCGGTCGATCGCCCACTCCTCGAGGATCAGCGGGGTGACGATCGGCAGCGACTGCAGGTCGATGCCCTCGATCACCAGCACCAGCAGCGCGGCGCCCATGACCAGCCACTGGAACGGCCGCAGCGGCTTGTCGGCGATCGCCGCGCTGAACGGGCTCTGCATCGAGGCGTCCTCCCGGTTCCGGCCGGTGCTTTGCCGGCGCCGTTTTCGGTCAGTCTATTGCAATCGCCGGCGATGGCAAACGAAGGCTGGTCAGCCGTCTGACCAGCCCGAGCCCATGCCGTATGGCACTTCGGTCATCAGCGCCTCGATGCGGGTGAAGAGGCCGCGCTCGATGCGGAAGGCCTCGGCGATCATCCAGCTGAACGGGCGGTCGATGCCCTTGCGCGGAGTGCCGTCGGCGAGGCGGTAGTCGCGGACGGTGCCGTCGTGGTCGAAGAAGGCGAAGGCGAACACCACCCCGCGCGGCTCGTCGATCACCGGGAAGCGGCGCTCGCGGATGCGGGTGACGAAGCGGAAGAAGCCGGTTTCGAATTGCTGCTTCGCGCCGAGCGCACGGAACGCCTCGATGTAAGGCGTCTCGCGCGGGCCGCCGGTGGGGGGCACGTTGGTCGTGCGGAAGCCGTTCTCGATGCGGATGCAGTCGTCGGCGAACGGGTAGTCGCCATGGCCGTCGTTGCGCTCGAGCCCGGTGAAATAGGCGTCGGCGACGCGGCGCAGGTCCTCGCGCGACGCGCGCGGGCCGGGATCGTCGAACCACCGCGCATCGGGACCGCCGCTCGCGTCGAGCTGCGCCGGGCCGTCGCCGAACCCGCCGACGCCGCCGAACAGCGGCGGACGGGCAACGACCGCCTCGATCTCGCTGACTTCGTCGCCCTGCGCCTTGGCCCGCAGCGCGAGGATCGAGCGCGTGCTGCCTTCGGTGACCGTGACGAAAGCAGCGGCCTGGCCGGTCGCCTCGTCGCGAAACGCATGCCGGTAGGGACCGATCGCATCGGCCGTCGCCCAGAGCCCCTCGCCGACGGGAAGTTCGATGCCGTTTTCCGTGTACCGGGCGCCGGCAAGCGGGGTCGTCTGGCGCGAGGCCAGGGCGGCAAGCACGCTGTCGATCAAGTCAGATTCCTCCTGGAGTGAAATCTACACCCGCCTCGGCGAGCGCCGCGCAGAGGCTGTCGACGCAGCTCCTCAGCGCCGCAGCGTCGGTCGAGCGGACCACGAAGTTGGCGCCGACGCGGCCCTCGCGGAAGAACGGGTAGCTGCCGATCTGGCACTCGGGGTGCGCCTGCTCGATCGCGCGCAGCAGGTCGGCGACCTCGCTCTCGGGCACCCAGCAGCCGACCGTCTCACTGAGAAGGGGCGCGCCGCCTTCGAGCGTGCCGGTCAGCGCATCGAGCATCTGCGCGCAGATGTGCGGCACGCCGGCCATCAGGTGGACGTTGCCGATCTTGATCCCCGGCGCGCCCGACATGCGGTTGGGAATCAGCTCGGCCCCCTGGGGCACGCGCGCCATCCTGAGCCGTGCCTCGGTGATCCCGCCGCGGGTGGCGTAGTAGTCCTCGAGGATGCGCCTGGCCTCGGGATGGACCACGACCGGCAGGCCGAGCGCCTTCGCTAGCGCGTCGACGGTAATGTCGTCGTGGGTGGGACCGATGCCGCCGGTGGTGAACAGGTAGTCGTGCGCCGTGCGCAGCGCGTTGACCGCCTCGACGATGCGCTCCTCGTCGTCGGGCACCACGCGCACCTCGGCAAGGCGGATGCCCTGGACCTGGAGCCAGCTTGCGACCTGGGCGATGTTGCGGTCGTGCGTGCGGCCAGAGAGGATCTCGTCGCCGATCACGACGAGCGCGGCGGTCCAGATGCGCTCGCTCACGCCGCTTCCCCGACGTGGGCGACGCGTCGCTCGAACTTGAGGACGCCGTCGTCGACCGGGCGCCGGCGGAAGTCGCGGCAGTCGGCGAGGTAGTCCATGTTGAGCCGCCACGGCAGCTCCGGCGCGCTCTTCGGGATCAGCGGGCGGGCACGCTGCAGGTAGCCCGAGGAGAACACCACGATGTCGTCCTCGACGAGATCATGGTCGTCGGGGAGGAATGGCGCAGCGGTGTCGGCGCCCTTGCGGCTCATCTCGCGGAGCACGCGGCAGACGTAGTCGGCGGTGTTGTCGGCGCGCAGCGTCCAGCTCGCGTTGAGGTAGCCGAACACGACCGCGAAGTTGGGCACGTTCGAGAACATGCAGCCGCGGTAGAACCATCTCTCGCTGAAATCGACCGGCTCGCCGTCGAGCGAGATGGCGATCTTGCCGCCGAGTGCGAGGCGCAGGCCGGTGGCGGTGACGACCACCTCCGCCGCGACCTTTTCGCCGGAGGTCAGCCTGACGCCGTCGGGCTCGAAGGTTGCGATCTGGCCGGTGACGACCGAGGCGTGTCCGGCCTTGACCGCATCGAAGAAGTCGCCGTCGGGAACCAGGCACAGGCGCTGCTGCCAGGGGCCGTAGGGCGGCAGGAAATGCTCGGCGCGGTAGTGCTCGCCGAGCTCGCCGCGCAGCCGCGCGGTCAGGTAGGCGCCGGCCTTGTCGGGTTTCGCGCGGGCCCGATTGAAGAACAGCTGGTGGAGGCGGATGTTCTTCTGCCGGGTCAGCCAGTAGGCGAGACGGTCAGGAAGCCAGCGGCGCAGGCAGTCGGCCCACTTGTCGCGGCTCGGCCCGGCGGCGAGCCAGGTCGGCGTGCGCTGGAGCATCGTCACGTGGGAGGCCTTTTCGGCCATCGCCGGGACGATCGTCACCGCGGTTGCGCCCGAGCCGACGACGACCACGCGCTTGCCCGCGTAGTCGAAGCCCTCGGGCCAGAACTGCGGGTGGACGATCTCCCCCTCGAAGCGCCCGATCGCGGGCAGGGTGGCGTCGTGCGGCTCGTCGTAGTCGTAGTAGCCGGAGGCGAGGTAGAGGAAGCGCGCCGCGATCTCGCGCGGGCCTTTCGCGTCGTCGACGGTGACCCGCCAGCGCGATTCTTCCGGGCGCCAGTCGGCCGACTGGACCTTGCAGCCGAAGCGGATGTGCGGGCCGATGCCGCGTTCGCGCACGACGCGCTCGAGGTATTGGCGGATCGCCGCGCCGTCGGCGATCGCCTTGTCGCCGTCCCACGGCTCGAACCTGAAGCCGAGCGAGTGCATGTCGCTGTCCGAGCGGACGCCCGGGTAGCGGAACAGGTCCCAGGTGCCGCCGATGGCCTCGCGCCGCTCGAGCATCGTGAAGCTCAGCGCGGGGCACAGCATCTTGAGGTGCGCGGCCATCGAGATGCCGGAAATCCCGGCGCCGACCACTGCCACGTCGAATGTCTCGGGCCCCTCCATGCGGAGCAGACTGCCAGCCGCGAGCGTGC
>JBIQKN010000035.1:0-16738 GCA_044506565.1 Sphingomonadales bacterium | reverse complement strand
CGAGGGCGAGCTACTCGACGCTGGCGCCTTCGCCGGCGCCGTAGATCAGCGAGCGGTCGGGGGCGTCGTGGAACGGGTCGTCGGTTTCGGCCCCGCCGCCGTTGGCCCTGGCGGCCTGGACGGTGTTGTGGAGCAGGCAGGCGATCGTCATCGGGCCGACCCCGCCGGGGACCGGGGTCACGGCCTTGGCGTGCTGGACCTCGTCGAACTTGACGTCGCCGACGAGGCGTTCCTTGCCGTCCTCGCCCTGGATGCGGGTAATGCCGACGTCGATCACCACCGCGCCCGGCTTGACCCAGTCGCCCTTGACCAGCTCGGGGGCGCCGGCCGCGGCGACGATGATGTCGGCCTTGCGGGCGATCTCGGGCAGGTTTTCGGTGTAGATGTGGGTGACCGAGACCGTGCACTCGCGCTCGAGCAGCAGCATCGCCACCGGCTTGCCGACGATGTTCGACTTGCCGATCACCACCGCGTCCTTGCCGACGAAATCGTCGATCACCGTGTCGAGCAGCATCATCACCCCGAGCGGGGTGCACGGGACGATGCCGCCGGTGCCCGTCGACAGGCGGCCGACGTTGACCGGGTGGAATCCGTCGACGTCCTTCTCGGGGCTGATCGCGCCGAGCACGGTGCGGGTGTCGATGTGCTGCGGCAGCGGGACCTGGCAGAGGATGCCGTGAACCTCGGGGTCGGCGTTGAGCCGCGCGATCAGCGCCAGCAGCTCATCCTGCGAGGTTTCGGTCGGCAGGCGGTGCTCGAACGAGACGATGCCGACCTTCTCGCAGGCCTTGATCTTGCGGCGGACGTAGACCTCGCTTGCCGGGTCGTGCCCGACGAGGATGACCGCGAGGCCCGGGCGCGGCTTGCCCGCAGCGACCAGCGCGTCGACTTCGGCCTTGGTCTGTTCGTCAAGCCGGCGGGCGATCGCCTTGCCGTCGATGATCTCAGCCATCTCAGTGCTTCGCGTCGTACTGGTTGATCCATTCGGCCGAGGCGGTCAGCGCGCCGAACGGGTAGAAGTGCAGCCGCACGCGGCCGTGCTCCTTGTCGCTGAGCTTCCTGTCGAGCGACTCGACCAGCTTGTCGGGGCCCGCGCTGCCGATGAGGTTGGTCAGCGAGATGCCGTACTTCTTCATCACGCTGGCCGAGGCGCCGACGCCGCAGCGCTTGGCGAAGCCGAGCAGGCGCTTGATGCCCGCCGGGCCGGGAACGCCGAGGCGCACGGGCACGTCGATCCCGCGCTGGCGCATCTCGCCGACCCATTCGACGATCGCGTCGTCGTCGAACGCGAACTGGGTCACCACCAGCGGGATCATCCCGCCGGCGCGGATCGCGGCGATCTTGCGCTCCATCCAGTCCCACAGCTCGGCCTTGGTGTTGTTCGGATGGCCCTCGGGGTGGCCGCCGATGCCGACGATCTCGATGCCGTGCTTCTGCAGCAGGCCGGTCTCGATGATCTGCAGCGAGTCGGAATAGGGGCCGACCGGCTCGGGCGGGTCGCCGGCAATGATGAAGACGCGCTTGACCTTGGCCTTGCCGGTGATCTCGCCGAGGTACCAGTCGAGCTGTTCCTCGGATTCGAGGCGGCGGGCCGAGAGGTGGACGATCGGCTCGAAGCCGAGCTCGCGCACGAGGACCGCGGCGGCGACGCGCTGTTCCATCTCCTCGCCGGGGAGGAAAGTGACCGCGACCTGGGTGTTCGGACGGATCAGCGGGGCAGCTTCGCGCAGGCCGTCGAGTTCCTTCGCCGTCATCTCGAGCGAATAGCCGTCGGCCATGTTGCGGCGCGGCTTTTCCCAGTCGGGGTGGATGGCGGCATACGACATCGGTTCGTCTCTCCTCTCGCTCGATCGGCGCCATAGGCGTTTCGAGGGCTGCGACAAAGCCTCTAGCGCCTGCGACGCTTTTCGGATAGACGAAATTTTCACACCTGCGAACAATATACCTCGAGAGCGATGCTGCTGTTCCTGCCCGGATTGATTTGCGACGCGCGCACCTTTGCGCCGCAGCTCGCGGCTTTCCCGGATTCGCGCGCGATCGATGGTTACGGGACGGTTGATACGCTCCAGGGCATGGCCCGCATCGTGCTCGAGCAGGCGCCCGAATCGTTCGACCTGTTGGGGCATTCGATGGGCGGCCGAGTCGCGCTCGAGGTGTTCCGGCTGGCGCCGGATCGGGTGCGGCGGCTGGCGCTGGCGAGCACCGGGGTGCACTCGCTCGGCGCGCAGGAGCCGGCCAGCCGCGCGGCGCTCAAGGCGACCGGGCACGAGCGCGGCTACGAGGTGCTGGTCGACAGCTGGCTGCCGCCGATGGTCGCCGACGCCCACCGCGACACGCCGACGTACGCCGCGATGCGGCAGATGTGCCTCGACGCCGGCCAGGCCGTGTTCGACGCGCAGATCGCCGCGCTGCTCGCCCGGCCCGAGCAGGAGAGTCTGCTCGCCGAGATCCGCTGCCCGACGCTGGTCATGACCGGCGCGCTCGACACCTGGAGCCCGCCCGCGCAGCATGTGGCGATCGCCGGGCGGATCGCCGATTCGACGCTGGTCGTCGTGGAAGGCGCGGGGCACATGCTGCCGCTCGAGGCGCCCGACGCGGTCAACCAGGCCATCGCCGCCTGGCTCGCGAAGCCGGCGAACGACTCCATTACCGACCGTCAACCCGCCTTAGGAGAGGCAAATCGATGACTGAACAGACTCTGCAGCAGAAGCTGGACGCACAAGCCGACCTGGTCGACTTCCTGCGCAACCAGCAGGTCGGCCCGAACGTCTATCCGGGCGTGCCGGCCGAATACTCGAACTGGCGCAACGAGCAGCGCGCCTGGGCGAAGAGCGCGGTGCTCTTCAACCAGAGCTACCACATGGTCGAGCTCTACGTCCGCGGGCCGGAAGCTTTCCAGCTGCTCGAGTACACGGCGATCAACAGCTTCAAGAACTTCACCGTCAACAAGGCGAAGCAGTACGTCCCGGTGACCCCGGAAGGCTACGTGATCGGCGACGTGATCCTGTTCTACCTGGCCGAGAACGAGTTCAGCCTCGTCGGCCGCGCCCCGGCGATCGAGTGGGTCGAGTTCCACGCGCAGTACCCGAAGGCAGACGGCAGCAAGTGGAACGTCACCGTCGAGCGTGACGAGCGCACCGCGCTGCGCACCGACGGCAAGCGCAAGAACTATCGCTTCCAGCTCCAGGGCCCGAACGCGATGAAGATCCTCGAGAAGGCGATGGGCCAGACCCCGCCGGACCTGAAGTTCTTCAACATGGCCCACATCGGCATCGCCGGTAAGGACGTGATCGCGCTCCGCCACGGCATGGCCGGCCAGCCGGGCTACGAGCTGTTCGGTCCGTGGGAAGACTACCAGGCGGTCCACTCGGCGCTGGTCGAAGCGGGCAAGAACGACGGCCTCGAGCTCGTCGGTGGCCGCGCCTACTCGTCGAACACGCTGGAATCGGGCTGGCTGCCGAGCCCGCTGCCCGCGTTCTACACCGGCGACAGCCAGATGATGAAGGACTTCCGTGCCTGGGCCTCGGGCAAGTCCTATGCCGGCATGTGCTCGATCGGCGGGTCGTACGTCCCCGACAGCATCGAAGGCTACTACCTGACCCCGTGGGACATCGGTTACGGCCACATCGTCAAGTTCGACCACGAGTTCGTCGGCCGCGAGTCGCTCGAGCGGATGGCCAACGAGAAGCACAAGCAGAAGGTCACCCTGGCCCTCGATCCGCAGGACGTGCAGCGCGTGATGAGCTCGCTGTTCACCAAGGGCGAGCGCGCCAAGTACTTCGAGTTCCCGAGCGCGGTCTATGCGATGCACCCGTTCGACGAGGTCAAGTGCGACGGCAAGGTGATCGGCGTCTCGACCTGGATCGGCTACTCGTCGAACGAGGGCGCGATGCTCAGCCTGGCGATGATCGACCCCGACTACGTCGAGTTCGGCAAGGAAGTGACGCTGGTGTGGGGCGAGCCCAACGGCGGCACCAGCAAGCCGACCGTCGAGCCGCACGTGCAGACCGAGATCAAAGCGATCGTCTCGCCGGTCCCGTACTCGGAAGTCGCGCGCAACAACTACGCCGACTCTTGGCGCCAGACCGGCGTCGGCGTGAACACGCTGGTCGACGCGTAAGCGTTTCGCGACCGGAAAACGGGAGGGGCGGCCGCCGCGAGGGGGCCGCCCCTTTTCGTTGGGTGCGGGAGCCCGGAGAAGCCTGCCCATCGGGCGACGGGTGCACGGCAAGCCAATCGCATTGACACGCCAGGGGTGGCCGGCTCAATTTCAGCCGAGCCGTGACCCCACAGCCTCGCTGTCGGCACTCGTCGGCGCGGGGGGAGATGCACGGTGGCATTCACACAGACCATCACTGGAACGCCCAACGACGACGAGATCGCGGGCGCCGATGAAGGCGACGATTTCATCTTCGGCCGCGGCGGCAACGACCAACTGACGGGGTTCGGCCGCCACGACTATCTGTTCGGTGGGTCCGGCGACGATCGGCTATTCGGAGAGAAGGGCAACGACGTCCTGATCGGCGGATCCGGAGCCGACCACCTCGACGGCGGGCAGGGCTTCGACATCGCCGACTACAGCGACAGCGGCGGCGCTATCCATGTCACGCTCTCGGGGGGCGAGGGAACCGGGAAGGGGGCGGCCGCCAGGGGCGACGTCCTTGCGGGAATAGAAGGCATTTACGGCTCGGAGTTCGGCGATACGCTGACCGGCGGCGTCGGCGCGCAAACCCTGGTTGGCCGAGGCGGAGACGATCTGCTCGGCGGCGGCAATCACGCCGACATTCTCGACGGCGGCGACGGCGACGACCGCATCTACGGCGAGACCGGCGACGACCTGATACAGGGCGGCGCCGGCGCGGACATTCTCGACGGCGGGGCCGGGTTCGACATGGCCGCCTACTACGGCGGAGCGGTGCTGATCGACATGCTGCGGCCAGGCCGGAATACCGGCAACGGGGCCGGGGACGTGCTGAATGCCATCGAAGGACTCTACGGCAGCGATCTCGACGATACCTTGCTCGGCGACGACGGGGGCAACCGCCTCAACGGCAACGGCGGCGGCGACGTGCTTCGCGGGCGCGGCGGCGACGACATACTGCGCGGCGGCGGCGCCGACGACGTGATGAACGGCGGTGACGGCGACGACGTGTTCGAGGGTGGGGGCGCCGTGCTGAATGGCGGTGCGGGGAACGACATCCTCAACGTCCAGCTGGGGAGCTTCGTCGAATACCAAGGGCAGCGCATGTGGGGCGGCGACGGAGCCGACGTCTTCAACACCAGCATCGTCGACAGCACCTCGGTACGCATTCTCGACTTCGAGCCCGGGGTCGACACCTTGCGGTTTTTCCAGGGCTCGGGACCACTGCCAGAGGGCCAACTCGATCCCGCGAGCTTCGTGCTCGGGACCACGGCCGCCGAGGCGGACGACCGCATCATCTACGATCCCGGGACGGGGCGGTTGTGGTTCGACCAGGACGGTTCCGGCGAAGCGAGCGCGATTCTTGTCGCCGTGCTGACCAATCACGCTCCCCTCTCGGCAGCCGACATCGTCGTCTAGCGCGAGCGCGGCTCAGCCTCCGGCGAGAACTCTCGAGGTGTTGTCGCCGATCAGCTTGCGTGCCTCGGCGATGCCGGACGCCACGCTGGTCGTGCCGGCCACGATCTCGTCGGCGATCTCGAGCAGGCGGCCGGAGATGACCGTGCCGGTCTGCGCTTCCTCCTCGATCGCGATGCCGCCCTTCGCCGCCGCTACCGCGTCCCACTCGGCGCGGATCGCGGCCCAGTAGTCCTTCGTGGCTCCCCAGTAGTCGTCGGCCGCCCCGGTGTTGTAGTCGCTGAAGCGCGTGTAGGTGTTGAGCACATACTCCTGCACCACCGGCTGCAACTCGCCGCCGACTTCGCCCATTTTCATGTTGTCCTGCCAGTGAATCCAGCCGTCGGGCGAGACCTGGTGGCGGTTGATGCCGTAGTAGCGGTCGTAGGGCGTATCGCGGATCGCGTCGCGCCGGGCCAGCGGGCGCCAGGTCCAATGTGAGCGCCAGCGGCGCACGCCGCCCTGGGTCTCGAATTCGCCGTAGCTCGAATAGCGCGGGCTGTCGTCGACCTGGTAGACGGTCTGCGACCATCGGCCGCGCCGCTGGCGCTCGTCGAGCGCCTTCCAGGCCCACTCGCCGGTGTCGGAGTAGGCGAGGTAGCGCGCGGGTTCGTACTCCCAGTCCTGCCGCCAGTGCTTGATCACGTGGCTTTGCCCGTCCATCTCGACCACCAGCAAATGCTGCAGCACGATCTTGCGGCCGGTGTCTTCGATCACTCGGACGGACTCGTGGCCGCCCGAAACCTTGCGCTCGAGCGGCGTGTAGCCCGCGATCCACGGCGTCGATTCCTGCATGTCGAAGCGGACCCTGAAGTCGCCGGCCATCGCCAGGATGTCGGCGCGGTCGGCTTCGAACGCGGCCTGTTCGTCGACGGGGGGGCGTTCCGGGATCGGCGGATGGGCAAGCGCGGCTGGTGTGGCCGCGGCCAGCGCGAGCGCGGCGGCCGAAAGGTATCGGGCAATCCTGGTCATGGTCGTTTTCCTCGTGACGTCAGAAGCGGAAGCTGGCTGAGATCGCCGCATTGCGGCCGGGCCGGGTGTAGGCATCGATCACCGGGGAGTCGGCGGCGAGGCCGCGCACGTCGCTCCAGTAGGCGTATGTCTCGTCGAACGCGTTGAACAGGCCGGCGCGGAAGGTAAGCCTTTCCGTCGCTCGGACGAATGTGGTCAGATCGAGGATGGTGAAGGAATCCGGGCGGAAGCACTCGGTCGCGCAGACGCTGGCGGTGTCGGCTTGCGACTTGCGCGCGTTGTGTGTGACGATCGCTTCGATACCGAAGCGTCCGCCGGGATCGCGATAACCCACGCCGGCGACGAGGCTCAACGGGTCGATCGTGGCCAGCGGGACCGTCGTGCCGTCGGCGAGCACTTCGCCGCCGTCGGCATAGGCGACGGCAAGACGCGCAGCGAAGCCGCCGCGCGTCTCGTACTCGAACTTGCCCTCCAGTCCCTCGACTTCGACCTTGCCGATGTTGACGAACTGGAACTGCGCCGGGTCTTGCGGCGTGAACGATCCGGCGACGACCTCCTGCGAGATGAAGTCGTCGTACTCGGCCCTGAACGCGGTCGCGCTGGCGCTGAATCCGCCGGAGGCGAAGCGCACCCCGCCTTCCCAGCTGTCGCTCGTCTCGGGGCCGAGATCGGGATTGGGCAGCGAGGTGTAGCCAAAGGCGAGGTTCTCGAAGAACTGGTTCATCTGCCCCGGCTCGGGCGCCTTGAACCCGGTGGCGTAGTTTGCGTAGAGCCGCAGCCCTTCGGCCAGCTTCACTACCGCACCGAGCTTCGGCGAAACGTGCGAATCCGACTGGTCGGCGCCAGCAAAGGTGGGCAGCAACGGATCGTCCTTCGCATCGAGCCGATAGCCGTCGAAGCGGAGCGCGGGGAACAGCATGAGGCGGCCGCTGGCGATCTCGATCTCGTCGCCGATGAACACCCCGCCCAGCGTGAAGTCGGTCACCGGGAAGGCGCGCGTCGGAAACACCTCGCCGAATGGCGGTACCGTGCCGTCGCGCAGCCCCTGCTGCCGAGTGAAGCTGACGTCGCCGCCGAGGACCAGCCGATGCTCGATCGCGCCGGTGGCGAACCGGCCGCGCAGCTCGGCCGAGGCGCCGTAGACGCGGTTCTCGAAAGTGTTAAGGCGGGTCCGGTCGGCCAGCGGCTCGCGATCTTCGAACGTGAACTGCCGGTCCTCGGCATCCTGCCAGTAGGCGCCGAGTTGGAAGTGGTCGATCGCGCCGCCGGGCTCCCACACCCAATCGCCCGCGAAGCGCGTGCGCTGGCCGGTGTCCCTGCCTTCGAGCGCGAACACTGTTCCGGTGATGCCGGACAGCACGTTGGTAGCCAGCGCAGTGTCGGTGTGCTCGCCGGTAAGGCTGATCGTGTGACCGGCGGCGGGCCGCCAGACGATGCGGCCGAGGACTGCGTTCGAGGCGCCGTCCTGGGGGTTGGGCTCGGTGCGCTGGGGACCGACGCCGCCGACAGTGCCGGCATTGGCGAGCTCGACAAAGTCGCGCCGCGTATAGGCGAGCATCGCCGAGAGATTGCCCGCGCGGCCCGCGAGGACGGCGGTCTCGGCGAACTCCTCGTCGTCAGAATTGTAGCCCGCGCGGAGCAGCCCCGAGACTTCGGCATCGCCGAGCAGGAAGTCTTCGGGATCGCTGAGCGTGAAGGCGACGACTCCGGCGAGCCCATCGCTGCCGTAGAACGCCGAGGCCGGCCCGCGCAGGATTTCGACGCGCTTGACGAGCCCGAGATCGACATAGTCGCCTCGGCCCGAGGCCTGGGCGCCGAACGAGAAACCGTCGGGTACGCGAATGCCGTCGACGAGGATCTGCGTGCGATTGCCGCCGATGCCGCGGATGACGAAGCCCTCGTTGCCGGCGCGGCCGGTCGCGCCGAGCGCCGCGCCGAACCGGGTGGGGGCGCGGGGAACGGACACACCGGGTTCGAAGCGAACGAGGTCCTTGATGTCGGTGACCATCCGGTCGGCGATGTCCTGGCTGGTCATCACCGTAACGGTCGCGGGAACGTTCACCGCTTCGGTCGGCGTACGCGTGGCTGTGACCGTTATCGTGCGCTTGCGCTCGGCCCAGTAGAGCCCGTCGTTGTCCTGCGCATGCGCCGCAGGAGCCAGGAGTGCCGTGCCACCCAGCAGGGCCGCGCTGAGCGAGGCTGCCCGCACGCCCCTCGTTTGCCGGCCCGCTGCTCCGCCCCGCTTGATCGCCCCGTCCATTTCGATCCCTGTTGCTATTAGTAATGAGTCGCAACAGCAATTATGAGGATGCCGTGGTGGGCGTCAAGCAGGCTTCTGCAAAAATGGTTCCGCGAAGACGCCTTGCGCGTTACGGTTCGGCGATGATGAAGCGCCTGATCCTGGCCCTTGCGCTGGTGCTGCCTCTTCCGGCCGGCGCGCAGCCCGCGGGCGAGCCGGCGCCGGTCGCGCGGCCGGCGACATTCGCGGCGGAGATGCTGGCGGGTTCGTGGGCGTTGCGGGTCGAGGGAGCGGTCGTGTTTCGGTTCGACCTCGAGAAGGCCGGAGACGGCTGGACCGGCAGCTGGATCAAGCCGCGGGCGTTCGCGACCGACGGGGCGATGTTCCGCGACATCGTCGGCCCGCCGATCGAGCAGGCCGCGCTGCGCGGGCGCGCGCTCGGCGACTGGGCCGAGCTGACATTCGGAGACGCCCGGCCCGGGGCCGTGCCCGACGTGTTCCGGTTCCGCCTGGTCGGGCCCGACCGGGCCGAGATGATCTATGCCGAGACCGGGCTCGCGCCGTTCGAACTCGAAAGGGTCGCGGACGACACGCTGCCCGGTCCGTGGGCACCCGGACGCGTCTACCGGCGCGAAGGTGTCAGCCCCGGGCCACTGGTGACCTTTTCACTGCCACCGTCGGTCATCACGCCGCGCCGCGAGCCGGCCGAGCCCGCGCCGCAGGAGCGGCCGGCGATCATCGGCCGCTAGGCGCTTTCGAGCAGCCCCGTCGTCCGCTCGAGCAGGTCGATCGCGCGGCCCTTCACCGCCTCGTCGAACCGGGCCTTGGGGATCGCGACCGAGAACGCGCCGACCGGCTCGCCGGCGATCGTCGCCAGGCGGCCGATGCCGGCGATGCCGAGGCTGAATTCCTCGTCGGTGAAGGCGTAGCCGTCGGCGCGGACCTGGGCGATTTCCTTGCGCAAGGCCTTCTCCGAGGTGACCGTCGAGGGCGTGAAGCGCAGCCGCTCGGTTTCGGCGAAGTAGCGGTCGAGCTCGGCCTCGGGCAGCGCCGCGAGCATCGCCTTGCCCGAAGCGAGCGCATGCATCGGCAGGCGGTTGCCCGTCGGCACCGCATAGCGCAGCGCCTGCTCGCTCGATTCCGTGACCAGCGCCTCGACGTCCCATTCGTGGCGGACGAAGAAGCTGGCGGTCTCGTTGAGCTGGACGCGCAGCGTGCGCACGAGCGGCGCGGTGCGCTCGGCGAGGGTGAACGTTCCATCGCGCGCCTGCAGCCGCTGCAGGCCCGGCCCGGCCGAATAGCGGCGCCCCTCGCGGATCAGGTAACCGCGGTCGACCAGCGTGCCGAGCAGGTACGACAGGCTCGACACCGGGATGCCGAGCGCCATGGCGATCTCCTGCGCGACCATCGGCCGATTGTGCGCGACGACGTACTCGATGATGTCGAGCGTGCGGGTGGCCGACTTGACCTGGCTCGATTGGGCAACGTCCGCCATCAGCCGATCCTCCTGTCCGCGATATCCGCGCCCTGGCGGAGCATGGCCAGCTTCTTCCACGCCACCGCCGGGTCGATCTTGCCATAGCCGGCGAAGGTGCCGAAGCCGCAATCGGTGCTGGCGATCACGCGGTCCTTGCCGACGAAGGCGGCGAAGCGCTCGATCCGCTGGGCGATGAGCTCCGGAGTCTCGATGTAGTTCGAGCAGGTGTCGACGAGGCCGGGGGCGAGCACCTTGCCCGCGGTGTCGGCGGCCTTCCAGACGATCCACTCGTGTTCGTGCCGCGGGTTGGCGGCCTCGAACAGGATCGTCGCCGGGCGCGCGGCAAGCACGATGTCGACGATTGTCTCGAGCGGGATGTCGAAGTCGTGCGGGCCCTCGTAGTTGCCCCAGCATACGTGCATCCGCATCGCCTCGGGCGCGATGTTGGCGGTGGCCGCGTTGAGCGCCTCGACGTTGGCGGCGATGGTCTTGAGGAACTCGGCCTCGGTCAGGTCCTGGTAGCCGGTGTGGCGGCTCATCGCGAGGTCGGGGCAGTCGAGCTGGAGCTGGAACCCGGCGGCGGCGATCGCCTCGTACTCGGGCCGCATCGCCTCGACGAGGTCGGCGAGATAGGCTTCGTGGCTCGGGTAGAACGCGTTCGGCTGGAACGCGGTGATCAGGCCGGGGCTGGCCGCGTTCATGAACGCGGCGACGCCTTTCCCCTGCCTGTCGAGCGCGGTGCGGAAGCGGCGGATGTCATCGTGCAGCGGCTGCAGGTTGACCAGCTCGACCTTCGCGATCGCCGAGGCGCGGGTGAATTCCTGCGCGCCCATGATGTGGCTGAGCTTCTTCGCCAGCTCGGGCACCTGGGCGAGGTCGAGCGCCGGCTTGCGCGGACTGTGCCCGCCGAAGCCCGACAGACGCTCGACCACGTAGGTCGAGTAGCCGACCTTGCCGAGCTCGCCGTCGCTGACCACGCTGACGCCGGCTTCGACCTGCTTGCGCACCGCCTCGTCGACCGCGGCCTGGACCAGCCGGTTGAACTCCGCCGCGTCGTAGGGCTCGCCCTTGTCGCGCGCGAGCAGCAGCGGCACCAGCTCGGGACCGCGCGGGAGGCTGCCGACGTGGGTGGTCCGGATCATGTCCGGGGTTATTTCAGATATGCGAAATTACCGCAAGTGCGAAAAGCCTGCTGACTGAGGGCGCCGAGGCCGCGTGCGTTCCGGCTACCCGACCAGCGCGCAGCCGACGCTGGCGATCTTACCATCCCTGAGGTGATAGTGAATATACTGCCGCATCTCCTGCACCGCGCCTCTGGCGATCGGGAAGAACTGCTGCATGCCGCGCGAGTCGAGCGCTTCGCGGGTCAGTTCGGCGAAAGCCTCGATGCGCACCAGCGCCTCGACCGCGGCGAGTTCCTCGCTCGAAGCGAAGCGCTCGACGGTGACCGTCTCGTGCACGTGGGCATGGAGGAAGGTGTAGAAGTCGCGCAGCTGCTCGCGGGTGGTGATCTCGATGCCGAAGAAGGCCATGCGCGGGTTCTCGGCATAGAAATCGAACACCGCGTCGTAGTCGCGCGCGTTGAACGCGGCGACGTAGCGGTCGTAGTCCTCGCGGGTCATTCGCGTGCGGCCCCCTCGCCCGTTCCTTCCCATCCGGTCGGGGAGTTGAGCGGCGCCTGGAAGCCCATCGCCTCGATCTCGTGGACCGTGCCGTCGGCACCGACCTTGAAGATGTGCGCGGCCGGGAGGTCGAACGGTTCGAACGGAAAGCGGCTCTTGTCGTAGAGGATCCTGGAGCCGTCGAGCGCGGTCACCTCGTAAGGCTCGAAGTCCATCGGGTGGCGGAAGTGGCTGAGGCCCATGACCAGCCCGGTCACCGGGTCGGCGGCGAAGACCCGCCGGTTGTCGATCGTGGTGATGTAGGCCATCGCGTTGCTGTCGAGCTGGCCCTTGCAGTCGCGCGCGATCGGCGCGGTGTTGGCGTTGGGGCCCGGGCCGACGCGCGGTCCGGGGCCGGCGGTGACCATGCCGTTCTCGTGCCGCTCGCAGTCGTCGGCGAACGGCATCAGCGAGCCATCGTTGTCGTCGAGCGCCGGATAGTAGGTTTCACCGATGGCGATCAGCTCGTCGCCCGACTTGCGGCTTTCGGCCGGCACTTCGGCCAGCAGGCCGGGGCGCACGGCCTGGAGATTGGCCAGCTGCGATTCGCCGAGCGGGGTCGAGCTGTCGATTGCTGCGTAGAGATGCTCGGCCTCGACGATGCTGCCGCGCGGATCGAGCTTTAGCCGCACGGCGACGATCGTCGGCACCCCGTCGCGCTCGACCATGCCGAGCCAGCCCGCGGTCTGGCGCTGCTCGTCGGGCACGACGATGCTAAAGTCGGTGCCCTTGCCGGTCGCCTCGGCCCACAGCCCTTCGCCGGGACCGATGCGCTGCAGGTTCTCGACGATCACGACCTCGTCGGAGAACGGGATGCCCTCGAGAGACTGGCCCTCGATCCCGGCGATGTATGTGTCGGTCAGCTCGATCAGGCAGGCCCGGTCGCAGGCCGGCGCGTCGCCGCCTGCCGCGCCGCAAGCCGCCAGCGCTCCCGCGAGCGCCGCTACCGCCAGCATCCTCATCGCCGTCTCCCGCGTAGCCTTGCGAGTTTGCGCTCGCCTTGCCAGCCATCCTAACGATCGTTAGCGATGCCGCAAGGAGAGCGGGCGTGGCAGAGGAATTCTTCGACTACATCGTGGTGGGGGCCGGCAGCACGGGATGCGTGGTCGCGGCCCGGCTGAGCGAGGATCCGGGCAGCCAGGTCCTGCTGCTCGAGGCCGGAGGGCCGGACAACCATCTCTACCTGAAGATGCCGCTCGCCTTCCTCAAGGCGATGCCCGATCCGCGGTTCAACTGGCCTTACTGGACCGAGCCCGAGCCGCATCTCGACGGCCGGCGCATGCCGCTGCCGCGCGGCAAGGTGGTCGGCGGATCGGGTTCGATCAACGGCATGTTCGCGATGCGCGGGCACCCGCTCGACTATGACCAGTGGGCGCAGATGGGGGCGAACGGCTGGTCCTACGCCGACGTGCTGCCCTATTTCCGCAAGCTCGAGGACTCGTGGCGCGGCGAGAGCGCGCATCACGGCAAGGGCGGGCCGGTCAAGGTGCAGCCGATCGATTCGCCCTACCTGCTCCACGACGAGATGATGGCCACCGCCGAAGCCGCCGGCTTCGCCACGACCGACGACCTCGCCGGTGAAAGCGCCGAGGGCTTCGCCCGCGGCGAGCAGACCGTCGACAGCCGCGGCCGGCGGGTCAGCGCGGCGACCGCCTACCTCAAGCCGGCGATGGGCCGGCAGAACCTCGACGTGCGCTCGGGCGTGCTGGTCCGGCGGCTGGTGTTCGAGGGCAAGCGCTGCGTCGGCGTCGAGGTGGACCGCGGCGGCGAACCGAAGGTGATCCGCGCGCGGCGCGAGGTGATCGTCTCGGGCGGCGCCTACAACTCGCCCCACCTGCTGCTGCTCAGCGGCATCGGCCCGGCGGCGCACCTTAAGGAACACGGCGTCGCGGTCGTCCACGACAGCCCCGGCGTCGGCCGCAACCTGCAGGAGCACCCCTGCGCCAGCCTCGAGTTCTGGGCGAAGGACAAGGTCACCTTCCTCAACCAGCTGCGCTGGGACAAGCTCGCGCTCAACTCGCTGCGCTGGCTGGTGACCGGGCAGGGGCCGATGGCGAGCCAGGTCAACTCGTGCAACATCATCGTGCGCACCGCGCCGCATCTCGACCGGCCCGACCTGCAGGTCATGGTCAACCCGATCCGCTTCGATGCGGCGCCGTGGGGACCGTTGCTGCGCAAGGAGCAGGAGCACGTGTTCTGGGCCGGCGTGGTCCAGCTCCATCCCGAGAGCCGCGGCTGGGTCGAGCTCAGGAGCGCCGATCCGCGCGAGGTCGCCGCGGTCACGCTCAACGTGCTCGCCGAAGAGGCCGACCGTGAGCAGATGCGCCGCGCTTTCCGCACCACGCGGGCGATCTACAACACCCGGCCGATGGCCGACCTGATCGCCGGCGAGAAGACCCCCGGAGTCGAGGTCGACAAGGACGACGAGCTCGACGCGTTCATTCGCGCGACCTGCTATGTCGCGCAGCACCCGACCAGCACTTGCGCGATGGGAATGGGCGAGCGCTCGGTGGTCGATCCGGAACTGCGCGTGATCGGCGTCGAGGGGCTGCGCGTGGCTGATGCCTCGGTGATGCCGACGGTGCCGGGTGGGAATACGAACCTGACCTGCATCATGATCGGCGAGAAGGCGGCTGACCTGATCCGCGGGCGCTCGCTGCCGCGGGCGGAGCTCGGGGAGGGACAGTTCCCCTCGGAGGGACAGTCCCCAAGGGGACAGTCCCTTCGGGGACTGTCCCTCTCGGGAGAGACGTCCGCATGAGCCGCACGGCGCAGGAGGAGGCCAATCTCAGGCTCGTGCTCGAGATGTTCGAGCAGGTGCTGAACCCGATGGATTCCTCGGCGGCCGAGCGGTTCATTTCGGCGGACTACATCCAGCACAACCCGTCGGTCGAGCCGGGCCGCGAGAGCCTCAAGGCCTTTCTCGACATGATCCGCGAGCAAACCCCCGAGGCGGTGCACGACGTCAAGCGGGCGTTCGTCGACGGGGATCACGTGATCGTGCATTACCATGTGCGCCGATGGCCGGGCGACACGGGTTGGGCGGTGATCGACATCTTCCGCGTCGAGGACGGGATGATCGCCGAGCACTGGGACGTGATGCAGGACGTGACCGAGGGCGGGCCGAACCCGATCGGGGTGTTTTGAGTTGCGATCCTCCCTGTGGCCGCGAAGCGGTCATGGGGAGGGGGACCGCGACGCCGCAGGCGTCGTGGTGGAGGGGCTGGAGCGCCATGGCCCTTCCGGCAGCCGCCTTGCGGCGGCTGGCACCTCCCCATCGCTTCGCGGAGGGGGAGGATTTGAGAGGAGGGTGAAATGCGCTTCACGGACCAGGTCGTCGTCGTGCTCGGCGGCAACAGCGGGATCGGGCTCGCGGCGGCGCGGGCGTTCGCCGCGGAAGGGGCGAAAGTGCGGATGACCGGACGGCACCGCGAGACGATCGATGCCGCGGTCGCCGAGATCCCCGGCTCGCGCGGGTTCCGCGCCGACATCGCCGACCTCGCGGCGATGCGCGAGGTCTACGCGGCGATCGGCGAGGCCGACGGACGGATCGACGTGCTGTTCGTCAACGCCGGGATCGGCGGGTTCGCCCCGCTGCGGGCGATCACCGAGGACGCGTGGGACCAGGTCCATTCGGTCAACCTCAAGGGCTGCGTGTTCGCGCTGCAGCAGGCGCTGCCGCTGATGGGCAAGGGCGGCTCGGTGGTGGTGACCGGCTCGATCGGCGCGCACGGCGCGCTCGAGGGCAACGGCACTTACGCCGCGGCCAAGGCCGGGCTGTACATGGCGATGAAGGTCTTCGCCAAGGAGCTGGTCGGCGAGGGCATCCGCGTCAACGTGGTCAGCCCGGGGCCGATCGACACGCCGCTGCTCTACCGCAACCCGGGCATGACCGACGACGACGTGGCGAGGTTGAAAGAGATGATGATCCAGAACATCCCGATGCACCGCATGGGCGAGGCCGACGAGGTCGCCCGGGCGGTGCTGTTCCTTGCCAGCGACGAAGCCGCGTTCATCACCGGCGCAAACCTGTTCGTTGACGGCGGCCTGATCGAGTTGCGCTGATGACCGAGTTCACCGACACCACCCCGTTCGCCGCCCCGTTCTCGACGCTCGACAACCCGCGGCTCGAGTTCGTCATGGAAGTGCGGCTGACCTTCCCCGAGGTCCACACGATCGTGCCGCACCCGAACGGCGGGATGCGCACCGCGGTGCTGGTCCAGGGCGGCACGTTCGAAGGCCCGCGCCTCAAGGGCCGGGCGATCCCAGGCTCGGGCGGCGACTACGCCTACTTCCGCCCCGACGACGTCGCGGTGTTCGACGCGCGTTACCTGCTCGAGGAGGAGGACGGCACGGTCATCCTGCTCAACAACCGCGGCTTCCTGTGGGGCCGCAAGCCCGACACCATGCAGCGCCTGCGCGACTGGGCGTTCAACAGTGGCGAGCCGGTGCCGCACGAGGAGTACTACCTGCGCGGCAACCCGACCTTCGAGTGCCCGGTCGGCAAGCACGACTGGCTGACCAAGCACGTGTTCGTCGGCGTCGGAGAGCGGCGCGCGGACGGGAATCTGCTGCGGTACTATGCGCTGGTTTGAGGGGGAGGGAGCCCAAATCCAACTGCGACCAGGGCCTGCTTCGCAGACCCAAGTCTGCGTATCCTTCCTCCCACCAGTGGGAGAAGGAGCTTGATCGTTAGCGCAGCTTGGATGAGGGCTCCTCCCTACTCCTCCGGCGAAATGTCGTAGTCCAGCCGCGGCGCGTACGTCGCCATGTAGCGGTCGGGCAGGCCGCTG
>JBIQKN010000034.1:0-29685 GCA_044506565.1 Sphingomonadales bacterium | reverse complement strand
ACGGGCACGAACATCCGCACGATGTTGCGCAACAGGTGGCTGCCGCTCTTGGGCACGCTGTTGAGGAAGACCGGCTGCCGCAGCGGTGCCTGCGCGAAACGGGCGTTTTCCGCGTCGAGCGTGTCGCGTTGCACCAGAATGTTCGGCATGGGCGGCTAAAAGGCTCCTTGCGCGGCTGATAACAGAACGGGCGGCATGTCGCCACGCCGCCCGCTCCGCTTGTCCGACGCCAGGCGTGGCGTCAGAAGTCCACGCTCAGGTCGATGAAGGCCCGTCGACCGACGAAGCTGTACTGCGACGCCGCAACGACAGGGCCGAGCATCCCGATCTGGGCGCCGTTGAGCACGGAAACCCGCGGTGGACGCCGGTCGAAGATGTTGCTGACTCCGGCCGTGATCGTGAACCGCTCGTTGAGGTCGTAGCTCAGCGAGGCGTTGTGATAGAACACGGCGGGCGCCGTCAGGTCCGGGCAATAGGTGCCGTAGGCCACGGTGTTCTGGATGCACGGTTCGCCGCCGTTGTCTTCGAGGAAGTCCTCCATGTTCGAGGTCGCGCCGATGACGTTGACACCGTAGAACACGCTCAGGCCATCGAACGGTGTCTGCCAGTTCAGGCGAAAATCGCCGACCCAATCGGGCGAACCGGCCTCACCGTTGTCGGACTCGGGGCTAGACGCGTCGAGCAGGATCACACTGTCGCGCGTCTGCCAGGTCATGTCGGCAGTCAGGTTGACCGAGCCCCAGCTGCCGAGGTCCTGGCGCAAGTTGACCGTGACATCGACACCGCTGTTGCGTTGGCTGGCGATGTTTATGAACTTGTCGAACACTTCGTTGACGTTGTGCGGCGCCGCCGACTGGCCGCGCGTGAACAGGCTGCACAGCGGATCGTTCGGGAAGTCCTCCGAGCTGTAGCACCCGAACAGGATGTTGCGGGCCCCGAGCTGGGAAATTTCGCCTTCGACCTTGATGTCGAAATAGTCGACCGCGATGCTGAGGCGCGTATCCCCAAGGAAGTCGAACTGCGGTGTGAGCACGCCGCCCACGACCCATGCTCGCGAGGTTTCCGACTTAAGCACGCCGAGGCCGCCCTGGGATACGGCGGTCGCGGTCACGCCTGCTGCCGGATGGTCGTCCGGAATGCCGTCGGCCGCGCAGTTGTCGGCGATACGCTGCGAGATGCGGCCGGCGGCGAGTTCGGCGCCCCACTGGCGGCACGGATCGATCGAGCGCTGCGACGGGAAGCTCGTCTCGTCGGCGAGGAACTGTTCGAACAGTGCCGGCGCGCGGAACGAGGTGCCGTAGCTGCCGCGGAGGCGCAACCAGTCGTTGAGCTCCCAGTTCAGGCCGAGCTTGTAGGTAAAGTTGCCGTTGTCCTTGTGCGTCTCGCCGTCGGATTCGCGCGTCGCGCTGACGTTGGTCAGGCGGCCGCCCGCGGACAGCGTGAAGTCCTGGAAGAACGGCTGGTTGGCAAAGATCGGAACGCGGACTTCGGCGAAGAACTCCGAAGTGTTGCTGTCGCCCGCGGTGATGCCCGAAGTCGATGCGCCCCATGCGTTGCCCGCGCGGGTGATTTCGCCCGGGACGTCCTCGATCTTGTCCTTGCGCAGGGTGGCGCCGAACGCGGCCGAGACCGCACCGGCAGGGAGCTCGAACAGGTCGCCCGAGACCGAGCCTTCGAAGGTCAGCTGGGTGTAGAGCGTGCGGCCCTCTTCCCAATCGAACAGGAAAGCGGCCTGTTCGGGTGTGATGTCGCCGGCGAGGAAGTACGGATCGAGCCACGGGATGTCGACGCACTGCTTGCCCGACACCGGTGTCACCGTGCCGACGCAGGACGCGGTCTGGAAGTAGCTTATGTCGTAGGCGTCCTGGAGGATCTGCTCGGTGCGGTAGCGACCGACGCTGCGGCTGTACTGGGTGTAAGCCTCCCACCGCCAGCTCGAATCGCCACCGAAGCCGCCGCGCAGGCCTGCGACACCGCGATAGTAGTCGACCTTCTGGCTGGTGTCCGAGTGATCGGTGATCGCCGTCGGGCTGACGTAGTTGACTCCCGTCCAGCCGGCGCCCCAGTAGTTGTAGCCGTTGGGCGAGCCGGTGCCATAGAGGTCGCCGGTGTAGCCGAAGGTCCAGAACTGGCGCCAACCGTTTTGGTAGGTCTCGCGGCGGTTGTAGAGGAACTCGCCGAACAGCTCGACCGTGTCGGTGACTTCGAACGAGGCTTCGGCATAGACCGTGTAGAGATCGGTCTCCGGGATGATCGTCTGAGCTTCGACGAACGGGTGGTAGGCGTTTTGAACGGCCGTCGTCTCCGGGCTGTACCCGACCGGGAACCAGCCTGCGGGCATCCCGAAGTCGCCCGGGTAGCTGGGCGCGCCGTAAGTCGGAATGCCCAGCGTCTCGCCGGGATACTGATACTGCATCAGCACCGTCTGGCCGCGCGGCGAGGTGTTGACGCCGGTGTCCGGGCCGCCGGGCCCGTCGAGCTGCAGGTTGTCGATCAGGTTGTAGGTCCAGACGTGACCCCAGCGCAGGTCCTCGCAGTGGTAGGTGCCGGTGCGCGGGTCGATCAGGTCGGCGCGTTCGCCGCTCGGCGTGAAGATGTAGGCTTCCGGGCAGGCGAGATAGCTGCGGTCGCCGCGCGCCAGCTCATTGGTGTGCGAATAGTCGCCGGCGATCAGGACATGGCCGCGGCCGAAGTCCTTCCCCCAGATCGCGTTGACACGATACTGCTCGCCGCCGGAATCCAGCGGCGCCGAGACGTTGGCGCCGATCTGCAGGCCGTCGATGTTCGACTTGGTGTTGATGAGCACCACGCCGGCGACCGCGTCCGAGCCGTAGACCGACGAGGCGCCGGTCTTAAGGATCTGGACGTCCTGGGCCAGCGAGACCGGCAGCACGTTGAGGTCGAACGAGGAGACCGCGCCGCGCGTACCCGCCGGTCCGGCGCGGCGTCCGTTGAGCAGCACGAGCGTGCGGTTGGCGCCGAGCCCGCGCAGGTCGATGGTCTGCGCGCCCGGGCCGCCGTTGGTCACGAAGTTCGACGAAAGGGCGGACGTGATCTGGGTGGAGCCCGCGGCGATCGGCGAGCTTTGCAACATGGAGGCGGTGTCGAACCGGCCTTCCTTGATCGCGATCTCGGGATCGATGATCGTGATCGGGTCGGGGCTGTTGAACGCGGTGGTGCGCCCGATGCGCGAGCCGACCACGACGATGGTGCCTTCCTCGGCGTTGGATTCCTCGGCGGCGGCTTCGGCAGCGGCGGCCACTTCGGCCGCCGACTCTTCGTCCTGGGCCAGGACGGGCTGCGCCGTAAGCGCGACGCACAGCGCGATGGGCGCCGCTGCGCCATTCAAACGAGTTCGGATATTCACTGACCAGTCCCCGAAAATTATCGCCAGCTCTGCCGGCAGTCCCCTAGCGATGCGGCGCTTCGTCAGTCTCGGATTCCGCTCGAACGGAAGCAGCGCAACGGCCAAAGCCTTGCGGAACGCGGGGTTGGTTTCAATTCAAATTACATTCAGGTTCGTATTCGCGGCGCCTATGTTGCAATCGGAACACAGCGCGCGGGCGCAGGCCTCGCCGGTGAAAGTGTCGCAGGCGCCAAATCCTCACTCTGCGGAGGCTGCCGGAAAGAGCCGGGCCGAGGCCGGCTAGTCGGCATAAGTCTGCTCGAGGCTGCCGACCGCATCCACCAGCGGGCCAAGCCATTCCCGATAGGCACGCCAGGCGCCGATTCCCGCGCGGTTGAGCGGCCGGCGCACCTGTTCGGCACTCGCCGTCGCAACCGCGCGCGGGTTTCGGTGGAACTCCAGCATGGCGGGTTCGAACGGCAGGCCGAGCCCTTCCGCCAGGCGGCGGACCTCGGCTTCGAAATCGTCGATCAGCTTCTCGTAGATCACGCGCCGAACGAGACCGGGCTGCACTTCATCCCAGTGGGTCATCGCGCTGACATAGTGGCGGTAGAATGCCGCCATGCCCTCGAGCGAGTTCGACGCCGGGTGACCTCGCGCGAACAGCATGCGGAAATTGGACCAGCAGCAATCCAGCGGCGCGCGGCGCACGTCGATGATCCTGGCGGCGGGCAGGATGAGCCGGATCAGGCCGAGATCGGCCCAGTTGTGCGGCAGCTTGTCGATGAAGTGAGGCTTGTCGGTCTTTCGGTGGGGGCTCGCCAGGCGGAGGTATTCCTCGCCCAGTTCGGCGAATTCCGCCGGCGGGACTTCCGCCAGCCGCTCGAAACAGGGTTCGCCGGGCCTGAGGCCGAGCCTCTCCGCCAGCGTCCGGGCCAGCACGGGTATGATCGGCAGTTCGGCGGTCGCCTCGATCCGGGAGTGGCCGGCGAGGATCTGCTCTACCAGCGTCGAGCCCGAGCGCGGCATGCCGACGATGAAGATCGGGTCGGATGCCGGGCACCCCGCGCCCTCGCGGGCGGCGAAGAAGGCAGCGGAGAACACCTTGCGTCCGGCGGCGACTTCGGCAGCCGTGCCGTCGAGTTTGAACTCCTTCGAGCGCAAGGCGTTGCCAGCCGAAAACTGCCGGAACGCCGCTCCGAGGTCGCCCTGCTGTTCGTGCGCTACGCCGAGGGCGAAATGCAGGTGTGGCCTCCCGGGATCGGTCCGCGGGACCAGCGCGAGGGCGGATTCCAGCTGGGCGCGGTCGCCGTCGTCGAAAGGCCGCTGTGCCAGGGCCGCGAGCCCCCACCACGCCTGGCCCTGGAGCGGTGCGCAGCGGACGGCGCTCCGGTAGGCCTCGTAAGCCGCCTCGGGCCGTCCGAGCGTGCGCCATTCGTCGCCCAGTGCGACGTGCGACTCGGCGTTCTCGGGATGGGCTGCCACCAGCCGCTGGAGAATTTCGGCGGCCGCCTCATGTTCGTCGAGGTTGCTCAGCAGCGATGCCTTCCAGCGGAGCAACGGGATGTCGGCGGGACGCTCGGAGAGCAGAGGTTCCAGCGCAGCGAGCGCCGCGACCTGGTCGAAATTCCGCTGGCAGAGTGCGACCAGGGCCACGCGGGCGTCGACATATTCGGGCATGAACGCCAGCGCCTCGCGGAGGCAGCGCACCGCTCCGGCCGTATCGCCCTTTTGCGCCAGCGCCTCCCCGAGGATGCGCAAGGCGACCGGATCGTCCGGAAAGCGCGCGAGATGTTCCTGCAGGATCGTTTCCGCGCCAGCCGGCCGGCCGGACTTCACGGCCTGGTGGGCGTCGGCGATCGCCTCGACCTCGCGCGAGAACTGCACTGCGCGGGCCCGCGCGAGGCGAGCTTCCTCGTCGTTGCCGAGCGCTGCCATGGCTTTGGCGAACAGGCGGTGCGCGGCCGTGTTGTGCGGCTCGACCCTGAGCAGCGCGCGCGCCTGCAGGGCCGCCGCAGCGGGACTGGTTTCGAGCAACCTTTGCCCGTCGGCCAGACCTTCGTCGATCGAGCCTGACTTAAGCCTGGTTGGCGCGGACGTCATCCCGACTTCTGCAGCGCGTCGAGGAAGATCAGCGTGCCGATCGGCTCCGGCGTGAAGCGATCGGTAGTCTCGTGCCGGGTATCGCCCGCAAGCTTGATCGTGACTGCCATTCCGATGGATCCGGTGTCCCCGCTCGGCGGCGGGCTAACAAGAAGGATGGGCGGCGCCCAGGCGCCGCCCATCGGGTGCGGACCGGAAGATCAGAAGTTCGCGCTGACGTTCACGAACCCCCGAATCCCGTAGTAATCGTACTGCGAGGTGAGCGGCGACTTGCCGATCGTCGCCACCACGCCGCCGTTCATGTTGTTGCCGCCGTCGACGGTGATCCGCGGCGGCTTCTGGTTGAACAGGTTGGCGACGCCTCCGGTGATCTGGAAGCGGTCGAACCTCTTGGTGATCGAAACCGAGTGGTAGAACGTCATCGGCGTCTTCAGATCGACGCAGATCGGCCCGCGCACCTGGAAGTCGCTGCAGATGTCGCCGAAGATGTCGATGTAGTCCTGTTCGCTATTCTGCGGGCCGACGACGTCGAGGCCGTAGAAGAACGTCAGGTCGTCGCTCGGCCGCCACATCAGGTTGAAGTCGCCGACCCACTTGGGATCGCCGATCTCGCCATTGTTGTCGACCAGGTTGCCAGGGAACGTTTCGAGTTCGTCGCGCAGCTGCCAGTTCATCTGCGAGAGCAGTTGCAACTCGCCGAAGCGACCGATGTCCTGGGTGATGTCGATCGTGACATCGATACCTTCGTTGCGCTGCCGGCTGATGTTGATGAACGGAGTGTTCACTTCGTCCACGCCGAACTGGCCGGCGCTTCCCGCCGGCCTGCGCGTGAACAGGCGGCAGAACCCCTCGTCGGGGCCGAAGAACTCGGAGTTGTAGCAGTTGTAGAGAACACCCGCGCTGAGCGCTGCGATCTCGCCTTCGATCTCGATGTCGAAATAGTCGACCGCGATGTTGAGGCGCGTCCCGCCGCCGATGCGAGGGGTGAAGACCACGCTGGCCGTCTTGGCGGTCGAGGTCTCCGGCGCGAGAGTGCTCTCGGTTCCCTGCGAGAACCCGCCACGCCGGATGACCGTCGCCTCGACGCCGCCGCCCGGCTGGTTGGAGGGTACGCCCGGGAGCCCGATCTCGGGAATGCCGGCGAGGCAGTTGGCGCGCACCCGGTCGTTCACGGTCGGGTTCGCGTCGAGCTGGATGCACGGATCGATCTCGCGTTGCGAGAGCGAGCCGACTTCGTCCGCCAGATAGAGCTCGAACAGCGCGGGAGCCCGGAACGACGTGCCGTAACGCGCGCGGAACTGCAGCCAGTCGTTGACGACCCAGCTGGCACCGACGCTGTAGGTCCAGTTTCCGTTGTCGTTGTCGCTCTGGCCGTCGCTGCCGCGTGTCGCCTTCACGTTGGTCACGCGCGCGGAGCCGGATAGCGTGAAGTCCTGGATGAACGGCGTATCGTGGATCAGCGGGACCTGGACTTCGCCGAAGGCTTCGAGCGTCTGGCTCTCGCCGAAGGTGCGGCCGCTCGAGGTGCCCGGCCAGACGTTGCCGATCAGCGTCCACATCCCCGGCATGTCGTCGATGCTGTCCCACCGCGCCGACAGGCCGAACGCGGCCTGTAGCGAACCCGCGGGCAGGTCGAAGATCGGACCGGTGACCGACACCTCGGCGATGTACTGCTCGTAGAGCGTCTCGCCGGTGTCCCGGCCGAACAGGAACTCCGTTTCCTCGGGCGTCAACTGGCCGGCGAGGAACTCGGGAGTGGTCCAGTTGATGTCGACACAGTCGACCCCGCTGAGGAACTCGATGCCGGCGCACGAACCGGTCCGCAGGTCGTGCCACCGCACGGCATCGTCGTAGAGGATGTCGTCGGTATATGAACCTTCAGACCGGCTGTACTGGAAGTAGCCGTTGTAGCCCCAGCTCGGCAGGAAGCTCCCGAAGGTGCCGTCGAACCAGGCCACGCCGCGGTAGTAGTCGACCTCTGCCCACGAGTCGTTGAGGTCGCTGATCGCGGTCGGGCTGAGGAAGAAGGCGCCTTCCCAACCCGGCGAGAACGGATCGCCGAAGCCCGGAGCGACCGGGCTGAAGTCGTTGGTGAAGCCGGTCAGGTAGTAGAACTGGTTGTACGAATCGTAATAGGTCTTGCGCTTGTTGTAGAGCAGCTCGATGCCGATCTCGAGATTGCTCGATACGTCGTAGGCTGCGTCGACGTAGGCCGTGAACAGCTCGGTTTCGGGGATTACAGACTGCTTGGCCTGGAACGGGTGGTAGGCGTTGGTGAGCCCTTCTGTCAGGCGCTCCTGGCCCGGCGGCAGCGGATAGGCGATTTCATCGCTGATACGGAAGAAGCCCGGGGGAGCGACGAGCGTGCTGCCGGTCCCCGGATGCGTGACCAGGTTCGGCTGGATGAAGCGCCCCAGCGACCCGTCGTAGTCGAACTGGTACAGGCCGGACGGATTGAAATCGTAGTCGTAGGTCCAGACGTGGCCCCACAGGAAGTCGTTGCAGCGCGGCTGCCCGGTCCGGGCATCGATGAGATCGGCCCGGCGCCCGTTCGAATCGTAATCGGGATCGCCGTTAGGCAGGATCCGTCCGGTATCGACACCCTCGAAGATGTACTCCTCCGGGCAGTCGAGGTAGTCGCGGTCGCGCCGGCGAAGCATCGTCTCCTTGAAGTAGTCGGCGGTGGCGAGGATGTGGCCGTTGCCGAAGTCCTTCCCCCACGTCGCGCTGACCCGGTACTCCTGGCCGGTGCCGGCCAGCGGGACCGAGGCCATGCCGTCGAGCTGGAAGCCGTCGGTGTCCTTCGAGGTGATGATGTTGACCACGCCGGCGACGGCGTCCGAACCGTAGATCGATGAGGCGCCCGTCTTCAGGATCTCGACGTTCTCGATCACCGAGAGCGGAAGGGCGTTGAGATCGAACGCGGCGACCGAGCCACGGGTGCCCGAGGGCCCGGCGCGTCGGCCGTTGAGCAATACCAGCGTGCGGTTGGCACCGAGGCCGCGGAGCGAGATCGTCTCGGCACCAAGGCCGCCGTCGGTGTTGAACACTGCCGAAATGGCCGAGGTCACCTGGGCGGAGCCGGCCGCGATCGGCGAACTCTGCAGCATCTGCGCGGTGGACGTCTGGCCCTGTGCCGAGGCGATCTCCGGGCTGATGATCGTGATCGGATCCGGGCTGTTGAATTCGGTGCGGCGGATACGCGACCCCGTGACGTAGATCGCTTCGCCCTCTCCAGAGGAGCTTTCGGCAGCCTCGTCGGCCGCTTCGGCGAGGACGTCGTTCACGTCTTGCTGCGCAAAGACGGGCTGGGCGGCAAGGATTGCGCATAGCGCAACAGGCGCCGTAGCGCCTTTCAAACGGGTTTGGATGTTCACAGGACTGTCCCTACTTGCGCCGGCGGGCCGGCTACCTGGCCGCGCTGCCGCAGTTCCGCCCGGTCGCAGTCCCAAGACCGGGCGGAAGCAGCGCAACGATTTGAAGTTCGCCGAACGCGGGGTTGGTTTCAATTCAAATTATATTCGGTTCGGCGTTCGTCGCGGATATGTTGCAATTGCACCACAGCCGGTCGACGAAGCCCTGTAGTTCGGCCGACGACCGATGCCGCCGCTGGACCGGCCGAGCGGATGCTCGGGCATTCCCCACGGCCATTATGGCCAGGTCAGGCCGTCGCGGCTTGACCGGTCGAAGGGCACGGCTAATGCCCGCGTGGACGGAGTGCCGGGCCGCCCGCGCCGGGCGAACGCAGAACAGAAGAGGCCTTTGGATGAAGATCGATTCCACGCTCGCTGCCGTGGTGACCGGCGGGGCTTCGGGCCTCGGCGAAGCGAGTGCCCGGGCGCTCGCGGCCAAGGGCGCGAAAGTCGCGCTGTTCGACCTCAACGAGGAGCGCGGCCGTGCCGTCGCCGAGGAAATCGGTGGTATCGCCTGCAAGGTCGACGTGTCGGACGAGGCCTCGGTCGATGCCGGCTTCGCCAGGGCGCGCGAGGCCCACGGGCAGGAGCGTGTGCTGGTGTGCTGCGCGGGCATCGGCACGATCGGCAAGACGATCAAGCGTGACCGCGAAACCGGGGCGATCAGTCACCTGCCGGTCGAGCTGTTTCTCAGGACGCTGAAGGTCAACCTCGTCGGCACGTTCCAGTGCGTCGCCAAGTCCGCGGCTGGGATGATGACGCTCGACGGGCTCGAGGATGGCGAGCGCGGGGCGATGGTCTGCACGGCTTCGGTCGCCGCCGTCGACGGCCAGATCGGCCAGGTCGCCTATTCGGCGTCGAAAGCGGGTGTGGCCGGGATGACCCTGCCGATAGCGCGCGATTTCATGTCGGAGGGCATCCGCATCAACACGATCCTGCCGGGCATCTTCAACACCCCGCTGCTCGCCGGGCTGCCCGAAAAGGCCCAGGAATCGCTTGCCGCCGCAGTGCCGTTCCCCAAGCGGCTCGGCCGTCCCCCGGAGTACGCCGACCTCGTCATGCTGATGCTCGAGAATGGCTATTTCAACGGCGAGACCGTGCGCCTCGACGGCGCCATCCGCATGCCGCCGAAGTAACGGGACCCGCGCATGGCCGGCTGGCACATCGGAGTGATCGGCGGATCGGGGCTTTATGAAGGCGCCGCGCTCGACGAGGCGCAAGAGATCCCGGTCGCCAGCGCGTTCGGCGAGCCGTCGGGGCCGGTGACGACCGGCACGCTGGAAGGTGTGCGTTTCACCTTTCTCGCGCGCCATGGGGAGGGCCACCGACTGTCTCCCTCGCAGGTCAATTACCGGGCCAACATCGACGTGCTCAAACGGTGCGGCGTGACCGATGTGCTGGCGATCTCCGCGGTCGGTTCGTTGCGGGAGGATTTCGCCCCCGGCGATTTCGTCGCGGTCGACCAGTTCATCGACCGGACCGCAGGACGCGAGCGCAGCTTCTTCGGACCCGGTGTCGTCGCCCACGTCGGGCTGGCCGACCCGGTCTGCCCGCGGCTCGCCGACCGGGCCGCGCGGGCCGCGCGCGCGGCCGGCGTGCGCGCGCATCGTAGCGGCTGCTACCTCGCGATCGAGGGCCCGCAGTTCTCGACGCGGGCCGAGAGTGCGCTTTACCGCCAGTGGGGTGCCGACGTGATCGGCATGACCGCGATGCCCGAGGCGCGGCTCGCGCGCGAGGCCGAGCTGCCCTATGCGCTGCTCGGCATGGTTACCGACTACGACTGCTGGCGAGAGGGCGAGGCGGTCGAGGCCTCGGCCATTCTCGAGGTCATGCGCGCCAATGCCGAGGCTGCGCGAGCGGCGCTGCGCCACTTCGCCAAGAAGCTCCCGGCCACGCGTGAGCCCAGCCCGATCGACCGCGCGCTCGACGGCGCGATCGTCACCCCGCGAGAGCACTGGAGCCCGCAGGCCGTGGCCCGGCTTGACGCGATTGCCGGCCGCCTCGTTCGTCCCGTCAAGGGACCGTAGCCCGGCTTCGCGGGGCGACCGCTTGCAAAGCGGTGCGGGCTGGAACACATTCCGACGTCATGACAGACAACCCTCGCCTCAAAGAGTTCCTGCCCTACCAGTTGTCGATCACCTCGAACGCGGTAAGCGGCCGTATTGCGCTCGAATATCGGACAAGGTTCGGCCTGAGCGTGCCCGAGTGGCGCGTGATGGCCGTGCTCGGCGATTCGGGCGCTCTGACGCAGCGCGACCTGACCAGCCTCACGGTTATGGACAAAGTCGCAGTCAATCGCGCCTGCAAAGTGCTTGAGGAGCGCAAGCTCGTCTCGCGCCGTCCCAATGCCCAGGACGGCCGTTCGCACCTGCTCGAGCTGACCCCCGAGGGCGTGCGGATGCACGACGAGATCATGCCGCTTGCGCTCGAGATGGAGCGGCGGCTGTTCTCGAACTTCACCCGCGAGGAGATCGACACCTTCCGCTCGCTGCTGCTGCGCGTGAAGGGCGAGGTCAAGGACCTCGACGCCGACGACATCGACAGCGGGAATTTCGGCGTCGAATAGAACAGCGGCCCCGCGGTTCCCCCGCGGAGCCGCTGCGCTCCCCGACCTCCCAGGAGGTATCCTCGGGCTACTTGTTCGCCGGACCGCCGTCCGAGAACGCGTCGCTGATGTCGCAGGCCGCCGGGCCGAGGATGACGATGAACAGCACCGGCAGGATGAACAGGATCAGCGGCACGGTCATGATCGCCGGCAGGCGCGCGGCCTTTTCCTCGGCGCGCATCATGCGCTCGTTGCGGAACTCGGCCGAGAGCACGCGCAGAGCGCTGGCGAGCGGGGTGCCATAGCGCTCGGTCTGGATCATCGTGGTGACCACGCCGCGCACCGCGTCGAGGTCGACACGATAGGCGAAGTTCTCGAACGCCTGACGCCGCTCGGTGAGGAACGAAAGTTCGATCGCGGTCAGCGCGAACTCGTCGCCGAGCTCGGGATAGGCGCGGCCAAGTTCCTTGGCGACGCGGTTGAACGCGGCGTCGACGGTCAGGCCGGCCTCGGCGCAGATCACCAGCAGGTCGAGCGCGTCGGGCAAGCCCTTGCGGATCGCGTCGGTGCGCTTGGTCGACTTGTTCTTGAGGAACACGTCGGGGCCCTTGTACCCGGCGATGACCAGGGCGGCGAAGGCGGCGAAGCGCTTGAAGCTGCCCCACTCGGGGAACATCTCGAGCCAGTAGATCGCGACGATGCCGGTGAAGCCGAGCACGATCGGCAGCGCCATCCGGGCGAAGATGACGAAGACCGCCAGTTCCTTGTTGCGGTAGCCGGCCTGGGCCAGCTTCTGCTGGATGATCTTGACCTGGCTTTCCTGGAGAACCTTCATGTTCGCCAGGGCATCCTTCATCTTGTCGGTCGCCTCGGAGCGGCGCACGAGGCTCTGCCGCTTCTTGCCGGCGGACTTGATGATGCCGGCCTTGAGTTCCTCGCGGCGGGCGTTGAGCGCCTTGACGCGCTTGGCCATCGGGTCGCGCACGGTAATGGCGGTGTAGATGGCGAACAGCATCGCGGCCGCGGCGAGGCCGGCGAGCATCGAGCCGACGAGGACGACGTCGACGCCGAGGAGGGTCGGTCCGGACGGGGGCGTGATCATGGTGCGTTCCGTTTCCCGCTCAGATCTCGAAGCTGACCATCTTGGCCATGATGAAGACGCCGATACCCATCCACACGAGGCCGCCGAGGCCGGTGACGATGAGCCGCTCGTCGATGAAGAACTTGCCGATGTAGTTCGGGTTGATCCACCAGATCATCGAGAAGACGATGAACGGCAGCGCGCCGACGATGTAGGCCGAGGCCTTCGATTCCGAGCTCATCGCGCGGATCTTGAGCTTCATCTGGCCGCGCTTGCGCAGCACGTCGGCGAGGTTGCCGAGAGTCTCGGCGAGGTTGCCGCCGGTCTCACGCTGGATCGCCAGCGTGATGACGAAAAACTGGAACTCCGCGGTGCCGAGCTTGTCGGCCGTGACCTGGAGCGATTCCTCCATCGTGCGGCCGATCTTCATCCGCTCGACCACGGCCTTGAACTCCTCGCCGACCGGCCCGGGAATTTCCTGGGCGACGACGCCGAGCGTCTCGGCCACGGGCAGGCCCGAGCGGAGGCCGCGGACCAGCAACTCGATCCCGTCGGGGAACTTGGCGTTGAACTGGTTGGTGCGCTTCTTGATCAGGAAACTGACCACCATGTGCGGAATGCCGGCGCCGGCGAGCACGCCCACGCCGAGCGAGAAAAGCACCGCGCCCGTGCGCAGGAACAGGATTGCCGCGATGGCCAGTCCCAGCCCGATCGAGGCGTAGACATACTGGTTGAGCGTCCAGCCCTTGCCGGTACGCTGAAGCCGGAGGGCGAGCGCCTCGGCCCGGGAGCTGGCACCGGCGATCTTGCGCATCTTCGGCTTGCGCGCCGCGATCGCTTTCTTGAGCTGCGACTCTACGCGGTCCTTGGTGTTCTCGGAATGCCGGTAGCGGACGGCCTCGAGCCGGCGCTGGCTTTCCTTGCCGGGCGACCTGCCCATGAACGCCAGGTAGCCGAGGAACAGGGCTGTCATCAGGCCGCCGCCCACTAGCAGTAGCTGGATGATGTTCATGTCGCCCCTGTCCCGACCCCCGAGGGTCTATCCTGATCGTCCCTATGCCCGGCGCAGGCCCCCGGCCTGCGCCGTGCGGATTCCTATTCGGCCGGTTCCGACTGCTTCGCGCCGCCCTTTTCCTTCTTGGCGAGGAGCGACTTGAGGTCGAACTTGCCGAGCAGCGAACCGCCGGTGCCGCTCTGCGCCAAGTCGGCACCTTCTTCGTCGCTTACGCCGACGATCGCGTTGGCGATGTCGCGAATGGCGCTGCCGGCCTTCGATGAGCGGTTGGCGTCGGCGAAGGTCTGGCCGAGCTTGGCGGCATTGGCGGCCGCGCGCTGATCGAACGGGATCATGTAGTTGATCTTGCGTTCGATCGACGCCTCGAAATCGGCCTTGCTGATCTCGGTCGCGCCGGGATGGACCTTGTTCGCCACGATCAGCGGCTGGGCGCCGGGCGAGTTGGTCTTGAGCCACGACAGCAACCGGATCGTGTCGCGCGCCGAGGCGAGCGTCATTTCCGCAACCAGCGTGACCACGTTCACCTCGGTCAGCAGGTGCGGGAAGTTGATCAGCATGTTCCGCGGCAGGTCGATAACGGTCATCTCGAACGCCTGGCGGAACTCTTCCTCGAGCTGCACGAAGGCCGAACCGTCGGTCATCAGCGGCGAATTGATCGGCGCTTCGGCCGAGAGGATCGCCAGGTGCTCGTTGGCGCGGATCATCGCGCGCTCGATGAACAGGCCGTCGATGCGGCTCGGATTCTCGATCGCGTCGGTCAGGCCGCGGCCAGGCTCGAGATCGAGCGCCAGCGCGCCGGTGCCGAAGTGCACGTCGAGGTCGAGCAGCGCGGTCGGGCGCTTGTGATCGGCGCTGAACAGCCAGGCGAGCGAGGTCGCCACGGTCGAGGCGCCGACGCCGCCGCGCGTGCCGACCACGGCGGTCGCGACATGCCGCTTGACCGTCTCGCCGTCGACGTTGCGCGGGTTCATGAACACCGCCTGGGCCTGGGTCAGCGAGTCGCGAAGCTGGCTCGCCGCGAGCGGCTTGAGCAGGTAGTCGTGAATGCCGCTCGCGAGGAGATCGCGATAGAGGCGGACGTCGTTGACCTGGCCGATGGCGATCACCACGGTGCCGGGCTCGCAGACTTCGGCGAGGGCGTTGATGTCGCTGAGCGGATCGCCGCTTTCGGACAGGTCGACCATCAGGATCGCCGGGCTGGCCGAGATCGACAGGGACTGGACCGCGTTGCGCAGCCCGCCCTTGTTGCACTTCTCGGGCTGCCAGCCCATTTCGATGACGACCGGACGCAGCACGTCCAGCGCAGCTTCATCGCAGATGAAGGCGGCGAAGGGGTCGCGATTGCCCAGCGGGCCGGGTTTCCAGGGCGCGTTCATCGATCAGTTACCCCCAGTTTGCGTGTTGACGGACTGGAGCTCACCGGTTCCGGTCGGCTCCCGGTCGCGATAGGTCTGGATCGCCTTGGTCGAGCTCATCACGACCGTTTCGCCGGTGCCTTCGGCGCCGTGCAGCAGGTGCTCCGGATCGGCGACCATCGCCGCGAGGTTGCTGTTGACCGCGCACCCGAAACCGTCGCTGGTGGCGTTGTCGAGATTGCTCGCGAACTTGTCCGACCAGTCGGGGCATCCCGGCACATGGGCGAGGCTGCGCGTGACGACTACGCGGACGGTGCCCGGCTGGAGCTGGCCCGTGGTGAGCGGGGCGCCCTCGGTAAGAAGCAGGCCGTGGCGTCCGGCGAGGGCTGCAACGTCCTCGTTGACCGCCTCGTTGGCAATCGGGCTGTCCAGCGCGATCCGGTCACCGTAGCGAAGGTCGAGAGTCTCGAACCAGTCGGCGAGGCGCTGCTGCTCGGGGACCGGCAGTCCCGCGGCGGTCGCGGTGAGGTCGAGCGTGTAGGTCTTGCGCTCGACCACCGGCTGCTTGACGCTGTACAGCGAACGGTTGTTCGGCGTGTCGCCACAGGCCGCAAGGGCGAGTCCGAGCGAGACGGCGATCGCGGCGCTCACCGCGGCTTTGCTGGTAAGAGGCATCGTGATCACCTTTCTCACTTGAAGCTGAAGCCGGGTTCGACGGCTTCGGCGCGCTGGGCGCCATCGCCGGGACGACGGCGGTTGTCGGCCGCGAGCTCCGGACCGGGCTGGTTGGCCAGGCCGATCTGCGGATTCGGGGCCTCGTCCGCCGCGGTCGGCATCGGCCGGCGCGCGCCGTCGGGGGCGTTCTGTTCGAAGTTGCCGAAGAACTGATCGGCCACGTTCGGAGCATGAAAGCCGTCGGTCGGCAGGACGATGTCGTTGTCGTCGACCGGCTTCACGAGATACGGCGTGACCACGATCACAAGCTCGGTCTGGCCCTTCTGGAAGGTCGTCGAGCGGAACAGCGCGCCGAGGATCGGCAGGTCGCCGGCGCCCGGCGTCTTCTCGATCGTGTTCTGCGCGTTGTTGCTCAGCAGGCCGGCGATCATGAAGCTCTGGCCCGAGCCGAGTTCCACGGTCGTCTCGGCACGACGGACCGTCAGCGCCGGGATCGTGAAGTTGTCGAGCGTGACCGCACCCTGGCTCGAAAGCTCCGAGACTTCTGGGCGGACGCGGATCGAGATCCGGCCGTTCGCCAGCACAGTCGGGGTATACGACAGGCCGACGCCGAAATTCTTGTACTCGATCGTCGTCGTGCCGAGGCCCTGGCTCAGCGGGATCGGGAACTCGCCCCCGGCAAGGAACTCTGCCGTTTCACCCGAGAGCGCGGTCAGGTTCGGCTCGGAGAGCGTGGTGACCAGGCCCATGGTCTCGCCGAGGTCGAGCGCCCCGAGAATGTCGAGCCCGAGGAACCGGCCCATGCCGGCGATCGAGCTGAGACCCTGCGGCGGGCTGATGGCCGGGCCGGTGATCGTGGTGCCGTCGGGATAGGTGGCCGTCACCTGAGCGGCGCCCTGGCCCACGGCGATCGGTCCCTGCGGGCTCCAGGTCTGGTCCGGGGCCAGCGCGCGGCCCCGGCCGAGGCCGAACCGGAACCCGCCGGATCCGTCAATGGTCGTGAGGTTCGCGCCGAGCGTACGGACCAGCGAGCGGCTCACCTCGGCGAAGCGCACGCGCAGGTTCACCTGCAGCGGTGTGGCCATGCGCAGCCGCGAGACCACATTGGCCTCGTCGCCCATGAAGGCGGCCACGAGGCGCTCGGCCTCGGCGGCGTCTTCGGGAGCCGCCACGGTGCCGGTCAGCAGCACGGTATTGGTGCCCATCGTCGCGACATTGATCTTGGCTTCGGGCATCGCCAGCGCCAGCATCTGGTCGATGCTGTCGAGGTTCGAGCCGACGCGCACGTTGGCCGACCAGATGATGTCCCCCGCAGCGTTGCTGGCGTAGACCGTCGTCTCGCCGCCGGCCTTGGCGAACACGTAGAGCTGGCGCTGCGACTTGACCTGGACGTCGGCAACGGCTTCGTTCGACACGAACACGTCGGCCATGTTGCCGGGGACGGTGACCAACTGGCCGCGTCCGATCGACAGAGCGATGTCCTGGGCCGGGCTGATCACCGAACCTTGCGCCACGGCCGGTCCGGCCGGGACCGCGGCGAGCGGTGCGAGCGCGCAGGTGACGCACAGCACGGTTTTCATAACGCGGCTCTTCATTGTCTTGCCCCTCATCTCGAGTCCGGCTGCCGTGGCGATCTGTGCCTTGCCCACGGCGCCTACCTCAGCGTGCTCATCGCGGCCGGCGCGACGCGCCCGACCGTGGTCATGCCCTGGCCCTGGCGATCGAGAATCGCCCCCGCACCGCGGCCGACGGATTCGACCGACGTGTCCTTGCCCCGCGTGACGCGGACCACCGGTCCGGTCGGCACGGCAACCGCGCTGCCGTCGGCGGACACGGCGGCCGTCGCGGGCCGGGGCAGGGCGCTGCGCTGGAAGCGCGAGACATCGCCGCCGGTGACGAAGGTCGTGGCGCCGTCCTGCGGACGGGCAACGGCCTGCCGCAGCAGCTTCTCCTCGGCTTCGGGCGAGGCGTTGTCGGGAAGATCGACCGCACCCGAAGCGATCGCGCGCTCGAGCTCGGTCTGATTGTCGGCGATCGAGCGGAGCGCGAGGCTCAGCGTACCGATGGTCGACGCCACCTGGATCTTTTCGGCGATCCGCGGGGTCACCTCGAGCGTCACCGTGCGAACCACGCGCACCTCGGTCTTGCCGTCGGGGCCCGTGCTCGTTTCGGTCGACTGGTCGGTCGCCAGGACGCGAAGGTTGCGAATGATGGTCTCCGCGGCGTTGAGCGCCGGACCCTCGTCGTTGCTGTCGACGCTCTGGGTCAACATCATGTCGACCCGGTCGCCCGGGAACACGAAGCCGCCGACACCCGTGGTCGCCGAGACCGGCACCGTCACGGCGCGCATGCCCGGCCCGAGCGCCGCGGCGAGGAAGCCGCGATCGCCGGGCGAGACGAGCCCGCCGCGGGTGATCGGTTCACCGGCAGTAATCGGATGACGCACCACCGTACCGAGGAGCGCGGCCATGTCCGCTTCGCCCTCGATGAAGTAGGCGTCCTGGACCATCTCCTTCGGCCACAGCTGGTAGCCGACGGCGTCTGCCGTGAGGATTGTGCCGATAGGCAGGGCGCGCTTCGCGACCAAGACCTTGGGGCCCTCGGGTTCGGGAGTCGCCACTGCGGCGGTCGCCTGCGGAGCGGAGGCTCCGGCGAACATGCTCCTAGCAGCCATGGCAGTGCCGATCGCTACGATCAGCGCCCCAAGCAGCAGAACCAGCTTCTTCCTGTCCATGGTGCGTCAAGCCCCCTAATTGTCCCGAGCGGAACGATTTCTTCCGCTTAAGGCCTAAATGGTTAAAATCGGGTCACCCGACCCCTCTCGTCGTGAGGTCGGTGCTAACTATGGTGAAAAGCGTCCATTGCCCGGCGAGCGCGATCGCCACTCCGTAGGGGACCGCCAGGCGCTCGCGCCGGCGGCGCACGACGTGCCAGGCGCCGAACAGGATGGTCACCACACCCCCGGCGAGCGCCATCACGAAAAGAAAGCTGAGAAACAGCGAGGGCTCGATCCACAGCGCCAGCGCGGTCAGCAGCTTGACGTCGCCACCGCCCATCGCCCCCGCCGCGAACAGCCCCGCAAGAACCGTGAAGGTGGCGATCGCGACGCCGACCTGGAGGACGACGCCGGGCCAAAGCTCGAGGCCGGTGGCGATCCAGAACAGCGGTGCGGCCAGGGCGACCGCGCCGGTCAGCCAGTTGCCGATCCGCCGACTGCGCAAGTCGGTCACCGCGGCGACGACCAGCGCGATTGCCAACGCGGCGAGCAGGCCATACTTGAAAGGATCGTCCAGCATCGGAACCCCGTAACCCCCGGCGTACCGTGCTAGCGCGTATGACTTACTAAAAAGTAACCACTGGCGGGAGGCCGGAATTAGCCAAGTAACCAAGGCTGCGGGCGGGGCTTTCGACCGCCGCTCGATCCCGCCCGGTGCGATCGAGCATCACTGGACGACGCCCGACGGCTACAGGATCCGCCGGCTCGACTGGGAGGAGCCCCAAAGCTTCGCACGGGGTTCTCTGCTGTTCATGCCCGGGAGGGGCGACGCCTACGAGAAGTATCTCGAGACCTTCGAGCACTGGCGCATGCGCGGCTGGCGGGTGACGGCGGCGGACTGGCGCGGCCAGGCAGGGTCGGGCCGGCTCGGCGTCGATGCGGTGACCGGCCATGTTGACGACTTCGCGCTGTGGACCCGCGACCTCGCCGCGCTGTGGCACGCGTGGGCCGCGGAGCGGGAAGGACCACGGGTCCTCGTCGGCCATTCGATGGGCGGGCATCTCGCGCTGCGGGCCCTTGCCGAACGGGCCCTCGAGCCGGTGCCTGCCGCGCTCGTGCTGTCGGCACCGATGCTCGACGTTCTCCCCGAACGGTTGCCCGCGTCAGCCAAGCACCTCCTCGCCCGGTTCATGTGCTTGATCGGCGATCCGCGCCGCCCGGCCTGGAAGTGGAGCGAGAAGCCCGGCGAGGTGCCCGCGTTTCGCCAGGCCCTGCTGACGCACGACGACAACCGGTACGCCGACGAGCTGTACTGGCGCCGTGCCCGGCCCGAACTGGCGATGGGGCCAGGCAGCTGGGGCTGGGTGGCGGCCGCCCAGGCTTCGATCAGGAAACTCGCCGGCCGCGGCGCGATCGAGGCCATCGATATTCCGGTGCAGATCGTCGCGACGAGCGCCGACCGACTCGTCAGCGTCCGCGCGATCCGGCGCGCCGAGACCCGCCTGCGTCAATGTGACTCGGTGTGGTTCGGGCGCGAGGCGGCCCATGAGATCCTTCGCGAGGTTGACGAAGTGCGCGACCGCGCGCTTGAGCGGATCGACCGCTTCCTCGAGACCGTTGCCGCCCAGTGACCCAGACCTTCGATATCGTCGTGATCGGTGCCGGCATGGCCGGCGCCAGCCTTGCCGCCGAGTTGGCGCGCCATGCCAGCGTGCTCGTGGCCGAGGCCGAGACGGCGCCCGGTTATCACGCCACGGGCCGCTCGGCCGCGTTCTGGGACGAATGCTACGGCGGGCCGGAGGTCGTGCCGCTGACGCTCGCGTCCGGAACATATCTGCGCGAGCACGGATTCCTCGCGCCGCGCGGCGCGGTCTACCTCGTGCGGTCGGAGGACGAGTCCGAGGTCGAGACGTTCATGGCCCGCTTCGCCGACAGCGGTGCGCGAATCGAGCCAATCGGGCGCGAGACGATCCAGCGCCGAATTCCGGGGCTGCGGCCGGGCTGGACGCGGGCGATCCACGTGCCCGGCTGCGCCGACATCGACGTCGCCGGTCTGCACCAGCACTACCTCGCCCGCGCGCGGGCGGGCGGGGCCGAGGTGCGTACCTCGGCCCGGCTTACCACGGCCGAGCGGGAGGGCGACGGGTGGCGGCTGTCGTTCGGCCAGGCGGGCGAGGTTCGCGCGGCGGTGCTGGTGGATGCCGCCGGTGCCTGGGCCGACGAGGTCGCGTCGATTGCCGGGGCTCGGCCGCTCGGGGTCGCACCTTATCGGCGCACCGTCTGCCAGCTGCGGACCGACCCGGCGCCGACGACCGACCTGCCGCTGGTGATCGACCTGAAGGGGGAGTTCTACTTCAGGCCGGAGCATGGGAAGCTGTGGTTGAGCCCGCACGACGAAACCCCGAGCCCGCCGTGCGACGCCGCACCCGAGGAACTCGACGTCGCGATTGCCATCGACCGCTTCGAACAGGTGGTCGACTGGCGGATTCTTGCGGTCGAGCATAAGTGGGCGGGCCTGCGCAGCTTCGCCCCGGACCGGCTTCCTGTTTACGGCTTCGATTCGGCGCAGCCGGGCTTCTTCTGGTTCGCCGGTCAGGGGGGCTTCGGCATCCAGACGGCGCCAGCCGCCGCTCGCCTCGGAGCCCAGATCCTGCTCGGCCTTGCACGCGACGCGATGACCGAGCGCCTCGATGCCGCCGCTTATGCTGCGACGCGTTTTGGCTAGCCGTTTCGTTCCGTGGCGCTAGACTTGTCCGACCTGAAACCTAGGGAGGACACCAGTGGCTCACCGGTTCGAGATCCGCCAAAACAAGGCGGGAGAGTACGTCGCCTACTTCGTCTACAACAGCGAGACGATGTTCTGGACCGAGGGCTACAGCTCGAAGGCGAGCGCGAAGAACGCGATCGAATCGATCCGCAAGAACGGCCCCGAAGCGGAGGTCGTCGACACGACCGGCTGAGGCTGGTCCGCGGCCGTCAGCGCCCGGCCGCCTCGGCGGCCGCGCAGGCTAGCGCGTCGACGCGCTCGTTTTCCGGGTGTCCGTCGTGGCCCTTGACCCATTGCCAGTGAATCCGGTGCGGGGCGGCGGCCGCGATCAGTTCGTGCCACAGGTCCTCGTTTCGGACCGGCTTCTTGCTGGCATTGACCCAGCCCTTCCTCTGCCAGCCCTCGACCCACTTGGTCATGCCGTCGATCACGTAACGGCTGTCGGAGTGGATCGTGACTTCGCAGGGCTCGATCAGCGCCTTGAGCCCGCGGATAACCGCGGTCATCTCCATGCGGTTGTTGGTCGTGTGCGGGTCGCCGCCCGAGAGTTCCTTCTCGTGCCGGCCCATCCGCAGCAGCACCCCCCAGCCGCCCGGACCGGGGTTCCCCTTGCAGGCCCCGTCGGTGAAGATGTCGACGTGTTTCATCCGCCCGCCCTGGCGCAAGCGCCTGGCCCGGGGAAGGCTCTTTCACCTTCGCGTGAATAGAACTCCAGCCGGCGGGCGAACTCCATCGGGTCCTTGCGGGTGACCAGCGCGTCTGCCGGCGTGTTCAGCCAGTCGTACGCGCGCGTCGCGAGGAAGCGCATCGCGGCACCCCTGGCGAGCACCGGCAGCGCCTGCCGTTCGGCGTCGGACAGCGGCCGGCGGCCGACGTATCCTTCGACCAGCGCATCGGCGATCGTCGGCCTGAACTCGCCGTCCTTGCTGAAGGACCATGCGGCGTGGGTGACGGCCAGGTCGTAGGCGGTGATGTCGTTGCAGGCGAAATAGAAGTCGATCAGCCCGGTTACGGCGTTTCCGAGCAACAGCACGTTGTCCGGAAACAGGTCGGCGTGGATCACCGAGCGCGGGAGGCCCTGCGGCCAGTGTGCCGTCAGGTAGAGAAGCTCGCGTTCGACGAGGGCCGGAAGCGAGGGATCGATCGTCTGCAAGCCATCCTGCCCGCAACGCGACAGCAGGTCGTGCCACTGCTGCAGGGCAAGGCCGTTGGCGCGCCGGCCGGAGAAGTCTGCGGCGGCGAGATGGATGCTCGCGAGCGCCTCGCCGACGGCGTGCGCCTGGGCCGGGCTGGGCTCGTCGACCGAGACGCCGGGAAGGAACTCGATCAGCGCCACGGCCTTGCCGCGCACCGTGCGAAAGGCCGCGCCCTCGCGGTCATGGATCGTGCGCGGCACCGGGCAGCCCCGCGCCGCGAGGTGATCGAGAAGACCGAGGAAGAACGGCAGGTCCGCGAGCTCCACCCGGGCTTCGTACATGGTCAGGATGAAGCGGCCGGTCGAGGTCTCGACGAGCCAGTTCGAATTGGAGACGCCCTCGGCGATCCCCTTGGCGGAAACCAGCTCGCCGACATCGTACTCGGCGACCAGCTCGGCCAGCTCCGCGGCTGAAAGCGTGGTGTAAACCGCCACCGGCGGGTCAGCCGATAAGCTGCCGAGGCAGCTTGAAAACCATGTTTTCCTCGGCTGTGACCACCTGGCGCTCTTCGACCAGGCGCGATCGGCCGAGGTGCTCGACGACTTCGCGGACGAGGACTTCTGGAGCCGAGGCCCCTGCCGTCAGGCCGACGGTGCCAACGCCGTCGAGCCAGTCGGGCTCGATGTCGGAGGCCCGCTGAATCAGTCTCGCGGCGGTGCCGCAGCGCTCGGCCACCTCGACCAGCCGCAGCGAATTCGACGAGTTCGGCGCGCCGATCACCAGCACGAGATCGCAGGCGGGGGCCATCTGCTTGACCGCGGCCTGCCGGTTCGAGGTAGCGTAGCAGATGTCCTCGGCCTTGGGGCCGACGATCTGGGGGTACCGGGCTTGCAGCGCGGCGATGATCTGCGCCGTGTCATCGACGGAGAGCGTCGTCTGGGTCAGGTAGGCCAGCGGCGCATCTTCGGGGATGGTCAGCGCCGCGACGTCGGCGAGCGTTTCGACCACGGTCATGCGGCCTTCGGGAACCTGGCCGTAGGTACCGATCGCCTCGGGGTGACCGCGGTGACCGATGAACACAATATGACGTCCGGCCTCGACCTGGCGCTCGGCCTGGCGGTGGACCTTGCTCACCAGCGGGCAGGTCGCGTCGAGATAGTCGAGCTGGCGACGCTCGGCCTCGGCAGGCACCGACTTGGGCACGCCATGGGCGCTGAACACGACGGGCGCGCCGGCGGGGACTTCGTCGAGGTCCTCGACGAACACGGCGCCACGAGCCCTAAGCCCGTCTACGACGTAGCGGTTGTGGACGATTTCGTGGCGAACGTAGACGGGCGGCCCGTAGCGCTCGAGCGCGCGTTCGACGATCTCGATCGCCCGGTCGACACCGGCGCAGAACCCTCGCGGCGCGGCGATCAGCACGGTCAGCGGCGCCCGGGTCTGGTCCGGCGCAGGCGTCTGAAAGGGGGCGTTCATGCGCGCCGCTCTAGCGGTTGTCGCTGCCGGGCGAAAGGGCTAGGGCTCCGGCTCGACTTGGACAAGGGACAGAGATGACCGCTCGCAAAGCGCTGCTAGTTGCCGCCGTGGCCGCCGCCACTCTCGCGGGCTGCAAGAAGACCGGCGACATCGTGGTCGAACAGGGCGTCGGCATCACCGCATTGCGCAGCGTCTGTCCCGCGGTGGGTGTGCCGGACTTCACCGGCGACCTGACCCTGTTCTCGCCCGCCGACGCGCGAACCGCCGATGCTCTCGACGTCACCGCCTCGCTAACCAACGTGCGCAGCGCGTGCGACGACACCGGCGACCAGGTCTATGCGACGGCGACGTTCGACGTCCTCGCCCAGCGACGCGATCCGCGCGGCGCGCGGACCATCCAGTTGCCGTATTTCTCGACGATCGTCCGCGGCGGCAATGCGGTGGTCGCCAAGCGCGTCGGGACCGTCACGCTGCAGTTCGCCGACGGACAGGATCGCGCCCAGGCGACGGGCACTGCCGGCGCCTATGTCGACCGGGCGGCGGCGACGCTTCCGGAGGACATCCGCCGCCGGATCACGGCGCGTCGCCGGGCCGGCGACCGGGAGGCTGCCATCGACCCGTTGAGCGAGCCCGAGGTTCGCGCGGCGCTGGCGCGCGCGAGCTTCGAACTGCTGGTCGGCTTCCAGCTGACCGAGGACCAACTGGCCTATAACGCCACGCGGTAGTTTCGCTGGCGTGCCAAAACCGCTAACGGCGCGGCCGATGACCGGAACTCCGACCCTGTACGCCGCCTTTGCGGCCAAGATCGACGCTGCCCTCTCCGCGCTCGAAGCCGAGGGCGTCCTGCCGCCGGGCGTGCCCCGCGCGGGTGTCAGCGTCGAGCCTCCGCGCGATCCCGCGCATGGCGACCTCGCCACCAACGCGGCCCTGGTGCTGGCCAAGCCCGCGGGGACGAACCCGCGCGCGCTGGCCGAAGGGCTCGTCGGCAAGCTCGTCGGCGACGCGCTCGTGACCAGTGCGAAGATCGCCGGCCCCGGCTTCATCAACCTGCGTCTTGCGGATGCGGTCTGGCTCGGCGAACTGGGCGCCGTCTCCGCGCTCGGGGCCGATTACGGCCGCTCGTCGCTCGGTGCGGGACGGCGGGTGAACGTCGAATACGTCTCGGCCAACCCGACGGGGCCGATGCACATGGGCCATTGCCGGGGCGCCGTGGTCGGGGATGCGCTGGCCTCGCTGCTCGAGTTCGCAGGGCACGAGGTGATCCGCGAATACTACGTCAACGACGCCGGCGGGCAGGTCGATGTGCTCGCGGACTCCGCCTACCTGCGCTACTCGGAGGCGCTCGGGGTCGAGATCGGCGAGATCCCCCCGGGGCTCTATCCGGGCGAGTACCTGAAGCCGGTCGGCGAGGCGCTGGCGCAGGAGTTCGGCAACAAGTACCTCGAGGCCCCCGCCGACGAGTGGCGCGGGCTGTTCCGCAAGCGCGCCGTCGCGGCGATGCTCGAACAGATCAAAGCCGACCTTGCGCAGCTCGGCATCCGCCATGACGTATTCTCGTCGGAAGCGGAGCTGCAGCGGGCAGGCAAGCCGGCGGAAGCCGAGGCCTGGCTGCGGGCGCACGACCTCGTCTACGACGGCCATCTCGAGGCGCCGAAGGGCAAGACCGTCGAGGACTGGGAGCCGGTCGAGCTGCCGCTGTTCCGCTCGACCCGGTTCGGCGACGACCAGGACCGGCCGATCCGCAAGAGCGACGGTTCCTGGACCTATTTCGGCGCCGACCTCGCCTATCACATGCAAAAGGCGGAGACCGCCGACGAGCTGATCGACATCTGGGGCGCCGACCACGCGGGCACGGTCAAGCGGATCAAGGCCGCGGTCGCCGCGCTGTCGGAAGGCAAGGGCCGGCCCATCCCGTTCGACGTCAAGCTCGTGCAGATGGTCCAGCTGCTGCGCGGCGGCGAGCCGGTCAAGATGTCGAAGCGCGCGGGCACCTTCGTCACGCTGGCCGAAGTGGTCGAGGAAGTGGGCAAGGACGTGGTGCGGTTCACGATGCTGACCCGCAAGCCCGAGGCGCAGATGGACTTCGACTTCGCCAAGGTGGTCGAGGCGTCGAAGGACAACCCGGTGTTCTACGTCCAGTACGCCCACGCGCGGATTCACTCGACGCTGCGCAAGGGTGCGGCCGAGGGCATCGCCCCGTCGGATGCGGCGCTCGAGCGGCTCGGCGCCGAGGAGCTCGCACTGGTCAAGCTCGCAGCGCAGTTCCCGCGCGAGGTCGAAGCGGCGGCCAAGGCGCGCGAGCCGCACCGGATCGCCTTCTACCTCTACGACCTGGCCGCGGCATTCCACGCGTTCTGGAACATGGGCAACGACGACCCGGGCAAGCGCATCCTGCTGGCCGATAACCGTGAGCTCACCGGAGCAAGGCTTTTCCTCGCCGGCCAAATCGGGCAGGTAATCCGCAACGGACTTGGGATCCTGGGGGTTCAGGCGGTCGAGGAGCTTTAGCCATGGCCTTGCCGGGCATTGGTCGCGAGGGGGAGGCGCCGCTGGATCTCGACGGCGACGGCGCGATCGAAACGGAAGAACAGCTGACGCTGGCCGACGCCGATGAGCGGCTACCGTGGCTCGAATCCGACGACGACTACGAAGAGCCGGGGAGCGACACGGGCCGCATCGTGGCGTTCGCGGCGATCGGCCTGCTGGCCATCGTCGTGGTGCTCGGCGCGCTGTGGCTGTTCACGCGCGAACCCGCCGGGGAAACCGCCGTCGCCGACGGCAGCACGATCGAGGCGCCCGACGAACCCTACAAGACCCGCCCGGCCGATGCCGGTGGGCGCGTGGTCGAGGGCACCGGCGACGTCAGCTTCGGCGTCGCCGAGGGCCAGGCGGTGGAGGGCCGGATCGCCGACAGCGGCGTCGTGCCCGAGCCGAGCATCGACCGCGAACAGGTCGATGCGCCGGCCGTGACCGGGATCGGCGTACAGGTCGGCGCCTACTCGAACCGCGCGCAGGCCGAAGCCGGCTGGAACCAGCTCGTGGGCCGCTACGAAGCCCTGCAGGGCCGCAACCACCGCGTGCTCGAAGGCACGGCGGATAGTGGGACGATCTATCGCCTGCAGGCGCTCGCCGGGACGGTCGCCGAGGCCGAGACCCTGTGCCGCGGCATCAAGGCTGCCGGGGGCGACTGCCAGGTCAAGCGATAGCAGCCTTGCCGACGTCCGGGATGCACGAACGGCTCGACTCGCTGAGCGAGCGCGAGAAGCAGACGCTTCGCCTCCTGCTGGCCGGCCACGACGCGAAATCGATCGCGCGCGAGCTGGGCCTGTCGGTGCACACCATCAACGAGCGCCTGCGCGATTGCCGGCGGAAGCTTGGCGTATCCAGCAGCCGCGAAGCGGCGAGGCTCCTCGGCGATGCCGAGCGCGCGATCCCCAATTCGTTGGGGGACAAGGAATTGGGGGTGGCCGGAACCGCCGTCGATGCGGGCAAGAGGCGGCAGGGCGCGGGCCGTTTGGGTGCCTGGCTCGTCGGAGGAGTTCTCGTCATGCTGATTGTTGTCGCTGCCGTCATGCTCTCGACCGGATTGCCGGCAGGCGTCTCTGACGCGCCGCGCGCCGAACGCCGCCTTGCAGCGGCGGATGCGGCCGAGTCCGCCGGATCGGCAGCTGCGCGCGAATGGGCCGCGCTGGTCGACGGCGAACGCTGGGAGGACAGCTGGCGCGCTGCTGCGGCGATCTTCCGCTCGCAGGTCACTGCCGAGCAATGGGCCAATGCGGTCAGGCCGGTGCGCGGGCCGCTGGGGAAGGTGGCGGGCCGCACGGTGCTGTCCGTCGAACGAACCAATACTCTGCCCGGAGCGCCGGCGGGCGAATACGAAGTCGTCCAGTTCCAGACCGAATTCGCCAACCGCGAGGCGGTCGAGACCTTCGTGATGGTGCGCGAAGGCGAGGACTGGAAGGTTTCCGGGTACTTTATCCGCTAGCACGCCGACGCGCACCGGCTTCGAGCCGTTGGTTACTGTCCACATGGCCAGCCGCGGACAAACTTGCCCCCACTCGGCTTTCCTGCGAGTTTTCGAGGCATGACGCCCGCGATCTTCGGCCTGGCCGGTCCCGCATTGACCGCCGACGAGCGCGCCTTTTTCCGCGACGCCGACCCGGCCGGCTATATCCTGTTCGGCCGCAACGTCGTCGACCGTGCGCAACTGCGGGCGCTGACCGACGAACTGCGCGCGATCCACGGGCGAGAACGGCTGCTGGTGTCGATCGACCAGGAGGGCGGGCGCGTGGCGCGGATGAAGCCGCCCGAGTGGGACGCCTATCCGCCGGGCGAGGCGTTCGCCCGGCTGTGGCAGCTCGCCCCGGCCAGCGCGATCGAGGCCGCGCGGGCCAATGCCGAGGCGATCGGCGTCGACCTCGCCGAGGTGGGCATCACCGTCGACTACACTCCGTTGCTCGATGTGCGCCGCCCGGCCGCGCACGACGTGATCGGCGATCGCGCGCTCGGGACCGAGCCGATGCAGGTCGCTGCGCTCGGCCGGGCGGTGCTCGACGGCCTGCGCCGCGCGGGGGTTGCCGGCTGCATCAAGCACATGCCGGGGCACGGGCGGGCCACGGCAGACAGCCACAAGGAACTGCCCACGGTCGACGCGAGCGAGGCGGAACTCGAAGCCGACCTCGAGCCGTTCCGGGCACTGGCGGAGGCGCGGATCGGCATGTCCGCGCACGTGCGCTTCACCGCCTGGGACGCCGAGCGTCCGGCGACGCTCTCGCCTTTCGTCGTCGGCGAGATCATCCGCCAGCGGATCGGCTTCACGGGCTTGCTGCTGACCGATGACATCGACATGGAAGCGCTCTCGGGCACTGCGCCCGAGCGCGCAGAACGGGCGATCGCCGCAGGATGCGATATCGTGCTCAACTGCTGGGCGAAGATGGACGACATGATCGGCATCGCCGAACGCCTGCCTGAGATGACGGACGAGACGGCGGCGCGGCTCGAACGTGCACTTGCGGAGACCGGAGGGACAGTAGCTGGAGCGCGCGCGGACCTGATCGCGAAGCGCGACAGCCTGCTCGAGCTGGCGAAGGACGTCGCATGACCGAGGACGGCGCGCTGTTCGAGCCCGAGACCGCCCCTGCCGACGATTGGGACGGCCCCGGCGCCTCGCCGACCGGCGATGCCTCCCTCTACCTCGAGCTCGACGGCTGGGAAGGGCCGCTCGACCTGCTGCTCGATCTCGCGCGGCGGCAGAAGGTCGACCTCAAGGCGATCTCGATCCTCGCTCTGGTCGACCAGTACATCGCCTACATCGAGCGCGCCGAGGCGCTGCGGCTGGAGATCGCGGCCGACTACCTGGTGATGGCCGCATGGCTCGCCTACCTCAAGTCGGCCATGCTCCTGCCCAGGGACGAGCAGGAGGACCCGAGCCCCGAGGAGCTCGCGCTGCGTCTGCAGCTGCGGCTGCAGCGGCTCGGGGCGATGCGCGAGGCGGCGGCGCGGCTGCTCGCGCGCGATCGGGTCGGCCGCGACGTGTTCCTGCGCGGCGCTCCCGAGGGTCTGAGGATCGACCGCAAGACCCTGTGGCAGTGCGACTGGTACGACCTCGTCTCGGCCTATGCCCAGGTCAAGGCGCGCAACGAGCCGGTCGTGCACATGGTTCGCGACCGCATGGTGATGACGCTCGAGACGGCGATCGAACGGGTCTCGGCGCTGCTCGGCGTCAAGCTCGACTGGATCGAGCTGCGCGATTTCCTGCCGGCCCACGCCGACGCCCGGCTCCGGCGTTCGGCGCTCGCGTCGAGCTTCGTCGCCGCGCTCGAGCTCGCGCGGCTCGGCAGGGCGGAAATCCGGCAGGAGGCCACGTTCGGTCCGCTGCACTTGCGGCGGGTGCGCGCATGAGCCGGCCCGACGAACTGGTCCGCGCTGTCGAGGCCGCGTTGTTCGCCGCCGAGGAACCGCTGACCGTCGAGCAGCTTTCCACGTATCTCGGCGGCGCCGACGTGCGCGAGGCACTGGCAACGCTCGAGACGCACTACGCCGAGCGCGGCGTCCGGC
>JBIQKN010000137.1:0-4248 GCA_044506565.1 Sphingomonadales bacterium | reverse complement strand
CTAACCCGTCGCCCGCCCGACGAACTCGGCCACCAGGTCCTCGACATCGGTCACCTCCGAACCGATGCCGAGCGCGGGCGACAGGTGGTTGTGGCCGGCGAGGCGGTGGAGCGGCGGAAACTCCCTTTTCGCCACGCCCCATTCGCCCGCCAACCGCGCCGCGGCGACCTGGAAGTCCTCGGGATCGAGCTCGCTGATCGTGAACAGCAGCGGGATTTCCGAGCCGATCAGCCCGGCCTGCATCGACGCCGGCCCCCACATCGCCCGTTCCTCACCGTAATAGGCGCGGTGGAAGTCGTTCGGCGTCGTGTTGAGCGTGTCGAAGATGCCGCTCATCATCACCGCGCCGGCGATCCCGCCGCGTTCGGCGACGTGGAAGCGCCGGTGCGCGACATAGGCGGCGACGTGCGCCGCGCCGGCCGACTGGCCGCTGAGGACGATCTTGTTCGGGTCGCCGCCGTACTGCGCGACGTTTTCGCGCAGCCAGCCGACCGCCGCGGCAAGGTCCTCGGGCCCCGAAGGGAACTTGTGCGCCGGGGCGAGGCGGTAGGTCATCGGCACGCCGACCCAGCCCATCCGCGCGGCGAACTCGCCGACGTTCGAGTAGAACGGGCTGCCCTCGGTATGCTTGTCGCCCATCACGAACCCGCCGCCGTGGACGAACACCAGCACCGGCGCGTTCGCGGTCCCTTCGCGGACGAACAGGTCGAGCCGGTTGCGCGGATCGGGGCCGTAGGCGAGGTCGCGCGTCACTTTCGTCGCCGGGTCGACCCCGGCGCTCATCTCGGCGAACAGCTTGTTGGTGCCACCCAGCATGTCGGGGGTCAGGTCACGTCCGAGGGCCTCGAGCTTGGCACGCAGGTCGGGGGTCATGCACTTCCTTCCATCAGCAGCACGGGTTTGATCGCCTTGCCCGAATGCGCGTCGGCGAACGCGCGCTCGATCTCGGCGAACGGGTAGAATGTCAGCATCCGGTCGAACGGGAACCGGCCCTGGCGCCAGAACTCGGCGAGCCGGGGGACGAACAGCCCCGGGTGCGCGTCGCCGCCGAGAATCCCGCGCAGCTGCCGCCCGCCGGCGAGCATGGCGAACATCTGCGGCGCCCATTGACCGCGCGGCGCGGCGACGAACCCGGCGGTGCCGTTCATCGCCAGCGCCTCGAGGGCCCAGCCGTGTACGTCGGGCACGGTCGTCGTGTTGAAGGTGAAGTCGACCCCGCGCCCGGTGACACCGCGGATCTTCTCGACCACGCCCTCCTCGTCGGCGCGGATCGTGTCGGTCGCGCCGAGCTCGCGCGCGAGCTCGAGCCGCCCGGGCACGAGGTCGACCGCGACGATGCGTCTCGCGCCGACAAGCCGCGCGGCCATCACTGCGCTGAGGCCGACGCCGCCGACTCCGAACACCGCGATCGTGTCGCCGAAGCCGACCTTCAGCGCCTCGATCACCCCGCCCGCGCCGGTCACCACGCCGCAACCGAGCGGGCCGAGCTTCTCGAGCGGCAGGTTCTTGTCCATCCTCACCGCGGTGCGCTCGGGCACGATCGCGTGGCTGGCGAAGCTCGACTGGCCGAAGAAGTGCGAGTGGATTCGCTCGTCGCCGCACGACAGCGCGGTCGAGCCGTCGAGCCGCTTGCCGCCGAAGCACAGCGGCATCGCCAGGTCGCAATAGGTCGGGCGATTGTTCAGGCAGCTCGGGCAGCGGCCGCACGAGTTGCCCGACAGGATCACATGATCCCCGACCTCGAACCCGCGCACCCCCTCGCCGAGCGTCTCCACCACCCCCGCGCCTTCGTGCCCGAGCACGATCGGCTGCGGCGAATGGCGCCCCGGGTGCTCGTGCAAGTCGGTGTGGCAGATGCCGGTGGCCACCAGCCGCACGCGCATCTCGCCCGCTCGGGGCTCCTCCTGCTCGAGCTGCTCGATCACCGGCGCCGGGCCCTCGCCCCGGCTGACCGCTGCGGAAATCCTCATCCCTGTTTTCCCAGGTGATGGTCGTTCTGGATGTCCGCCACCGGCCCATGCTGCGACAGGATGCTCTTGCGGCGCAGGAACCGGCGCAGGCTCTCGGGCCCGATCCGCGGCGCGCCGTAGCCCGACCAGCCGAAGCTGTCCGAGCCGAACGTGCGCAGCTTGGCGAACGTCAGGAAGGTGTCCTGCAGGAAGATGCCGCCGGCGTTGAGCCGCTTGCCGATCGCCTTCGCCTCCTCGACGTCGCCGGCGATCACGCTCGCGGTCAGGCCGAACCGGGTGTCGTTGGCGAGGCGGATTGCCTCCTCGGTGTCGGCATAGGCCATGACCGGGATGCACGGGCCGAAGGTCTCGTCCTGCATGATCAGCATGTCGTGCGTGACGCCGGTGAGCACCGTCGGCCGCAGATAGAGTCCGCCACCGATATTCTCGATCTCGCCGCCGGCCACGATCGTCGCCCCCTTGGCCACGGCATCGTCGAGATGCCGCTGCACGATCTCCGCCTGTGGGGCAAAAGTGAACGGGCCGATGTGTCCCGCGCGCGGGTCCTCGGCGTTGAGCCGCACCGCCTGCGCCTTCTCGACCAGCCTGTCGACGAAGGCATCGTGCACGCTCTCGTGCACGTAGACCCGCTCGACCGAGTAGCACACCTGCCCCGTCGCATAAACCGCGCCGCGCAGCACCGCGGTCGCCGCGCGCTCGAGGTCGGCGCTGGCGGTGACCACGCACGGGTCCTTGCCGCCGAGCTCGAGGTTGCACGGGATCAGCCGCTCGGCGCAGGCGACCGCGACCTTGCGTCCGGTCGGCACCGAGCCGGTGAAGCAGATCGTGTCGGCCTCGGCGATCACCGCCTGGCCGACCTCGCCGGGGCCGGTCACGTAGTCGAACACCGCCGCCAGCTCGGGCACCTCGCGCACCGTCTCGAACAGCGTCTCGATCACCCGCGGCGTCACCTCGCTCGGCTTCAGGAGCACCGCGCTGCCCGCGAACAGCGCCGGCACCGCGTCGAGCAGCGCCAGCATCAGCGGCGCGTTCCACGGGCTGATCACGCCGACGATCGGATAAGCGACGACCTGGCTCTCGACCTCGACCGTCGGCATCGAGGTACTCATGCCCTGCCACTTCAGGCTCTCGAACGCCTTCGGGGCATCCTCGAGCCAGCCGCCGATATTGCCCATGGTGATGAAGCCCTGCAGGTAGCTCGTGTGGCACCCGCCGGTATCGGCCGCGTCGGCTTCGCCGATGTCGGCCGCGCGCGCCTTCACCGCGCCGAGCCAGCGCGCCATGACCCCGCAGCGGCCTTCGACGCCGATCGCCTCCCACTGCCGCTGGTTCTGCCGCAGGCGCGCCGCCTTGGCAGCGACCTCGGCGCGGCTCGACACCGGCAGCTCGAAATCCACCTGCCCGGTGCGCGGGTTGCGCACTGCGAGCATCGCTTCCTGAGCGGGAGCCGCTGACGCCATCGCTGTCCTCTCCTGTCCTTTTGCCGGCCTGCTAACCTGCCAACTGCGCGCACGATAGCAACATTTCTCGCCCATTCGCGGCCTGGCGCTCGCGCCGCCCGCTTGGGCGCGATGGTGCGCTGCGGGACGGATAGGCGCGCCTCCCGGTCCGTTGCTCTTTCATCGCCACCCGGCGAACAAAGGAGAGCAGGAAATGACCGATCAGAACAGGAATCCCGGCCAGCAACAGCCGAACACCGGCGCGGGCAGCCGTCAGCAGGAACAGCAGAGCGGCGGCGGGCGATTCGACGACGAACGCAAGAACCCCGGATCGACCCAGCCGGGCCAGAGCGGCGCGGACCAGATGGAGCAGCAAGGCGGCGCGCCGGGCCAGCAGGGCCAGGGCGGCGGTGCCGGCCAGCAAGGCGGCGAGCAGCCCGGCTATGGCGGAAGCCAGGGCGGGCTCGGTGGTCAGCAGGAGCAGCAGAGCGAGCGCCGCCAGGAGGACCGCGAAGAAAACAACCGCTAGGCTCGAGTGGCAGGCGAGGGCTCCTGAGGAGCCCTCGCCGTGCCCGTCAGAACCCGTAGCGCAGTCCGCCCCACACGGTGAGCGGCACGCCGAGATCCATCGACCCGCCCTGGTTGCGGGTGATGATCGTCTCGTCGAACAGGTTCTCGACCCGCGCGATCAGGCTGAGCCTGTCGACCAGCGGCACTTGCGCGAACAGGTCGACGGTCGTGGCCGCCGGCAGCGGATCGTCTTCCTGGTCGCCTTCGAACTGCTTGCCGACATGGCGCAGCGTGGCCGAGAGGTTCCAGCCGTCGCTCGGCTGCCAGCT
>JBIQKN010000033.1:27830-29934 GCA_044506565.1 Sphingomonadales bacterium | reverse complement strand
GCCTCTTACCCACTAAGTAGCGCGCGTCGAAAAACCGATTCAGGAGATTGCCCCATACCCCGTCCACCCCGGCGCATGCTCGCGCCCCCGGTCAAGTCCGGCCCCCGCTTCGATGACATGATCCAGTCGGACAAGGTCCGCGTGATCGACGAGAACGGCGAGAATCTCGGCGTCATGTACACCCGCGAAGCGATCGAGCAGGCCAACGACGTCGGCCTCAACCTCGTCGAGGTTTCTCCCAACGCCGATCCGCCGGTGTGCAAGTTCCTCGATGTCGGCAAGTACCGGTATGAGGCGCAGAAAAAGGCCAACGCCGCGCGCAAGACGCAGAAGACGCAGCAGATCAAGGAGATCAAGATGCGTCCGAACATCGACGATCACGACTACGACGTGAAGATGCGCAGCGTCACCAAGTTCATCGAGGAAGGCGACAAGGTGAAGATGACCCTGCGCTTCCGCGGCCGCGAGATGGCGCACCAGGAACTGGGCATGAACCTGCTCAAGCGCGTCCAGGAGGACGTCGCCGAAATCGCCAAGATCGAGGCCTATCCGCGGCTCGAGGGCCGCCAGATGCTGATGGTGCTGGCGCCGAAGTAGGCGGCGCCAGAACTCCTGCCACAATCCCCCACTACCCCGTCATCCCGGCCTTCGCCGGGATGACGCGATGCATCGCCAGCCCGCGGCTTTCGCCGGAGTGACGAGTGTGGTTTATGGCACTCGGGATCCGGGGAGGAGCGCCAGTGTCGGCCAAACGCATCGGCTTCGTCGTCGGCCTCGCCGCGTTCCTGCTAACGCGCGTCGTGCCGGCGCCGGGCGGAATGCCGGACGCGGGCTGGCTCGTCGCCGGCCTCGTGGTGTGGATGGCGGCGTGGTGGATGACCGAAGCTGTGCCGCTCACCGCGACCGCGTTGCTGCCGTTCCTCGTGCTCCCGCTCGGCGGGGTGATGGACGCGAATACCGCGGCCGGATCGTACTACTCGCCGACGATGTTCCTGATCCTCGGCGGTGCGTTCCTGGCGCTGGCGATCGAGCGGACCGGTCTTCACCGCCGCCTCGCGGTCGGAATCCTCAACGCGATGGGCCGACACGGCGGGCCGACGCAGCTGCTGCTCGCCTTCATGTTCGCCACCGCGCTGCTGTCGGCTACCATCTCGAATACCTCGACGGCACTGATCATGATGCCGATGGCGCTGGCCGTGCTGGTTGCCGGCGGTGTCGGCGCCGACCGCAAGGACGGGCTGTCCGGGGCACTGCCGCTCGGCATCGCCTTCGCCGCCTCGATCGGCGGGCTCGGGACGATCATCGGTTCGCCGACCAACGCCATCGCCGTCGGCTTGCTCGAGCAGACCATCGGGGTGCGGATCAGCTTCGCCGAGTGGATGCTCTACGGCGTTCCGCTGGTTTTGCTCGGCGTACCGCTGGCGGCGCTGATCATCGCGCGCGTGCAGCGAGTCGGCGAGGACCGGTTCGACGTGGCCGCGGCGCACGCCGCGATCGCCACCCAGCGCGACTGGACCGTGCAGGAAAAGCGCCTCGTGCCGCTGTTCGCGCTCGCCTTCCTGCTCTGGGTCACCCAGCCGCTGACCGAGCCCCTCCTGCCCGATGGCGCGCTGACCGACGGCACGATCGCGGTGTTCGTCGGCCTGCTGCTGTTCGTCGTGCCCGACGGCACCGGCCGCCCGCTGCTGACCTGGCCCGAAGCCAACCGCGCGCCGTGGGACGTGATCATGATGTTCGGCGGCGGACTCGCGCTCGCTGCCGGGATGACCGCCTCCGGCCTCGCCGCCTGGCTCGGCCAGTCGCTGCTGCCGCTCTCTGCGCTGCCGCTGTGGATCGTCGCGGTCGCGGTCGTCGCGCTGGTGATCCTGATCACCGAGTTCGCCAGCAACGTCGCCACCGCCAGCGGCATCATGCCGGTCGTCGCCAGCCTGACGGTCGCGCTCGGCGCCGACCCGCTCCTGCTCGCGCTGCCCGCGGCTATGGCCGCCAGCTGGGGCTTCATGCTCCCCGCCGGCACCGGCCCCAACGCGATCGCCTGGGCCACCGGGCGCATCGCGCTGCCGCGGATGGTGCTGTCGGGCGCGCTGCTCGACGTCGCTGGCGC
>JBIQKN010000033.1:8419-27730 GCA_044506565.1 Sphingomonadales bacterium | reverse complement strand
CGGGGAGGATTTCGCTAGACCCGGCTCGATGAAAGGTTACACCCGCAACCATGTCCGATCCCGTCGACCACCCGACCCCGCGCCGCAAGCCCAAGCCCGAAGTCACGCGCGTCGGCGGGCGCACGCTCAAGCCGTCCACCCTGATGATGGGCTACGGCTACGATCCGCAGCTCTCCGAAGGCTCGCTCAAGCCGCCGATCTTCCTCACCAGCACTTTCGCGTTCGAGAGCGCCGAGGCCGGCAAGCGTCACTTCGAGGGCATCACCGGCCAGGGCGGCGCCGAGGGGCTCGTCTATTCGCGCTTCAACGGCCCCAACCAGGAGATCCTCGAGGACCGCCTCGGGGTGTGGGACGGGGCCGAAGACGCGCTGGTATTCTCGAGCGGGATGTCGGCGATCGCCACGCTGCTGCTCGCCTACTGCAGCGCGGGTGACGTGATCGTCCACTCGGGCCCGCTCTACGCCGCGACCGAGGGCTTCATCGCCCGGGTGATGAGCAAGTACGGCGTGACTTACGTCGACTTCGCCGCCGGCGCGAACCGTGGGGAAATCGACGCCGTGCTCGAGCGCGCCAAGCAGCAGGGCCGTGTGGCGCTGATCTACCTCGAGAGCCCGGCCAACCCCACCAATGCGCTGGTCGACATCGAGGCGGTGGCCGCCGCGCGCGATGCCGCGTTCAGCAGCGACGAGGCGCCGCCGATCGCGATCGACAACACTTTCCTCGGCCCGCTGTGGCAGCGCCCGCTCGCCCACGGCGCCGACGTCGTCGTCTATTCGCTGACCAAGTACGCCGGCGGCCACTCGGACCTCGTCGCGGGCGGAGTCTCCGGCGCGCGGCGATGGATCGATCCGGTGCGTGCGCTGAGGAACACGATGGGGACGATCTGCGACCCCAACACGTCGTGGATGCTGCTGCGCAGCCTCGAGACGCTCGAAATCCGCATGCAGCGCGCCACGGCCAACGCGGTCTCGGTCTGCGACTTCCTCAAGGATCACCCGAAGGTCGAAGGGCTCGGCTTTCTCGGCCTGCTGCAGGAGGGTTCGCAGAAGGACATCTACCGCCGCCACTGCACCGGGCCGGGCAGCACTTTCTCGCTGTTCGTCCGGGGCGGCGAGGCCCAAGCGTTCCGCTTTCTCGACTCGATGAAGATCGCCAAGCTCGCGGTCAGCCTCGGCGGCACCGAGACCCTCGCCAGCCACCCGGCGGCGATGACCCACCTGTCGGTCCCGCCCGAGCGCAAGGCCGCGCTCGGCATCACCGACAACCTCGTGCGGGTTTCGATCGGGATCGAGGATCCCGATGACCTGATCGCCGACTTCGAGCAGGCGCTGGCGAAAGTCTGAAGCCGACTCCTTCCCCATCGATCGGGGACGAGGGACTCCCGCTAGGTCCGGTACAGGTGATCGAGCAGCGCCGCCGCCTCGCGCATCTGCGGGTCCTGTGCGCTGGTCAGGCTTTCGCGCGCCTGCGCGAAGATCGCGACCTGGTCGGCCTGGTCGAGCACTCCCTTGTCGATCAGCCGGGTGAACAGGGCGTCGAGCAGCGTGAAGGTCACGACCGACATGCCGTGCGGGGAGACTTCCATGATTCCTCCATCGGGACGAGCGGGCGAGGCATACAGTCCCGCTCCCGCCTGTCTACCCGAGGATGCAGGAACCGCCGGAGCCTCCCTGGATTTGCCCTTTGTCTACCGAAGGAAGGAATGCGGATGTCCCGACTAGTCCTGCTCGCCGCCCTCGGCGGCCTCGCCCTCGCCGGATGCGACAGCGAAGCCGAGAACCAGGTCGAAGAGACTGCTACCGCGATCGACGAAGCGGACGAGGCCCAGGCCGACCTGATCGAAGCGATGGAAGCCGGCGGTCCCGACGAGGAAGCCGCCGAAGCCCGGGCCGACGCGATCCGCGAGCGCGGCGAGGAAACCAAGGACCGGCTCGAGGACGCCGCCGACGAGATGGACGCGGCGCCGCAATAGCGTCCCGCGGCCTCAGCCGCGCCACTCCCTCCGCTCCTCCGCCGCGCGCAGCACTTCGTACGCGAGGCTGTAGGCGTGGAACGCCTTTGCGGCCGCTTCGTCGTCGGGCTTGACGTCGGGGTGGACTTCCTTGGCCTTGGCGCGCCAGGCCTTGCGCACCGCTTCGAAGTCGGCGTCGGCGTCGAGCCCGAGCACCTCGAGCGCGCGCATCTCGTCAGCACTGCGGCTGCCGTCGCCCGAACCCGCCCAGCCGTAGTGCGCGGCCGAGGCGTAGCCGGCATTGGTCCGCTGCTCAGCGCCGGCGCGCGCTTCGGCCTCGGCCTTCTCGAGCCCTTCGAAATAGTCCCACCTGGCGTTGTACTCGGCCGCGTGCCGCTGGCAGAAATACCACCGCTCGGGGCTGTTGGGCGCCTTGGGTGCCGGACAGTCGCCCGGCTCGTCGCAGCCGTGCCGGTCGCACAGCCGCACCTTGGCCGTCTCGCGCCCGCCGCCGTAGCCGCGCCAACGCGGGAAACCCCAGTCGAGCGAGCGCGTCGAGCGCGGCATTCAGGTTAAGTCCTTCGTCAGCATTGCTTACCTATAGGCGCTCGCGCCCGGGGCGGAAACCGCCCCACTGGAAACCGATGTAACTTTTTGTCGCAGTGCAGCATCGCGCGTTGAAATGACGCACGGAGCGCGTATCTGGCGGCGACAGGTACGAAGAGAAAGACAATGTCCAAGCAGCTTGCCGTGGCTTCGGCCTTCTCGGTCTTCGCGATGTCCGCCCTCGCGCTGTTCGCGCCGGGCTCGGCGCGCCTGCCCGGCAGCACGCTGGACCACGCGCCGGCGATCGAAATCGCCGCGCCGACCTTCTCGGTCGCACTGCCGCTCATCGACTGAGCGGCCAGCGGCAGTCCTCACCCAACTCGACTAGGCCGTTCGCGGGCCGCGTCTCCTTGGATGAGGACTCCCTTGCTTCACCTTAGTTGAGGACGATCGTCACCGCGCGGCGGTTACGGGCCCAGGCCTGCTCGTTCGACCCGAGCGCGACCGGCCGTTCCTTGCCGTAGCTGACGACCGTCAGCCGGTCGGCGGGGACGCCGAGGCTGACGAGATAGTTCTTGGCCGCGTTGGCGCGGCGCTCGCCGAGCGCGAGGTTGTATTCGCGGGTGCCACGCTCGTCGCAGTGGCCTTCGACCGTCGCACGGATGTTCGGGTACTGCTGCAGGTACGCCGCCTGCTCGCGCAGCGCCGCCTGGTCCTCGGCGTCGATGTTGAACTTGTCGGTATCGAAATAAATCGTGTCGCGCCCGGCCATGGCCTGGGCGAAGTGCGCCTGGGTGCCAGGAACCGGTCCGCTCGGCGGCGGAGCCGGCGTAGGCGTCGTGGCGGTGCTCTGCGGCGCGGGCGGGAGCTCGGCGGGCGCTTCCTTCTTGCAAGCCGTAAGCGCGAGGGCGCCGACGACGGTCGCAGCAAGGGCCATCTTTTTCATGCCTTCTTTCTCCTTCTTGTTAGTGTTCAGGGCAATCCATCGGCGCGACCCGTTTTCGTTTCAACGCATTTAAGGCAGAACCGGTCCCCAGGCCGGGTCCGAAGCGCCGACCGGAGTGTTGAGGCGGCGCTCGTTGCGGCCGGTCAGGTCGACCTGCCAGATCGAGGTCTCGCCCGAATTGCGCGCGGTGCGGAAGAACTGCACGATGCGGCCGTTGGGCGACCAGGTCGGCGCCTCGTCCTGCCACGCGCTCGTCAGGTGCCGCATCCCGCCGCCCGAAGGGCTCATGACCGCGATGCGCAGGTCGCCGGCGATGTGGGTAAACGCGATCAGGTCGCCGCGCGGGCTCCACTCGGGAGTCGCCGCACGGCCGCCGAAGAAGCTTATACGCCGCTGGTTGGAGCCGTCGGCGTTCATCACGTAGATCTGCTGGCTGCCGGAGCGGTCGCTCTCGAACACGATCCGGCTTCCGTCCGGCGAGTAGGAGCCGCCGACGTCGATGCCGGGGCCGTCGGTCAGACGCCGCGGCGTGCCGCCGGTCGCGGGCACGCTGTAGATATCGGTGTTGCCGGCGGCGGCCATCGAATAGAGGATCGTCCGCCCGTCGGGCGACCAGCGCGGGGCGAACGTCGGGTTCTGGCTTTGGGTCACCAGCGTCTGGCTGCCCGTGCCGATGTCGTAGACGTAGATCCGCGCGTAGCCGTTGAGATAGCTGACGTAGGCGATCTTCGAGTAGTCGGGCGAATAGCGCGGGGTCAGCGCCGTCGACTGGCCGTTGGTGATGAAACGGTGGTTGGCGCCGTCCGAGTCCATGATCGCCAGCCGCTTCACGCGGTTGTCCTTGGGACCGGTCTCGGCGATGTAGGCGATCTTGCTGTCGAAGAACGGGCTCTCGCCGGACAGGCGCGAGTAGACGAGGTCGGCGCACTTGTGCGCCGCGCGGCGCCACTCGGCCGGTGCGACCACCCACCCCTCGCGCACCAGCTCCTGCTGCAGCTGCACGTCGTAGAGGTAGCAGCCGACGGTCAGCCGCCCGTCGTCGTTGGGGCGCACGTAGCCGTGCACCAGCATCTCGGCCGCGCGGCCCTGCCAGGTGCCCCACGCGGGAGCGGTGATCTGCGCGTAAGTCGGCCGCGGCAGCGCGTCGGGCCCGACCGGGCGGAACAGGCCGTTGTTCCTGAGGTCGTTGAACACCACCCGGGCGAGCTCGAGCCCGAGCGCCGTTGTACCCTGCGAATTGGCCGGCGTCGGCGCCTCGCGGTTGGTGGCGAAGGCCGGGATGGCGATGCCGAGGTCCTGCCAGGCGCTGTCGTCGGTAACCGAGCCGGTCAGGCCGCCTTCTTCGAAGTCGGGAACCTCCACCGGTGGCGCAGGGGTCTCCTGCGCCCAGGCCGGAGCGGCACCCAAGCTGAGAACGATCGCGAACAGGAAGGTGCGAAAAGCCACGGTCAAAGTCTCCTGTCGAAGCGCCATTCCCGGATGCGCCTCCATCTATCGTAGAATTCTTCGGGCAAGTCGAACGGCGCCGCCAGCTGCACCGCCCGGATCGCCCGCTCGGCGTGAAGCGCGGCCTGCGGCCGGTTGGAATCGGTGATGCCCGATTGGCTGACCACTTCCGGCCGCCCCTTGAGACTGCCGTCGGGGTTCAGTTCCCACCTGAGTACCGTGATCAGCTTCTCCGCATCGACGCCCGACGGGGCACTCCAGTGCGGCTTGAGCTGGCGGTTTATCGCCTGCGCCAGGCTGGCCTGCTCGGCGGGACCGAATGTCGCGGCCGGCGTTCCGCCCCTCCGGTTGGTACCGACACCCTCGAGGAAATCTTCGCCCAGCCGGGTTCCACCGGCCTGTCGGCTGGGAGATGGGCTCGGGGTCGGGCTAGGGGTGGCCCGCCGGGACGGCTGCGGGTTTGGCCTTTGCGCGACCGTCTCCCGCGGCGCCGGGCGGACACGTTCACGGACCGGCTCGGGAGCCGGTTCCGGCTCCGGCGCAAGCACCGGAGCGGTTGCCGCGGCCGGCTCCGCTGCAGGATCAGGTGCCGTCGATTCGAGGCTCACCTCGTCCGCGAGGCTCACCGTCATCCGCTCCGGGATCGGCAACGCCGTGGGATCGTCGCGCACCTGCCACACCAGCGCGGCGACAAGCGCGACGTGTGCCGCGGCGGCAATGCCGAGGCCGAGACGCTCTTCGCGCGAGAAGTGGGCGAGCGAAGCCATCGTCGTTCCCGCTATGGAGCCTCGACTGAACCCTGGGTGACCAGCGAGATGCTGTTGCACCCCGAGCGGTTGAGCTCGCCCATCACCGCCATGACCCGGCCGTAGTCGAGTGCACGGTCGGCGCGCAGCGTGATCAGCGGGGCGCCGGCGCCGCCGCAGTTGACCGCGCTCAGCGCGCTGGCGAAGGCGCCTGTCTCGACCTGCGTGTCGTCGATGTAGATGAACCCCTCGCGGTCGATCGCGATGGTCACCTGGTCCGGCTGCTGGTCGAGCGCGTTGGCGCGGCTCTCGGGCAGCTCGACCGGCACGCCGCTCGCGAGCATCGGCGCGGTGACCATGAAGATGATCAGCAGCACCAGCATCACGTCGACCAGCGGTGTGACGTTGATCTCGGCCATCGGTGCGCGGCGCCCCGAACTGCCTCGGGAGCGACCGCGCGAGCCGTGAATGCCCATGGCCATGGCTAGGACCGCTCCATCTCGCGGCCGACCTGGGCCTGCACCTTGTCGGCGAAGCGCCTGAGATGCGCCTCGTAGGCGTTCACCCGGTGGCTGAAGCGGTTGTAGGCGATCACTGCCGGGATCGCCGCGAACAGCCCGATTGCGGTCGCGAACAGCGCCTCGGAAATGCCCGGCGCGACGACGGCCAGCGACGAATTCTGCTGCATGCCAATCTGGAAGAACGAGTTCATGATCCCCCAGACGGTACCGAACAGGCCGACGAACGGCGCCACGGCCCCGGTCGTGGCGAGGAAGTTGAGCCGCTGGGCCAGCGCATCGGCCTCGCTCGCCACCTGCCCTTCCATCGCCAGCGCTATCCGCTCACGCGCGCCGACACGGTCGCGCAGCCCGTCCTTGGTCGAGGCACGCAGCTCGGCGAGGCCCGCGGCCGCGACCCGGGCCGAAGGATTGTCGGGCGAACGGCGCCCGGCGACCAGCGTCTCGGGCTGGTCGACCTCCCAGAAATCTTCCTCGAACGCGATGCTCTTGCGCCGGACGCGGCCCATGCGCAGCGAGAACGAGACGATGATCGTCCACACCCAGATACTGGCAAGCACGAGACCGACGATCACCACCTGGACGACGATGTCCGCGTCGAGGAACAGCTGGAGCGGGTCGAGCCGGGTCGGCGTCATCGTGGAAGCGGCGGAATTGAGGATCATGCAGCGTCTTTCGCAGAGTGGAGCTTGTCGAAGGCGGCGCGCCAGGCGGCAGGTTGTCGTCGCGGTCGTCCCTCAGGCGAGATGAATCCCACCCGAACGGATGCTTCGGCCAGCAGGTTCCCGTCGCGCAGCGCGCGCTGGGTCAGGCGTACGCTCGCCGAGCGCAGCTCCGTCGCCTCGCTGGCGACGACCAGCGCGTCGTCGAGCCGCGCGGGTGCGATGTAGCGGATGTACACTTCGGCGACCGCGTAGTTCCCTTCGCCCGCCTCGACGGCCGCGCGCTGGTCGATCCCGAGCAGGCGCAGCATGTCGGAGCGGGCGCGCTCGAACCAGCGCAGGTAGTTCGCGTGATAGACGAGGCCGGTCAGGTCGGTGTCCTCGTAGTAGACCCGGACCGGAAACAGGTGGAGCGGGCCTTGAAACACCCCTGTCGGGGGAAGGAGGGCGGGCGCGTCCGTCATCTTCGCAGGCTTTAGCCATGCCCCGACTCGGCTGGCAAGCGCCGTTTGGCATCTCACCCGTTCGCCAGCTTTCTGCGACGAACCGTGCCTAACGTGCGATCATTGGTCCCAATGCCCGGCCGCCGAACAAGTGCACGTGCAGGTGCGGCACTTCCTGTCCCCCGTGCGCGCCGGTGTTGGCGAGCAGCCGGTAGCCGGGCGCGACGAGCCCCTGCTCGCGCGCCACGTGGCCGACCGCACGCACGAACCCGGCGATCTCCTCGGCCGAGGCGCGGGCCGAGAAATCGTCCCAGCTGACGTAGGCGCCCTTGGGAATCACCAGGATGTGCACCGGCGCCTGCGGGGCGATGTCGTGGAACGCCAGCGCCCACTCGTCCTCGTAGACGGTCTTCTTCGGGATCTCCCCTCGAAGGATCTTCGCGAACACGTTCTGATCGTCGTAGGGCAGCGTCGCGTCGATGGGCATCAGGCGTTCCTCGCGGCCTTCTCGGCCAGGCCGGACGTCCCCTCGCGGCGTTCGAGCTCGGCCAGCACGCGATCGAGCGCGATGTCCTTCCTGGCCAGCAGCACGAGCAAGTGGAACAGGACGTCGGCCGCCTCGCCGACGAGTTCTTCCTCGTCGCCGGCCAACGCAGCGACGACCGCCTCGGTCGCTTCCTCGCCGAGCTTGCGCGCGATCGTCGGCAGCCCGCGCTGCGCGAGGCTGGCGATGTAACTCTCCTCGGGCGAGGCCGAGAGACGTTCGGCGATCGTGCGTTCGAGGCGCGCGAGGGTGTCCATGCGCGAGGGCATGGGCAAGCGCGGCGCGCGGGTCAAGTCAGTCGGCGTCGCGGTCCTCGCGACGGGCGCGACGCTGGGCGTTGATCGAGGCGCGGCGACCGACGATCACCCCGAGCAGGCCGAGCGCGAACAGCGTCAGGTGCGATCCTTCGGGAACCTGGGTGCCGTTCGCCGCCCATGCCGGTGTCGCCGACGCGAGGGCAACGAGGGCGGCGAGGAGTCGGGGGCGCATGCGAGGGTCATGGACCCGCGCGCGCTCCAGGCAACGGCCAAAGCGTTAACGTCCCAAGCCGGGACCCTCAGCCCCGCGCGGGTAACCCGGCCGCGCGCAGCGCGGCGTGGGCTTCGGCGATCGTGTGCGTGCCAAAGTGGAAGATCGAGGCCGCCAGCACCGCGCTCGCGTGGCCCTCGGTCACCCCTTCGACGAGATGCTGCAGCGTCCCGACGCCGCCGCTGGCGATGACAGGCACGCCCACCGCGTCGGCGATCGTCCGCGTGAGCTTGAGGTCGTAGCCGCGCTGCGTGCCGTCGCCGTCCATCGAGGTGACCAGCAGCTCGCCGGCGCCGAGCTCGGCGAGCCGGATCGCGTGCTCGACCGCGTCGATTCCGGTCTCGCGCCGGCCGCCGTGGGTGAATATCTCCCAATGGTCGTGCACCCAGCGCGCGTCGACCGAGGCGACCACGCACTGGCTGCCGAACCGCTCGGCAACCTCCGCCACGACTTCGGGCCGCGCGACGGCCGCGGAATTGACCGCGACCTTGTCGGCGCCCGCCAGAAGCAGCGCGCGCGCGTCGTCGACCGAACGCACTCCGCCGCCGACGGTCAGCGGCATGAAGCACACTTCGGCCGTCCGCCGGACCACGTCGAGCAGCGTCCCGCGCCCCTCGTGGCTCGCCGAGATGTCGAGGAAGCACAGCTCGTCGGCGCCCGCGGCATCGTAGGCGCGCGCCTGCTCGACCGGGTCGCCGGCATCCTTGAGGTCGACGAAGTTGACGCCCTTGACCACCCGCCCGTCGGCGACGTCGAGGCAGGGGATCACGCGGACGCGGACCGTCATGCACCCTCCCCTGCAAGCGAAGCGAAACCAGCCGCAAGCGGATCGAGGGGCACGATCCGCCTCGGAAAAACAGGGACAGTCCCAATTTTCGGGCCGTGGCGAAAATAGGGACTGTCCCTGTTTTCGCGCCGTGCCTGCGGGAGGGTCATGACCGCTCCGCCATGCGGATCGCGGCTGCCAGGTCGAGCCGCCCGTCGTAGAGCGCGCGCCCGGTGATGACGCCCTCGATTCCCTCGTCGGCGTGGATCGCCAGCATGCGGATGTCGTCGAGCCCCTTGACGCCGCCGCTGGCGATCACCGGCAGCGAGGTGCGCCGCGCGAGGTCGACCGTGGCGTCGACGTTGCAGCCCTTGAGCAGGCCGTCGCGGCCGATGTCGGTGAACAACAAGCTGGCGACCCCGGCATCCTCGAAGCGCCGCGCCATGTCCTCGACCGGCACGTCGGAGACTTCGGCCCAGCCCTCGGTCGCGACCATGCCGTCGCGCGCGTCGACCGCGACGACGATCCCCCCTTCGAAGGCGCGGGCCATGTCCTTGACGAACTGCGGATCCTTGAGCGCGGCGGTGCCCATGACGATGCGAGCGACGCCGAGCTCGAACCACCCCTCGACCGCCGCAGGCGTGCGGATTCCGCCGCCGAGCTGGACGTAGCCGGGGAACGCCGCGACGATCGCTTCCACCGCCTCGCGGTTCTCGGTCCGCCCCGCGAAGCTGCCGTCGAGATCGACCACGTGCAGGTGCTGCGCGCCCGCCTCGGCGAACAGCAGAGCCTGCGCTCCGGGATCGTCGCCGTAAACGGTGGCGCGTTCCATGTCGCCTTCGGCCAGGCGCACGACCTGGCCTCCCTTGAGGTCGATGGCAGGAAACACGATCATCGCTGGGGGCCGGTAGTGCGGGAGTTCCTCCCCTGCAAGGGGAGGGCAATCGCATGTGTGCTCCTCTCCCTTTCTTCTATTCGTCATCCTGAACATTTTTCAGGATGACGAGAAGGAATGGAGGCGCGCATATGCGGCCCTCCCACTCCGGGAAAAGCTCAGCGGGCCTGCGAAGCCACGAACGCATCCTTCGGCACATGCGTGACCCGGCACGCCAGATCCGCCTCGCCGCTCGCCACCACGAAGTGGTCCCCCGCATCCGCGATCCCGGTCGAGAACACCACGTTGTCGAGGTACATCTGCTCCTCGATCGGCTCGGTCAGCGCGGGATTGGCCTCGAGCAGCGGCTCGTGGCTCGTTGCCAGCACCTTCCACGGCTCCTCGGGGTCGAGCAGTGACCAGTAGGTCCGGTACTTGCCGACGATCTGGTGCGGCTCGACCCCGTGCCACAGCGTCAGCCACCCGCGCTTGCCGGCGACTTCGGTCAGGATCGGCGGCGTGCCCCCGCCGATGCGCGCGGTCGCCGCGGTGCCCGCGTGCGGCCGGATCGCCGGCTCGATGTGCGGCCTCCAGTGCAGCGCGTCGGGGCTCGTCGCGTGGTTGATCGACGGCCCGGCATGCCACGGGCTGCCCGGCGGGTAGGCGAAGAACAGTTGCCCGAGCGGCCGCGTCTGCGCCCAGTACTGGCCGCCGATCAGCCCCTCGAAGATCAGCATGTCCTTGTTCTGGTGATCGAGCACGATCCCCTCGAAGGTCCAGTCGAGGCCATTGTCGGAACTGTAGAGGGTGGTCGAGTGCCGCTCGGGACTGACCGAGCACGTGGTCATCAGGTAGCGCCCGTTCACACGGCTGATCCGTGCATCTTCGAGGCCGTAGCACTGCCAGGTGCCGGCCGGCGCGATCGCCTTGTCGTAATGCATCGCCACGACCTCGAGCCCGTCGGGGCTCATTTCGACCGGCAGCAGCCACGACAGCGAAGTCAGCGCCATGATCTTCCAGCCGTGGCCGTGGAGCAGGAACTTGCGCGGGTCGGAGGTGTCGCACAGCTCGAGCGGCCAGCCATCGACCACGTAACCGGCTTTCGAATCCCAGCGAATCGCGTGGACCGCGTCGTCGAAGATCGGCTGGCGAAGGGCCTCGGCGACGCGGACCATCAGCAGCAGGTTGCCGTTCGGCAGCCGCGTCATGCCCGGGTTGAATACCCCGAGCACATAAGTCTCGCAATCGAGCGAGCCCGCCAGCGGACTGCGTGAGAGATCGATGTCGTTCGGTGTCAGGACCAGCCGGTCGACCGGGAAGCTCACTCGTCGCGCACCCGCTGGGTCACGGAGATCTGGTTGACCACCGCCCGGCGCGGCTGGGTCAGCATGAAATGGACCGCGACGGCGATGTCCTCGGCGCGCAGCATCTTCTCGGCATTGATCATCTCGCGCTGCTTGTCGGCCGGGATATCCGGGTACTGGAAATCGGCCCCGGTCAGGCCCGGCTCGACCAGCCCGACCTTGATCCCCTTGGTCCCGAGTTCCTTGTGCAGCGCCTCGGCAAAGCCTTGGATACCCTTTTTCATCCCGGCGTAGATCGATGAGCCTCCGCCGAGGCTGTGCGCGCTCATCGACCCGACGAGGATCAGGTCTCCCTTGTCCTTCATGTGCTGCACGGCCTTGTACACGCTCATCACGTAGGCCGTGTAGTCGGTGGCGACGGCGTACCAGGCCTCTTCCTCGCTGGTGTCGGTAACGCCGTCGACCGGCACCGCGGCGTTGACGATCGCGATATCGTAGCTGCCAAGCGCCTTCTCGGCCTCGGCGAAGAACCGCTCGAGGCCCTCGCGCTCGGCCAGGTCGACGCTGATGCCCGAGCCCTTGCCAACCTCGTTGATCCGTTCGAGCCCGTCGGCAAGGTGCCGCTCGTCGCGCCCGCAGGTAAAGATCTCTACCCCTTCGGACGCGAGCAGCACGGCTGTCGCGCGCCCGATCCCTGTGGTGCCGCCGGTAATGACGGCCTTGCGCCCTTCGAGCGAGGGCATCTCGGTATGCGCGTCGCGCAGGTTCGGATCGGCATCGGCCATGGCATGTCTCCTTCGTTGCGGAGACGATCGGCCGTTGCAGCGGTTCCGCCTTGCTGACCCGGGTTTGTCCCGCGGTCGGAGCGGCTTAGGGTTTCCATTCGAGGAAGCGCGCGAGAAGCGCGAGGCCGTAGGCCTGGCTCTTCTCGGGATGGAACTGCACCCCGACGATGTTGTCGCGCGCGACCGCGGCGACCAGCCCGCCGCCGTGGTCGGTCATCGCCGCCACGTCGCGACCGCTGTCGGGGCGAAAGTGGTACGAGTGGAGGAAATAGGCCTCGCCCGGCTCGATCAGCTCGGCGCCGTCGTGGTGCGGCGTCGGCGAGACGTCGTTCCAGCCCATGTGCGGCACCTTGATCGCGGGGTCGGTCCGCTCGATCAGCCGCACTTCGCCCGGAATCCAGCCGAGCCCCGGCGTGGCCCCGTACTCGTGCCCGGTGCTCGCCAGCAGTTGCATGCCGACGCAGACGCCGAGGAACGGCACTCCGCCCCGCAGCACCCGCTCCTCGAGCGCCTCGACCATGCCGGGGATGCCCGTCAGGCCCTCGGCGCAGGCCTTGAACGAGCCGACGCCGGGCAGCACGACTCGCCGCGCGCCGCGAACGTTGTCGGGGTCGGCGGTGACGCAGACCCGCTCGGCCCCTGCGGCCTTCAGCGCGTTGTGAACCGAGTGGAGGTTACCCGCGCCGTAGTCGATCAGCGCGATTGCCTCAGCCATTGGGGGCTTCAGCCACCGAGCTGTCCCTTGGTCGAAGGTACCGCCCCGCCCTTGCGCGGATCGAGTTCGACCGCTTGGCGCATCGCCCGGGCGAAGCCCTTGTAGGCTGCCTCGCAGACGTGGTGGTTGTTCTGCCCGTAGAGCAGCTGGACGTGGAGCGTGATCCCGGCCGCCTGCGCCACCGAGTGGAACCAGTGCTCGACCAGCTCGGTATCCCACTCGCCGAGCTTCTCCTGCGTAAACCGCAGCTTCCACACGAGGTACGGCCGGCCCGAGATGTCGAGCGCGACGCGCACGAGCGTCTCGTCCATCGGCGAATAGGCCGTGCCGTAGCGGCCGATCCCGCCCTTGTCGCCGAGCGCCTGCGCCAGCGCCTGGCCGAGCGCGATCGCGCTGTCCTCGGTGGTGTGGTGCTGGTCGATGTGCAGGTCGCCCTGCACCTTCAGCGTCACGTCGATCAGCGAGTGGCGGCTGAACTGCTCGACCATGTGGTCGAGAAAACCGATCCCGGTGCCAACGTCGTACGCCCCGGTCCCGTCGAGATTGACCTCTACGAGGATGTCGGTCTCCGCCGTTTTCCGCTCGATCCGCCCGGTGCGCATGGCGACGCGCTATACGCGAGCCAAAATGTCGCGCAAGCATTGGCGCTTGACCGGAAAGCCGGGCAACGCCACCTACTTGGGCATGAGCGACGAGACGCCCGACAGCCTGATACCGTACGACGAGATCGTGCAGGAAGCGCTGCGCGCGGTGGTCGGGCGCGTGCTCGGCTCGGTCGAGCAGTCGGGCGGCACCCTGCCGGGCAACCACCACTTCTACATCACGTTCAAGACCGGGGCCCCCGGGGTCAATATCCCCAAGCACCTGCGCGAGCGCTTTCCCGACGAGATGACGATCGTCCTGCAGAACAAGTTCTGGGACCTGTCGGTCGACGACCGGGGGTTCGAAGTCGGGCTCAGCTTCAACCAGATCCCGGCCAAGCTCTCGATCCCGTTCGCCGCGATCACCGCATTCGTCGATCCTGCGGTCGACTTCGGGCTGCAGTTCCAGGCCGCCGTGACCGACATCGAGCCGACCGCGCACGAGGATGCCGAGAACGACACGCCCGGGTCCGAGACGAACGAAACCGCCACGCCCGACGACGGGTCGAATGTCGTCACGGTCGATTTCGGCCGCAAGAAATAGCGCCACGGATGGCCCGCGGGCTCCGCAAGCGCAGCCGGAAGCGGACTGACCGCACGGTACCCGGCCCGAGCCCGAACCCCGCCACCAACCTGCTGATCGTCGACGTCGCGGTTCGCGGTGCCGCGCTGCTCGCCGCCCGCGCGATCGAGCGCGCGGCGCTGAGGGTCCGCTACGGGCGGGCCAAGGCCGGCGATATCGTCGAGGGCCGGTCCACGGTGGCAACCCTTGCCACGACCGGAGCGGCGCGCGTGGCGACGCGCTCGCTGCCCGGGTTCCTGCTGGTCACCGGCGGCCTGCTGGCCAAGACCCTGATCGACCGCAGCCTGAAACCGCGCGAGGCGCGGCGGCGCGGCGACCGCAAACTGGCCAGGCGGGCGGCAAGGGTCGAGGACGAGTAGGGGTTGATTTCCGCCCGCGGCCTGCGGCAACAGCGTGCATGGCCGATCAAGACACGCTGGCCCGGCGCGGGCTGATGTTCATCCTCTCGTCGCCTTCCGGGGCCGGAAAGACCACGATCGCCCGGCGCCTGCTCGCAGAAGAGGGCAGCCACCTCAGCATGTCGGTTTCGGTGACCACGCGGCCGATGCGCCCCGGGGAGATCGACGGGCACGACTACCATTTCACCGACCGCGCGGGTTTCGACCGGATGGTCGAGGAAGACGCGTTCTTCGAATGGGCCGAGGTCTTCGGCCACTGTTACGGCACGCCCAAGGCCGAGATCCGCGACCGGCTCAAGCGCGGCGAGGACTTCCTGTTCGACATCGACTGGCAGGGCACCCAGCAGCTCTACCAGCGCGCGCAGGGCGACGTCGTGCGCGTATTCCTGCTGCCGCCGAGCATCGACGCCCTCGAGCAGCGACTGCGCTCGCGGGGCACGGACAGCGAGGAAGTGATCCGCGGCCGGATGGACCGCGCCCGCTCCGAGATCAGCCACTGGGACGCCTACGACTACGTCGTGATCAACGACGACATCGAGCGGTGCTTCGCCAAGGTGAAGATGATCCTCGAAGCCGAACGCATGCGCCGCCTGCGCCAGACCGGGCTGATCGACTTCGTGCGCGAACTGACGCGCTGAGTTCAGCCCTCCGCCCCCTTCGCCCTTGTGAGCCGATCCTCTCCTTCTCGTCATCCTGAAACACGTTCAGGATGACGAGCTTGGCGGGAGGCTTGCCCCCTCGCCCTGCCCGGTCTAGCGGCGCCAGCACGAAGACATACAGGGAGCCGCAATGTCCGCCGACCTCGAAGCCGCGATTTCCGCCGCCTGGGAGAACCGCGCTGCGGTCACCCCCGCCAGCCGGGACGTGCGCGAACCCGTCGAGGCCGCGCTCGAACTGCTCGACAGCGGCAAGGCGCGCGTCGCCGAGCCCGACGGCGCGGGCGGCTGGAAGGTCAACCAGTGGCTCAAGCAGGCCGTGCTGCTGTCGTTCCGGCTCAACGACAACCGGGTCATGCCCGGCGGCTCGGCCGGCGCGGCGGCGTTCGACAAGGTGCCGAGCAAGTTCGAAGGCTGGGGCGAAAACCGCTTCCGCGACGCGGGCTTCCGGGTCGTCCCGGGTGCGGTCGCGCGCCGCGGCAGCTACATCGCCCGCGGCGTCGTGCTGATGCCGAGCTTCGTCAACATCGGCGCCTACGTCGACGAGGGGACGATGGTCGACACCTGGGCCACGGTCGGCAGTTGCGCGCAGATCGGCAAGAACGTGCATATCTCGGGCGGTGCCGGGATCGGCGGCGTGCTCGAGCCGCTGCAGGCCGGACCGGTGATCATCGGCGACGGCGCGTTCATCGGCGCGCGCTCGGAAGTGGCCGAGGGCGTGCGCGTGGGCGAAGGCGCCGTGCTGTCGATGGGCGTCTACCTCGGCGCCTCGACCAAGATCGTCGACCGCGCGACCGGCGAGGTTCACCAGGGCGTGGTCCCGCCATACGCGGTGGTCGTTCCCGGCAGCCTGCCCGGCAAGCCGCTGCCCGACGGCAGCCCCGGTCCGTCGCTGTACTGCGCGGTGATCGTCAAGACCGTCGACGCGCAGACCCGGGCGAAGACAGGGATCAACGACCTCCTGCGCGACTAGAACCGCCGCCGGCCGACGTTTCCGGTTTCAAATCCCCCGCTCCGCACCACCGGAACATTCCGCGCGGCCAACCGTAGATTCCTCCGCAATCAGCGGGAGTGACGGCCATGGAACGCCAGGGGGACGAGGTCCATTTGGAGACCGACGAAGCGCGCGGCGCCTCGACACCGAACATCGTGCGCTGGATCCTCGCCATCAGCCTGCTGGCGGCGATCGTGCTGCTCTCGGTGATCTGGATGACCGGGGCCGCGACGCAGGGCCCGGTCGAAAGCGAGGCGACCGCCGATGGACGCGAGCGGCTGCTGCAGGAGTACGGCTCACGCGGCGGGGTGCGCGCCTCCACGGCAGACGGCACCGACAGCGTTGTCGACGACCGGTTCACCGAAATCGAGGCTGCCGAACCCGGCGAGACCGCCGGCCCGGGTACCCCGCCGCGCGTCGAGAACCGCGCCGCCGACGAACCGCCCGCGCCGGACCCCGCGGCGAACTGACCGGCTTCGACCCCCTCCAGCGGTTCGTCGAGGCGCAGGAAGGCGTCTACCTCCGGGCGCTCGCCGAGTTGGGCGACGGCCGCAAGGTCAGCCACTGGATGTGGTTCGTGTTCCCACAGGTTGCCGGTCTCGGCCGCAGCTCCACCGCGCAGTTCTACGCGATCCGCGGCCGCGAGGAGGCCGAGGCCTACGCTCGCCACCCGCTGCTCGGCGCGCGGCTGCGCGAGTGCACGGAGGCGATGCTCGGGTGGGCCGGCCGGCGCAGCGCCGAGACGATTCTCGGCGCGGTCGACGCGCTCAAGTTCAGGAGCTCGATGACGCTGTTCGAAGCCTGCGCGCCGGACCCGGCGCCGTTCGCCCTCGCGCTCGACGCGTTCTATGCCGGCGAGCGCGACGCGGCCACGCTCGAGCGGCTCAAGGCCTAGCCTACTCGACCTTGGTCTCGATCGGCGAATCCTCACGGTGCGCCGCCGCGTGAGCCTCCGCCGCGCGCAGCACGCGCATCATGTTGCGGCTGGCGATCTTCTCGAGGTCGGCCTGCGAGTAGCCGCGCCGGGCGAGCTCGGCGAACAGCTTCGGATAGCCGGCGACGTCCTCCATCCCGACCGGTCCCGAATCCATCCCGTCGTAGTCGCCGCCGAGGCCGATGTGATCGATCCCGGCGACCCGGCGGATGTGGTCGATATGGTCGGCCATCGTCGCCACCGTCGCCTTCGGCTCGGGGTTCTGCGCGTCCCAGTCCTTCATCGCCGCCTCGACCACGGCCGGCTGGCCCTGCCACAGCGCCTTGAGCGAGGCCTGGTGCGCTTCTCGCCGGGCGTACCACTGGCGCCGTTCCTCGCTCAGGTACCCCGGCAATCCGACGACCATGACCATGCCGCCGTTGTCCCTCAGCCGCGCAAGCACGTTGTCGGGCACGTTGCGCGAATGGCCGTTGACGCCGCGCGCGCCCGAATGGCTGAAGATCACCGGGGCCCGCGCCACGTCGAGCGTGTCCAGCATCGTCGCCTCGCTGACGTGGCTGAGATCGACCAGCATGCCGATTCGCTGCATCTCGCGCACGACCTGTTCGCCGAACGGGGTCAGCCCGTCGTGCTCGGGATCGGCCGTGGCGCTGTCGGCCCACGGCGTGTTCTTCGAATGCGTCAGCGTCAGGTAGCGCGCGCCGAGATCGTACATCTGCCGCAGCACCGCGAGGCTCGAGGCGATCGAGTGCCCGCCTTCCATGCCCAGGAGCGAGGCGATCTTCCCCTCGCGCATCGCCCGCTCGACGTCGTCGGCGGTGAGCGCGAGCGCGAGCCGCTCGGGATAGCGCGCGATCAACCGCTTGGTGACGTCGATCTGCTCCATCGTGGCCACCGCCGCTTCCGGCTCCGGCAGGTCGGCCGAGACGTAGACCGACCAGAACTGCGCCCCCACGCGCCCCTCGGCGAGCCGGGCGAGGTCGGTGTGCATGACCCGGCCCCGCGGATCGCTGGGCCCGGTGTCGGTAGTGTCCTCGAAGTCGAAATCGCCGATCACGTTGCCGTAGCGCCCGCGCAGCTGGATCGGCACGTCGTTGTGCCCGTCCCACACCGGCGCGGCCCTGAGCGCGGCCTCGGCAACCTGCTCGGGCGTCTGCGCCGCGAGCGGAACCGCGAGAGTGAACGCCGAGGCGGCGGCGAGAGCGGCGACGAGCTTGAGCATGCGACCTCCTGTCCGCGTCGAACCTGTCAAGAAGCGCGGCCCGGCGCAAGCGGTGACCCGGGCCCGCGAGCCCATCCTAGCGCCTCAAGGCCTCGGCCAGCGCCATGGCCGCAGCCGGGTTCCGGTGCTTGGCCCCCGCAATCATGAAGCAGAACACGTCGCCCGGTCTCCCCGCGCTGGCGTCCCGCTCGCCGGCATAGGACAGGCCGGAGGGTGCCTCTCCGCGCTCCCATGCCCGGCACAGTGCCGCGATCCGTTCCAGCTCGTCGGAAGGATAACCTGCCGGCTTGGCATCCTGCGCGTTCTTGCAGCGCAAGTAGGCGAAGTCCGCCGTACGGTCGGCGATCGCGGTTCGCCCTTGCTGCTCGCACCACACGATCGCCACGCCCACAGCGCGGCAGATGTCGACGAACTCCGCGCAGGCGAAGCTCTCATGGCCGACCTCGATCGCGTGGCGCAGCGGCAGGCCCTTCAGCTCCTTCGGCAGCAGCGCAAAGAACGCGGCGATGTCCTCGGCGTCGAACTTCTTGGTCGCCATCAGCTGCCACAGGATCGGCCCGAGCCGGTCGCCGAGTTCCTCGATCCCCTGCCCGAAGAAGCGCGGCAGCGCCTCGCCCGCCTCGGCAAGCACCTTGCGGTTGGTGATGTACGACGAGCCCTTGACCGCGAACACGAACCCCTCGGGCGTCGCCTCGCGCCACTTGCGGAAGCTCTCGGGCTTCTGCAGCGAATGGTAGGTGCCGTTGATCTCGATCGCACCGAGCTGCCGGCTGGCCCATTCGAGCTCGCGCTTCTGCGCCAGCCCCTCGGGATAGAACGCGCCCTTGCGCCACTCGGGGTAGACCCAACCGCCGATGCCCGTGCGAATCATGCTGCGCCCTTCAGTCAGAGGGAACCGAACCTCGCGGTGCGCCATTTCGCTCCCGACGGAAGCGTCGGGAGGAGTTTCGCATGGCCGTCGAGGCTGTTTGGAACGACCAGGTCATTGCTCATAGCGACCGCACGGTCGTGGTGGAAGGCAACCACTACTTCCCTCGCGAGGACGTCGACCCTTCGGTGCTCGAGCGGAGCCCCACGACCAGCGAATGCCCGTGGAAGGGCACCGCGCA
>JBIQKN010000033.1:0-8319 GCA_044506565.1 Sphingomonadales bacterium | reverse complement strand
CGGAGGCCGCAGCCATACGTGACCGGATTGCCTTCTGGAACGGCGTCGAAGTGATCGAGGCGTGACTGCGGTCAGGGCGCTGATCGAGGAGCTGCGGCTGCTGCCGCACCCGGAGGGCGGCTGGTACCGCGAGACCTGGCGCGCCGCGGCGAACGACGGCCAGCGAGCCGTGGCGACGGCGATCCTGTTCCTGCTCGAGGCGCACCAGCGTTCGCACTGGCACCGCGTCGATGCCGCGGAGATCTGGCTGTGGCACGCCGGCGACCCGCTGCTGCTGTCGCTGGCGGCCGGCGACGAAGGCCCCGTGCGCGACGTCCGGCTCGGCCCCGACGTGCTCGCCGGCGACTGCCCGCAGTACGTCATCGCTCCCGACGAATGGCAGTCCGCCGCGCCGCTCCCCGGCGAACAAGGTTTCACGCTGGTCTCGTGCGTCGTCGCGCCGGCGTTCGAGTTCGAAGGGTTCGCGCTGGCGCCACCGGATTGGCGCCCGGGCGGCTCGACGAGCTAGCGGTAATAGGCCCTGACGAACGGCTTGAGGAATTGCCGATAGGGCCCCGCCGAGCCGACCGCTTCGCGATGAATCGGCCGGCGGACCTGCAACATGCTGGCGGTCGCCACGGCTCGCCCGTTCTCGTGCGACGCCGACATCCGCGGATCCTCGGCAAGTCCGCAATGCGCAAGCAGACGGCCGGTCCAGGCCTGCGGGTCGCTCACCAGCTCCTCGTAGGGCACGATCAGCAGCCGCTCGCCGAGGATCTCCTGCCAGCGCGCCAGCAATTCGTCTTCGACGCGGAAGTGGGCGGCGATGTCCTCGAGGTCGTAGCTCCAGGGGATCGCGCCGCCGAGGAAGTTGGTGCGATAGCACGACCACGCCCGATCGAGCGGGTCGCGCGTGAGCCAGATCAGCGGCGCGTCGGGAAGCAACGAGGCGGCGAGGCCGAGGAAGCGGCTCGTATCGACTGACTTGTCGACCACGTGCACTGCTCCGGGAAAGCGCTCGCCGATCAGGTGGTGCCACAAGTCCACGGCTGCCTGTACGCCGTTCGCCTCGACGTAACGTGCCAAGGCCGGGTAAGACCGGCCGCCGACCTCCATCGCCAGCGTTGCGAGCCAGCTGGTCTCCGCCCCGCCGCCGACGGCCGGGTGACTGGTCAGGATCTGCTCGACCAGCGTTGTCCCCGAGCGCGGGAGGCCGGTGACGAAGATCGTCCTGCCGGTCGGATCGCGTGGGACACGCGCCATCGCGGCGATCCGCGCCGCATCGTACCCTTCCAGAGATTCCTGGGCTTCAACCCGATCTCTATCGCGATCGAACGTCGCGACCGCCTTCATCTGCTGCGCCCCGCGGGCGAACGCGTCCACGGCGGCGGCATGCTCACTGCGATCCGCGTAAGTCTTGCCGAGCGCGTAACACAGCGCCGCGCGCTCCACCGGCTGGCCTCCGGCCATGCCGCGCTCGGCGGCGACGAGTCTCTCGAGGAGGGTTTCGTCCTGCGCCAGGTCGGACGACATCGCGAGCATCAGCCAGGCCGAACCGGTCTGCGGCCGTAGCTCGACGACCCGTTCGAGCAGGTTTCGCGCTTCGTCGTGCTTGCAAAGGTTGAAAGCGACCACCGCGCGGCTGTAGGTGTTGGCCGCGCGGCTCGGCTGGTCCTCGGGCAGGGCTCGCAACGCCGCCTCCGCCTCGTCGAGCCAGCCCCATTCGGCGAGAAATGTCGCCCTCTGGTACCGCACGGCGGGGGAGCCGCCGCTGGCTTCGACATGGAGGTCGAACGCGCGCCGGGAGATTCCAAGTTCGCCGATGCGCGCAGCTAGCTGCGCGAGCGACTGCCACTGGCCGCCCATAGGTGCCCGCAACCGCACAAGTTCCTCGATGACGTGCTTGAGGGCTGGACGATCCGCTCGCGCGAGCGCCGGCTGGATCTGGTTTACCAGGCGAACGACGGCGGACAGGTCGCGATCGGCCATGTGCTCCCTGGAAAACGACATTCGGGCTTCGGCCAACCGGAACGTCATCCGAGAATCATTTGCAATGTCAAATATGTAGCAACTTGTAGCGGCCCCGGCCTATTCGCTGCCGACGCACCCGCTCGTTCGCGAGCTAAGCTCCGGCAGGACCGCTGCAGGGGAGTTGCCGGCCGCGCGAAACTCGGCAGACTACCGCGAGGAAGGGTTCACGGGGCTTATCGCCAAAGGGGCCTCCAGGTCTGGAGGGTCGAAGGACGCCAGCCAGATCCGGGCGCAGGCTGTGTGGGAATGGCAGGCACCCGCGGAAGCAGGCACCGTGCCGATTTTCGTGCCATCCTGGGATGCAACCCTCGCCCGGCCCACCGCGCGGGCGGCCGGGCGGTCGGAAAGCCCTAGTCGTCTTCCTTGCCGGCAACGCCGTAGGTGATCGCGGCGTTGCGGGTCTTCTGGAACTCGGGGACGGTCATCCCCTTGAACGCCGCGTAGATGTCGATGTTGCCGATGCCGGTGACCGCGCCGAGCTTCTCGAGCATGAAGAAGATCACGCCGTAGTGGATCATGCCGATCCAGTCGCGCTCGCGCACGAGCCGGCGTTCCTCGTCGGTAAGCCCCGCCTCGAGCATCGTCGCTTCCTCGTCCTCGCGGAACTTCTTGCGCACCGCCGGGTCGGTCAGCGAGTGGAGGAAGTGGTTGAGGCGGAAGCCCTTGACCGAGCGCTCGATGGTGAAGGGATAGGTGCCCTCCATCTGGTCGGCGCCCTCGTAGTCCCACATCGCGCGCTGGCGGGTGACCTCGGGGTCCTCGACCGGCGCGTCCTTCGAGACTTCCTCGAAGATCATCGTCGCGATCGGAGTCATCGACGGCAGGAAATAGGCCTTATGGGTGACCTCGACCTGTTCCGAGAGCGCGCCGCGCATCATCATCCACATCACGACTTCGGCGCCTTCCCAGCCGCCGCGGCGGGCGAGCTCGGCGATCGGCAGGTCGAGCAGGCTCTCGGGATCCTTCTCGAGCAGCTCCATGAACTCGTGGTCCCACTCGGGGTTGTTGAACCCGCAGCCCTCGCCGTGGACCTGGTGGCTGAGCCCGCCGGTCCCGGCGATCGCGACCTTGATGTCCTTCGGGTACGACAGGATCGCCTGGCGCAGGCTCTTGCCGAACTTCCAGAAGCGCCGCGCGCTCGGCAGCGGCACGGTGAGCACGCCGCAGACCACCGGCAACAGCTTGGTCGCCCAGCCGTCGGCATCGTGGTCGACCATCACCGACAGCGGCGAGAACGCCCCGTGGTCGAGATTCTTGCCCTGGAAGTAGCTGAGGTCGAACTCGTTCGCGACCATCACCCGGGCGACGTGCGCGGCGAACTCGGGATCGCCCTCGATCGCCGGGATGTCGCGCGGCCCGCCGCCCTCGTCGGCCGGGCCGAACTCCTCGCCCACGCCCAGCGCGAAGTGGCTGTAGTGGTCGAAGAACGCGGTCATGTGGTCGTTGTAGATGTAGACCAGCACGTCCGGCTTCTTGTCGCGGAACCAGGCCTGCACCGGCTCATAGCCCTCGAAGATCGGCTTCCACACCGGGTCGTCGAACTTCTTCGCGTCCTTGGCGAAGGCGATGGTGGGCGTGTGCGACGTGGCGATGCCGCCGACGATCGTGGCCATGGGACGTTCCTCTCAAATGCCTGGCGCGCCCGTCCGGCGCGCGTCCTCATCTCGCTGCACGATGGCATGTGGGCACGCATTGCCACAAGTCAAATTACGGATGCGTGAAGATTTCACGTACCTGAAACGACAACGGGCGAAGCAGCCGCGCTGCTTCGCCCGCCGTGAACCTTGTGCGCCCAGAGGCGCGCCGGAGCTCAGCTCAGGTGCTTGGAGACCTTCGAGGTCAGCTCGAACATCGTGATCTGCGAATTGCCGGTGACCGCGCCGAGCTTGGCGTCGGGGTTGATGTTGCGCTTGTTGACCTGGTCCTGCAGGCCGTTGGCCTTGATGTACTTCCAGACGTTCGAAGTGACCTCGGCGCGCGTCATCGGGCCCTTGCCGACCACGCCCTCGAGCTCGGGCGAGAGATTGACCGGCTTGTTCAGAGCATTGTTCTTGGCCGCCATGGTATTCCCTTTCCTTTGCAGTCTTGACGCGGGTCCCTCCCCGTCGCCCTCATCCCAGTTCGGCTCGCGCCGGACGCCGCGAACGTCCTGCAACGCCGGAGGGGCAGGATAGAGCCGTTCGCGACTGCTCCTCGCGGCTGCGCCTGAGCAGGTGCCCGGCTGTGCCCCGTTGCCCCGAGGATGGCAAGGGCGCCGAGGGCGGTTTTCGTCCAAGTTTTGCGCCCCTGCGCGCCCAGTAGTGGAAAACTGTCGCCCGGGCGTGCTTGCCTCGGGCTCAAACGCTCCGTAGCCTCGCCGGCAGGTCGAAGGTTCAGGGTTTTGACGGGACTGGTTTTTTCGATTCGCGGCAAACGGCTGGCCCTGGCGACGGCCTGCATCGCCATGGTCGCTGGCTGCGGAGGCGGCAGCAGCGGCGGTGGAGGCGGCTCGCCGACCGCCGGAGTCACCCCGACGCCGACCCCCTCGCCCACACCGACGACCTCGACTTGCTCGCTGCGCTCGCGGCAGGACTGGGTGCTCGCCCAGCTGCAGGAATGGTACCTGTTCCCCAACCTCCTGAATGCGACCGTCAATCCCGCAAACCATACGACTGTCGCCAGCTACATAGACGCGCTGGTCGCGCCGGCGCGCGCGCAGAGCCGCGATCGCTACTTCACCTACCTGACCTCGATCGCCGAGGAAAATGCCTACTACGCACAGGGCGAGACCGCGGGCTTCGGCTTCCGCCTCGGCTACGACGTCGGCGGCAACCGGGTGTTCGTGATCGAGGCCTTCGAAGGGGCCCCGGCGCTCGCCGCCGGAGTCGACCGCGGCGTCGAGATCCTGCAGATCGGCTCGCAATCGGTCGGCAGCCTGATGGCCTCGGGCGGCCCCGCCGCGGTGGTCCAGGCGCTCGGCCCCGACACCGCCGGCACTGCCCGTGCGTTCACGTTCCGGCATCTGTCCGGGTCGCAGTTCACCGCCACCCTGACCAAAGCGGACTTCGAGATCGATCCGGTCTCCGACCGCTACGGCGCCAGGATCCTGTCCGACGGCGGGCGCAGCGTAGGCTATCTCAACCTGCGCAACTTCATCGACACCGCCGACCCCAATCTCAGGGCCGCCTTCGCCCAGTTCAAGGCGCAGGGCGTGACCGAACTGATCGTCGACCTGCGCTACAATGGCGGCGGCCTGATCTCGATCGCCCGGCTGTTCGGCGAGCTGATGGGCGCCGGCCGGACCGGGCAGGCCTTTTCCTACGTCACGTTCCGGGATTCCAAGGCGAGCGAGAACGAAACCTTGAATTTCCGTGCCCAACCCGAAGCGATCGCACCGACGCGGATCGCCTTCATCGGCACCGGCGGCACCGCCTCGGCGAGCGAAATGGTGATCAACGGCATGGACCCGTTCCTCGGGGCGAACATGGCGCTCATCGGCAGCAATACCTACGGAAAGCCGGTCGGGCAGATCGCGCTCGACCGGCCGGCCTGCGACGATCGCCTGCGCGCGGTGGCGCTCAAGATCGAGAACGCCAACCACGAAGGCGAATACTACACCGGCCTCGCCTCGACCGTCGCCAACACCTGCCGCGTGAACGACGACATCGCGCACCAGCTCGGCGATCCGAACGAGGCGATGGTGCGCGTGGCGCTCGATTTCCTCGCCGGGCGCAGCTGCACGCCGATCGGTGCCGCCACAGCGAAGATGCCGCGGGAACGCGAACTGCTGGTGCCCGAGCATCCACGCAGGACGGCCGATCTCGAGCTGCCCGGCGCGCACTGAGCCCTGGTCGAGCCGGCCCCGGCAAAGTCGTCGTCCAGCGCGGCAGCGATCACGCGCGGGAGAACCGCACCGACAAGGTCACGCGCATGGCGTTCTTCCACGTCGGCGGAATTCGACGACGAGCTGCTGACCAGGCTGCCCGAGCCGCTCGAACCGATGGAGTAAATCTTCCCAATCCTCCCAGCTCGGGGAGGATTACGCGAACCGGAACGCCGAGATCGCGCCTCCCAGCACCATCTCGCCGTAGTCCCGCGTGCCCGGCGCGGCCGAAGCGCCCGCAGCGACCATCAGCGGCAGCAGGTGCTCCTCGCGCGGATGGCACAACCGCGCCCACGGAGCGTCAGTCCAGCGCGACAGCCGCGCCCTGCGCTGGGTGGGCGCGGCGGCCGCCGTCTCGGCGAGCCAGCTGTCGAACGCGCGCGACGGTTCGGCTACGCGCGGATCGCCCATCGCACGCAGGTTGTGGAAGCTCATGCCCGAGCCGAGCACCAGCACCCCCTCCTCCCGCAGCGGCGCGAGCGCTTCCCCGGCTGCGACGTGCAGCGCGGGATCGAACGAGGCATGGAGCGACATCTGCACGACCGGCACCTCGGCGTCGGGAAACGCGACCTTGAGCGGGACGAACACCCCGTGGTCGAACCCGCGGCTGGCGTCGATCGCCGCCGGCAGGCCCGCCTCGCGCAGCAGGCCGGCGGCGCGCTCGGCGAGCCGCGGCGCGCCGGGCGCGGGCCAGGCCAGGCGATAGGTCTCGGGCGGAAAGCCGTAGTAGTCAAAGATCAGCCCGGGATGCGCCTCGCTGCCGGTCAGCGAGAAGGCCGCCTCCTCCCAGTGTCCCGAGACGACGAGCAGCGCTCTCGGGCGCTCGGGCAGCGAGGCGGCGAGGCTGCGCAGGTAGGCGGCCATGCCGCTCCAGATCCCGTGCGGGTCGGGCATGAAGAAACACGGACCGCCGCCATGCGGAATGTAGAGGCTCGGCTGCGCGGCGGGACGAGTTTCGCTCATCCCGCCGCTATAGCCGCGTCAGACGCCGCCGCCAGCCGTGCCGGCGAGCGCGCGCACCTCCTCGAGGTGGCCTTCGACCACCGGCGCCGCCTCGGCAGCGAACGCCTTCAGCGATTCCACGGTGCCGGTGCCGGCCTGGCCCTGCAGCAGCGCAAGCGCCTCCTCGTGCGCGGCGACCTGCTGCTGCAGGTAGGTCTGGTCGAACTGGTCCCCGGCATTGCGGAGCGCGTCGAGCTGCTGCTGGTGCTGCGGCAGCATCTGCGGCGGAACCGCGAGCGAGGCGCCGCCCGCAACCACCGCCGCGCTAAGCTTCTCGCTCGCGGCGGTGTGGTCCTCGACCATCTTGGCCGCGAAGTCCTTGACCTCCTGGCGCGTGCCGCGCTCCTGCGCGAGGCGGCCGGCCTCGATCTCGTAGGCGTTGCTCGATGCGGCGAGGTCGATGAACCCCTGCGGCGTGGTCGGGTCCGGCGCGGTCAGCGCGGTGTCGTCCGCGGCCAGGGTGTCGTCGGTCGCCGCAGTGTCGGCGGCGTCGTTCCCGCTGCCGCAGGCGGCGAGAGCCAGCGCGGCGGCCGAAGCGAGAGCAAATCGGAATGTCATCGGTGGTGTCCTGTTGTTGGGGGGTCCCCACGCAACCGGGCAGCACGCGGCAAGTTCCTCCGTTTGCCGCATTTTTGCCAAATTTCAGCTTCGGCTCAGGGACGCTCGGGCCCCTCGAACGGCTGGCGCTCGGTCCAGCCGCAGCCGTTGCGCTGCTCCCCGCCGACCTGCAGCGTGACCGTGAACGGATAGCTCCGGTCCGACATCCCGTCGCTGCACGTGAGCGAAGTCACCGCCATCTCGAACACGGCCCCGTCGAGAGTGCCGCCGAAGGCCAGTCCCCCGCGCCCTTCGAAGCGCTCGACCTCGATGACCGTCCCGTCTGGATTCTCGGGAGTGCTGTAGGTCAGCATCGCGCCGGTGACCGTGCCGCCCCAGAACGGCTCCGTCCCGGTGAAGCGCAGCGTTTCGTCCGGGCCGATGTCGTCGTACGCCAGGGTCGAACCGGGATCGGGTATCGTCGCGTCGCCCGCCCCGCCGCCTGCACCCTGCCCGCAGCCGGAGAGCAGTACGGCGGCCGATGCCGCGAGCATCGCGGCGCGTTTCGCAGGACGGGGTCGAACAGTTTCGGTCATCGTCATTACCTTAGCGGTTCCGTACACTTGGCAAAGGCCTTCTCGACCAACGGTGTGGAACATCCGCTCGCGATAGCCTCACGTCTCGGACGCCCCCGGCGATACCTCGGCCCGTCGGCCGGCGGTTGCCCTCGCGGGGCCGAAACGCCAAAGTGGACCGGCCGTTTCGCAACGGAAGGAACGATCGATGCCGCGATCCCGCACCCTCGCCGTGGCGCTGGGCGTCGTCGCGGGCGGATTGCTGCTCGGCTCGATGCTCGGCACCGCCGCCGACCCGAAGATGAAGAACGCGCCCGAACGGGCTCGGCCGGC
>JBIQKN010000136.1:0-4299 GCA_044506565.1 Sphingomonadales bacterium | reverse complement strand
TTCGTCTCGTACTACGACTACTACCAGCCCGAGGCCTACGTGCCGCGGTCCGACACCTACATCGAGAAGGAAAGCTCGGTGAACGAGGCGATCGACCGCATGCGCCACGCGGCCACCCGCGCGCTCCTCGAGCGCGACGACGTGATCATCGTCGCCTCGGTGAGCTGCCTCTACGGCATCGGCAGCCTCGAGACCTACTCGGCGATGACCTTCGACCTCAAGAAGGGTCAGACGGTCGACCAGCGCGAGATCATCCGCAAGCTCGTCGCGCTGCAGTACAAGCGCAACGACACCGCCTTCGCCCGCGGCAATTTCCGCGTGCGGGGCGACAGCCTCGAGATCTTCCCGAGCCACTACGAGGACATGGCCTGGCGGGTCAGCTTCTTCGGCGACGAGATCGAGGAGATCAGCGAGTTCGACCCGCTGACCGGGACCAAGGGCGCAAGCCTCGACGCGGTCGCGGTCTTTGCCAACTCGCACTACGTCACCCCCGGGCCGACGATGAAGCAGGCGATGGAGGCGATCCGCTTCGAGCTGACCGAGCGGCTCAAGGAGCTGCACGAGGAAGGCCGCCTGCTCGAAGCCCAGCGGCTCGAGCAGCGGACCAATTTCGACCTCGAGATGATCGCCGCCACCGGTTCATGCGCGGGGATCGAGAACTACAGCCGCTTCCTCACCGGGCGCCTCCCGGGCGAGCCGCCGCCGACGCTGTTCGAGTACCTGCCCGAGAACGCGCTGCTGTTCGTCGACGAGAGTCACCAGACGGTGCCGCAGATCGGGGCGATGGCGCGCGGCGACCACCGCCGCAAGATCACCCTCGCCGAATACGGCTTCCGCCTGCCGAGCTGCATCGACAACCGTCCGCTGCGCTTCAACGAATGGGACGCGATGCGCCCGCAGACGGTCTGCGTCTCGGCCACGCCGGGGGGCTGGGAGATGGAGCAGACCGGCGGCGTGTTCGCCGAGCAGGTCATCCGCCCGACCGGGCTGATCGACCCGCCGGTCGAGGTTCGCCCGGTCGAGGATCAGGTGCAGGACTGCATCGCCGAGGCCAAGGCGACTGCCGCCAAGGGCTACCGCACGCTGGTCACCACGCTGACCAAGCGCATGGCCGAGGACCTGACCGAGTTCATGCACGAGCAGGGTGTCAGGGTCCGCTACATGCACTCGGACGTCGAGACGCTCGAGCGTATCGAGCTGATCCGCGACCTGAGGCTCGGGGTCTACGACGTGCTCGTCGGCATCAACCTGCTGCGCGAGGGTCTCGACATCCCCGAGTGCGGCCTCGTCTGCATCCTCGACGCCGACAAGGAAGGCTTCCTGCGCTCCGAGACCTCGCTGATCCAGACGATCGGGCGGGCCGCGCGCAACGTCGATTCCAAGGTCATCCTCTACGCCGACCGGATCACCGGCAGCATGGAACGCGCGATGGCCGAGACCGAGCGGCGGCGCGAGAAGCAGCAGGCCTACAACGAGGAGCACGGGATCACCCCGCAGACGATCAAGCGCCAGATCGCCGACATCGTCGCCAACGTCGCCAGCCGCGACGGGGTGCTGGTCGAGACCGGCGACGACGAGCGCAACAACCTCGTCGGCCACAACCTGCGCGCCTACATCGAGGACCTCGAGAAGCGCATGCGCGCCGCCGCCGCCGACCTCGAGTTCGAGGAAGCCGGCCGCCTGCGCGACGAGATCCGGCGGCTCGAGGGCCAGGAGCTCGGCCTGCCCGACGACCAGAAGAAGGCCCCGCTCGTCGGCCGCGCCAGCGAGGGCAAGCCGGGCACGCGGAAGATGCGCTACGGCAAGACGCAGCGGAAATGGGGGCGGTAAGCGCTCCGGATCGGGTGCGCCTTCGGTGGAGGCGGCGGGGCCGGGAGATGGTGTTCGCGGATGGCCGATCCGCTGGACAGTCAGGCTCGCGATATCGGGCGCGCCAACGGACTGGCGAGGGACGGCGGCGGTGGCAGCGAAGACCAGTCCGTTTGACCCAGCCGGGTACTTCGACTCCGGGCTCGAGCTGGCAGGAAGAAGGCTGTCTAGTCCAGCCGCCCCAGCGCGTCGGCCAGCCGCTCGAACTGCGTGCCGACCACGCTGTCGACCACTGGTGCGACCTGTTCGAGGCTGAAGCGGGCGTAGCCACCGACGACGTAGACCCATTCGAGCTCGGTCCCGCCGTCGACCGGCTTGAGAGTTACGGTCAATGTGCCGACCAGGGCTTCCGACTGCAGCGGGCCGAGCGACCCGCGCAGCCGCAGGACTTCGCCCGGGGTGGCGTAGATCACGCGGGCGTGCTCGATCGCCCCGCCGTTCGCCGGAACGGTCTCGCAGAAGCAGCCGCCCGGCACCGGATCGAGCGAGAGGTTGGTCGAATCGCCCGAATAGGTGTGCTCGCCGTCCCAGAAGCGGCGGGGCTCGGTCAGGCCATCCCAGACCGCCGGGGGCGGCGCGGCGATGAGCACCTTGCCCTGCGCGGCGAAGCCCGCGGGCTCGCTCGCGGAGAGCTCGGCCCCTGCAGGCATCGGGACCGCGGCGAGGGCGGCCGCGATCATCAACCAGCGTCGATTCATCGTCCTGCCCCTTTCAGCCGAGCCCGGCCATGATCCGCAGGCGCCGCCGCCTGCTCGAGCGCATCGAGATGCGCGCGCAGCGTCGCCACGTTGCGGTCGTAGACGCCGATGTCGCGATGCGTGCGCGCCTGCATCACTGCGCCTTCCATCACCGTCAGGATGAACTCGGCCAGCGCGTGCAGGTCGACCGTTGCCGGCAAGCGCTCGCCCATCGCGTCGAGGCAGCCCTCGATCGCCGCCACCCAGTTGTCGAAGTTCGCCGCGAGCAGCTCGCGCACTTCCGGATCGGGCTCGTGCAATTCCAGTGCCAGGCTGCCGATCGGGCAGCCATAGGCGAAGTCGGTGCCGACGAGCTGGGTGCGGTAGCCGTTGAGCAGGGCGAAGATGCGCGCCTTCGGGTCGTCGATACCGGCCCAGGCTGGCTCGAGCAGCATCGGCCCGATTCCGTCGCGGTAGCTTTCGAGCACCGCCACCAGCAGCTGCTGCTTGCCCCGAAAGAAGTGATAGAGGCTGCCGCTGTGGATCTGCGACCGGCTGAGGATGTCGGCGATCGAGGTCGACTGGAAGCCCTTGGCCCAGAACAGCTCCCTCGCGGTGCGGACGATCCGGTCGCGGGTATCGGCGTTCACGGTGCCCCTCGCGTTCTTGACGGTCAATCAATACTTGAATGAACGTTCAACCGCCGTCAAGCAGGCATCCGGTAGCGCTGGCGCTTGAATCCCCTGCGCCCCGCGACCATCACGCGCTCCATGAATCGCTTCCCGATCCTGTGGCTCGCCGCCTGTGCCCTGCTCGCCTCGTGCGACAGCGAACCCGAGGCGCCGATGCAGGCGCAGCGAATTTCGTTCGAGGCCGCGCGCACGAAGACCTCCGAGCCGGCTCCGTCGCCGGACACCGATGGTGCGAGCTGGAAGGTCACCTCCGATGGCAGGGCGATCGAGTTCGCCCCTGCCGATGGCCGGCCCCTGCTGACGCTGGCCTGCAACCTGCGCGAGACGCCGGCGACGCTGGTGCTCGTGCGCCACGCGCCATCGAGGCCCGGGCTCAAGGCGCTCCTCCCGGTGATCGGCAACGGCACGATCTCGCGCTTCAAGGTCGATGCGGCGCTGTCCGACGGCGAGTGGCGCTGGGAGGGCCGCTTCCCGGCCGGCGATCCGCAGCTCGACGTGTTCACCGGCCCGCGCGAGCTCGAGGCCACGCTGCCGGGAGGGGGAACGCTGCTGATCGGCGGCAGCCGGATCCCGGGCGAGTTCGTCAACTGGTGCCGCGCCGGAGGGCGCGTGCAGCGGGCCGAGGCGGCCGAGAACGAGGCTTCTGCTTCTTCTCCCGAGGGCGCTCGTCCCGAGCCTGCCGAAGGACGCTAGCACTCAACAGGTCCTTCCTACTTGACAAAACGAACCATATAGGTTATATACCCCGCCGCCAGGTTAGCCCGGCACGCGACGGGTGCGGGCGTGAACGCGTCAGGCCTCGCTCCCGCACAAGCAGGCCGGTGCCCCTCGGACATCCGACGGGTGTCCGCCCAGGATGCGCGGACGGGCCGCGGCGGAACCTCACCGCCGCACCGGCCCGCCCCGGTAAGGCGGCGACTTGCGAGCCCTGCCCGCCAACCCCCGCGCACCGCAGGGCCGAGCCGGAGGTCATGCGTCGCGCCCCTCCAGCCGTTCGCACCGATCGCACGCAAGGCAACCCTGTGACGCCCAGGGCCAGCGCCGGCCTCGCCGTCCGTCGC
>JBIQKN010000135.1:0-4386 GCA_044506565.1 Sphingomonadales bacterium | reverse complement strand
GCGCGATAGCTGCTGGTCCTCAGGAGAGCTTCATGGGCATACTCGAAGGACAGGTGGCGCTGGTGACGGGCGCGGGCCGCGGGTTCGGCCGGGCGATCGCCGAGCGCTTCGCCGCCGAGGGCGCCGCGGTGGCGCTTCTCGCGCGCTCGCTGGCCCAGCTCGACGAGGTCGCGCAGGCGATCCGCGGCAGGGGCGGGCATGCGATCGGCGTGCGCTGCGACGTCACCGACCCCGCCTCGGTCGAGGGCGCCGTGCGCAAGACCGAGGAACTGCTCGGTCCGATCGATCTGCTGGTCAACAACGCCGGTGTGCCCGGGCCGTTCGGCCCGATCTGGCAGGTCAGCCCCGAGGAATGGTGGCGCGCGCAGGCGGTGCACATCCGCGCGCCGATGCTGTTCATGCACTACATCCTGCAGACCATGGTCGCGCGCGATTTCGGCCGGGTGATCTGCGTCTCGGCGATCGCCAGCCGGCTCGTGGCGCCGAACCTCTCGGCCTACTGCACGGGCAAGATCGCCCAGAACCGGCTGGTCGCCGAGGCCGCCGCCGAGCTCGCCGGCACCCGTGTCGCGGTGTTCGCGATCGACCCGGGGTTCGCCGCCACGCAGCTGGCGCGCGACACGGCGGCCGATCCCGACGCGCGCAAGTACTTCAAGCCGCTGATCGAGCGGATCGAGAACGTGCCGCACGCCTACGGCGAGGATCCCGACCTCGCCCGCTGCGCGCAGCGCTGCCTCGACCTGGCTTCGGGGCGATACGACGCGCTGTCGGGCGGCTATTTCGAGCTGCCCGACGATCTCGACGCGCTGCTCGCCGAGAAGCGCGCCGCCGTAGCCTGAGCACGGATCAGCAGTTGCGGGCGGCGTAACGGCCTGCCTCTTCGGCCTGCTCTCTCAGCCATGACTCGGCCGCCGAAGCGCCTTCGGACTGCAGCCGCCGCTCGTACTCGGGACGCAGCTTCGCCCTTACCGCCTCGGGGTCGCAACGCTCGTCTGCGACGTCCTCGGCAGGCTCCGGCCGTCGCCGCACCTCTTCGACGGCATCCTCCTGGTCGGGTGTCGACTGCTGCTCGATCAGGTTGTTGTAGTGCTGGATCATCGCCTGCTGTCCGGCATCGATCCAGGGTTGCTGGGCGGCCGCTGCCGACGCCAGGCACCACGACGCGGTCAGCAGCAGGGCAAGCGCTGGCGGGCGAACACGCATCGGCATCTCCTTGCGGCGGGCCGCCAGCAAAGCCTGCGCCAGATGCGGGGCAAGACCGAAGCGGCGACCGGGCGCAGGCGCGCGACCGGCGGTCAGTTCGCGTGGTTCTCGAGCTCGTCGCCCACGAGGGTGACGACGTGCACCAGGTTGGTGGCGCCCGAGATGCCGAACGGCACCCCGGCCATGACCACGAGCTTGCCTCCCGCCGCGCCGAGCCCGTGGCGCAGCGCCATGCGCTTGCCCTTGCCGATCATCTCCTCGAAGCTGCCGATGTCGCGCGTCGCCACCGGGTGCGTGCCCCACAGCAGCGCCACGCGGCGCGCCACGGTGACCGACGGCGTCAGCACCAGCACCGGGACCGACGGGCGTTCGCGCGTCACCCGCCGGGCACTCTGGCCGCTCGAGGTGAACACCGTGATCGCGCTGACCTCGACCGTGTCGGCGATCGTCAGGCAGGCGTGTGCGAGCGCGTCGGCGATGGTCGGATCGGGGCGCGTGTCGAGCAGCCGCACCCGCTGGCGATAGGCCTCGTCGCGCTCGACCTGCCGGCCGATCGAATCCATCATCATGACCGCTTCCTCGGGCCACTGGCCCGCCGCGGTCTCGGCCGACAGCATCACCGCGTCGGCGCCGTCGTAGACCGCGTTGGCGACGTCGGACACCTCGGCGCGGGTCGGCGCCGGGCTCTCGATCATCGATTCGAGCATCTGCGTGGCAACGATCACCGGCTTGCCGGTGAGGCGCGTGGCGTTGACGATGCGCTTCTGCAGCGGCGGCACTTCCTCGGGGTTGAGCTCGACGCCGAGATCGCCGCGCGCGACCATCACCCCGTCGGCGAGCTCGAGAATCTCGTCGAGCCGGCGGACCGCCTGCGGTTTCTCGATCTTGGCGCAGAGCGCGCCGCGGCCGCCCATCAGCCGCCGCGCCTCGGCGAGGTCCTCGGGGCGCTGGACGAAGCTCAGCCCGATCCAGTCGGCGCCGTTCTCGAGCGCGAAGGCGAGATCGAGCCGGTCCTTCTCGGTCAGCGCCGGGATCGGCACTTCGGCGTCGGGCACGTTGACGCCCTTGCGGTCGGAGATCACTCCGCCGACTTCCGCGACGCAGGCGATCCGGTTTGGCGTCGCCGCGGTCACCCGCAGGCGGATCTTGCCGTCGTTGACCAGCAGTCGCTGGCCGACCTGGAGCACGTCGAACAGCTCGGGGTGCGGCAGCTGCACGCGCGTGGCGTCGCCCGGCGTGGGGTCGCGATCGAGCGTGAACGCGTGCCCGTGCGGGATCACCGCCTGCCCTTCGGCGAAAGTGCCGACGCGCAGCTTCGGGCCCTGCAGGTCGCACAGCACCGCGATCGGGCGGTTGAATTCCTTCTCGAGCGCGCGGATCGCGCGGATCGTCGCCGCGTGCGTCTCGTGATCGCCGTGGCTGAGGTTGACGCGGAAGGCATCGGCACCGGCCCTGAACAGGCGCCGCAGCATGTCGGGGTCGCGGCTCGCCGGACCGACCGTGGCGAGAATCTTGACCTTGCGGCCGCGCGGTTCGAGCTTTGTCGTCATTCCCCCGCGCCCTATGGCAGAGCTTCGCGACAAGACAACGCCTAGATTTCGAGGACCGCCATGACCGACCCGCTCGACGACCTGCCCGACGCCGTCGCGGCCGCCGCTTTCCGCCGCCTGGTGCGGCACCTGCGCCACCGCCACGACGCGCAGAACATCGACCTCATGGGCCTCGCCGGCTTCTGCCGCAACTGCCTCGCCGACTGGATCCGCGAGGCCGGTTACCCGGGCGACAAGGGCGCCGCGCGCGAGGTCATCCACGGCATGCCGATGGACGAATGGAAACGCCGCTTCCAGACCGAGGCGACCCCCGAGCAGATCGCCTGGATGGAGGCGAGCCTGGCGCGCAACCAGGGCACCTGATCCCGACGCGGCGGACTGGAAAAAGTTCTCCACACCCGTTCACCCGCGCGCGGCGGCTGGTTATCGAGCGGGCGACCGATTCTCGGAACCGACTGGAGATAATGACCGATGGCCGAAGCCACCGACGACCGCCTGCGTCTGCTGATCGAGCGCGTCGAGCGTCTCGAAGAGGAGAAGAAGGGCATCGCCGACGATATCCGCGACGTCTACGCCGAGGCCAAGGCGGTCGGCTACGACGTCAAGATCATGCGCCAGATCGTCCGCTTGCGGAAGATGAAGCCCGACGACCGCCGCGAGATGGAAGCGATTCTCGACACCTACAAGGCCGCGCTCGGGCTCGGCTGACGGAACGCGGGCGCCCGCCCGCTCATTGGTCCGGCGAAAGGATTTTCGCCATGACCGATGACACCCAGACCGTCGACAAGGCCCACGTCCGCGAGACGGACGAGGAACCCAGGCTGCCCGGCCACGAGACCGGGCTCGATCCGCAGCCCGAATGGCAGCCGCGCTATCCGGGCTCGGGCCGGCTCGAAGGCAAGGTGGCGATCGTCACCGGCGGCGACAGCGGCATCGGCCGGGCGACCGCGGTGCTGTTCGCGCGCGAGGGCGCCAGGGTCGCGATCGCCTACCTCGAGGAGCACGACGACGCGCGGATCACCGCCGAGGCGGTCGAGGCCGAGGGCAGCGAGGCGCTGACTTTCGCCGGCGACCTCGGCGATCCCGAGGTCGCGCAGCGGCTGGTCGACGAGACGGTCGGCAAGTGGGGCCGGCTCGACGTGCTGGTCAACAACGCCGGTGAGCAGCATCCCGACAAGGACATCCGCGACATCACCCCGGAACAGTTGCAGCGCACGTTCCAGACCAACATCTACGCGATGTTCTACCTGACCCAGGCCGCGCGGCCGCACCTCAGGGAAGGGGCGGCGATCGTCAACTGCACGAGCATCGTCATGTACAAGGGCAGCAAGGAACTGCTCGACTACAGCGCCAGCAAGGGCGCGATCACCGCCTTCACCCGCTCGCTGTCGGAACAGCTCGTCGGCGACGGCATCCGGGTCAACGCGGTCGCGCCGGGGCCGATCTGGACCCCGCTCAATCCCTGCGGCGGCGCCAGCCCGGAGAAGCTCGAAGACTTCGGCGAGAACACCCCGATGGGCCGCCCGGGCCAGCCCAACGAAGTCGCGCCTGCTTTCCTCTTCCTCGCCTGTGAGGATTCCTCGTATATGTCGGGCCAGGTGCTGCACCCGAACGGAGGGACCATCGTCAATGG